>JAQVGZ010000158.1 GCA_028696455.1 Desulfotomaculaceae bacterium | reverse complement strand
GCGGCTGCTTTGTAGCAACCGCTCTCAACTATTTGGATCTTTATATAACATCCTTGTTTTGTTCCAGGCTACCTCCAACGTCTTTGCCATGTTCGAGGTTATCCCCGGTTACCTGACCTTCTAGCGCTTCCGGCTCATCTTTAAATTCAAAACTTTCATCCTTAACAAAAACCACTTCATCGCAATTGGGACATGTTACTTCAACAACGTCATCGTCTTCAGTAACATGGGAATCAAAATAAACGTTCTCACCGCACCCGGGGCACTTTACTTCGATATAATTCCCCATGTCATGGCTGTGGTGGTGATCAGCATCATTTTCGTATAACTCATCTTCCAGTTGGTATAGATCCTCATCGATCGTTTCCAGGTAATCTTCCAGTTGCCCCTGTCCTTCCTCCAGGTCCCCAACAGTATCGGCAACATCACCTAAAACCTCGATAATTCCTTTAAATAGTTTGCCTTCTTTAGAATCAGTTTCCAAATCCAGACCTGCGGATAACCCCTGCAGGTAGGCTACTCTTGCCTTAAGATCATTCACCCATATACACCCCCTCTAATAAATTGCCATGATCAACATTAAGTAGTATGTCGAAAATCAGGGGGCTTTAAACACAATCATTAAATTATGCCCGCTTAATATAGTTACCCGTTCTTGTGTCGATCTGAAGCCTGTCCCCTACATTAATAAAAAATGGTACCTGGACTATTGCGCCAGTTTCCAGAGTGGCCGGCTTTGAGCCACCGGATGCAGTGTCACCTTTAATACCGGGGGCAGTTTCAATTACCTCCAGCTCAACAAAATTTGGTAGCTCAACACCGATAGACTTTTCCTGGAAGGTAAGAACGTGAATATTCATGTTTTCTTTTAGATATTTAACAGCATCACCCAGCTGTTCAGCCGTCAAAGCCTGTTGATCGAAGGTTTCCATATCCATAAAATTATACTCTTTTCCATCATTGTATAAGTACTGCATTAAACGGCGTTCAATCCTGGCTTTGGGGATTTTTTCACCTGCGTTAAAAGTTTTTTCAGTTACGGATCCTGTCCGTAGGTTTCTCAGTTTTGAGCGAACAAAAGCTGCGCCCTTGCCCGGCTTGACGTGCTGAAATTCAATCACCTGGAAGACATCGCCTTCCAGCTCAATAGTAAGCCCTGTCCTAAAATCGTTGGTTGATATCACGCAACCATCCCCCTATTTTATGATAAAATTTCCAGCCTCATCTTAGGTGTTTGGGTTAAGACACGGCATCCGGACTCTAAAACAATAACGGTGTCCTCAATCCTAACCCCTCCCTGCCCCGGCAGGTAAATACCCGGCTCGACCGTTACTACCATTCCAGCCTGCAATACGGTGTCGACCTTTCTAGACAGCCTGGGGTTTTCATGAATATCCAGTCCAAGCCCGTGCCCGGTCCCATGGCCAAAATAATCTCCGTAACCTTTACTGGTAATCACATAACGGGCGGCACTGTCCACAGCCGATGCCTTCACCCCGTGGCGTATTGCTTCAATAGCCTTTAACTGGGCTTCAAGCACGATCGAATATATTTCCCTTTGCCAGGGTGCTAGCTCCCCCACAACAATAGTCCTGGTAATATCCGAATGGTAACCGCAATACACTGACCCAAAATCCATAATCACCAGATCACCCTTTTGGAGCCTTTTCGAGGAAGCTACCCCGTGAGGCAACGCTGACCGGGGGCCGGAAGCCACTATAGTTTCGAAGGCCACACCTTCCGCACCCATTTCCCGCATGGCAAAATCCAGCCGTAAGCCTATTTCCCGTTCCGTGACGCCCGGCTTGATATGCGGCCTGACTTGCTCAAAGGCGCGGTCAGACAGCCGCACTGCTTCCTCAATATGTTTAATCTCAGTGCTGTCCTTTATGAGCCTTAGCTTTTCCACCAGGCCGCTGGTCGCTGTCAAATTGACACTAACTAATTTATCCTTAAGCCTTAAGAACTCGTTATGGGACAGATGGTCTCCATCATAGCCCAGGCGCGATACGTTATTCTCCCGAACAAGCTCATCAAGCCTGTTCATTAACGATTCAGTGGCATCTACTATGGTTAAGTGCGGGCTTTGCTGTTTTGCCTGCTCCAGGTAACGAAAATCGGTAAGTAAAAAAGCGCCACTGCCACACAGCAATAAGGCGCCTGCTGTCCCCGTAAAACCGCTTAAGTAAAAACGGTTTTGCGGCCTGGTGACGTAAAAAGCCTCCACCCCGACGTCAGACCTAAGCTCCATTAGCTTATTAATGCGTGCTTTAAACATTCTTCCTCCAGTAAGGCGCCAGTTCCACCATAGCTCGGAGTGCCATCAGATAGCCGGCAGCGCCAAAGCCGCTGATTTGACCAACAGCCACCGGAGCAATCACCGAGTTCCGGCGAAAGTCCTCACGCGCATGGATATTAGATAGGTGCACTTCCACAGTAGGGATGCCGATCGCCTTGACAGCATCACGCAGGGCGTAACTATAATGAGTATACGCTCCGGGGTTAAAAATAACTGCGTCCACGTCTGCCGCAGCGCTGTGCAGCAAGTCAATTAACTCACCCTCGTGGTTTGACTGCCGAAAGTATGTCTCAGCACCTAAATCAGCAGCCAAGACCGAAATCCTTTGATTAATCTCCTCCAGGCTAAGGGTACCATAAGTCGCAGGCTCCCTTTTCCCAAGTAAATTTAGATTGGGGCCGTTAAGTATCAATATCTTCAATATTATCACCCCTAACCGGATGGTGTCATTTTACCATAATTTAAACGCATTGGCAAAAAAGAAATTGCATATGAAATTTCTTATTGACCGCCTATGGTCATTTCCGCTACCCGTAAAGTGGGTGAGCCTTTTCCTCCAAAAAAGTGCAGATCATCTCCG
>JAQVGZ010000072.1 GCA_028696455.1 Desulfotomaculaceae bacterium | reverse complement strand
TTGACCGCCACGAGGCTAACCTCTTTTTTCAACTAATCAACAAGCTCTATGCCCAGACCTCAATTATCATTACCTCCAACAAAGGTCCAGAAGACTGGGGCGACATCCTGGGTGATCCGGCGATTACCACTGCTATTCTGGATCGCTTAATTCACAAGAGCGAGGTCATCCATCTAACCGGTGACAGCTATCGTATGAAGCACCGCCAAACCATTTTTGGCAATAATTAGGTGTTCAAAGTTATTTATCATTTTTTGTTCATTTTTACTTGACGGTTACACTATTACAGTCTAATCTAATATAATGAGATTATTATGAATAGAAACAATTGTATTGTCTTAAAAAAGGTGAATAAAGCTTTCGGGGCAAAGCAGGTTTTGTTTAATATTGACTTGCAAGTGCCTTATGGACGTATCTATGGCCTCCTGGGTCCCTCCGGCTGTGGTAAAACAACAATTGTTAAGCTCGTAGCCGGCATTCTTGAGGCCACTACCGGTGAAGCTTATGTTTTAAAAGAACGCATGCCCAGGCTTGATCTGATGAATAAAATAGGGTACATGGCTCAGGCTGACGCCCTGTACAATACGCTGACAGCGGCCGAAAACCTCTATTTTTTTGGGTCAATCTACGGTATGAGCAAAGCGCAAATCAAGAAAAGAACGGCTGAGATAATGGCTCTGGTCAATCTATCCGACCATATAGACAAGCCGGTGCAGACTTATTCAGGAGGAATGAAGCGGCGGCTTTCCCTGGCGATTGCCATTTTGCACAGTCCGCCGGTGCTGGTATTAGACGAGCCCACCGTTGGCATCGATCCGCTTCTGAGAAAAAGCATCTGGAAGGAACTCAATAAACTAGCCAGCCAGGGGGTTACTATTATGGTGACCACCCACGTGATGGACGAGGCCAGCAAGTGTCATATGTTAGCCATGCTCAGGGATGGCCGGCTGATTGCGCAGGGCACTGCTGATGAACTACAGGCCAGTGCAGGCGCCGGCAGCATTGAGGAGGCTTTTATTTATTACGGAGGGAAGCAAAATGAGGGTTAGAGCGCTCGCTGTCCGGATATTAAATCAGCTTCGCCACGACAGGCGCACGCTGGCCCTGATGCTGGCCGCCCCCATGCTGCTACTCACTTTGCTCTTTTTTATACTGGGCGAAGCGGAGCCTACGGTCAAAGTGGCGGTAATCAATGCGCCTGCGGACTATATGGAGCAACTTGACGATAGTAATGTTATTGTCGCGCGCTACAGGGAAAATCAGGCTAGGGCTGCCCTGGCGCAGGGTGAAGTGGTTGCCACTGTAAATATTGTCAGCGGCAAGTCTTATATCGAAGTGGACGGTAGTGATCCGACAAAAGCAAAGCAGGCTCTGGCAGCGCTGCAAGAGGCTCAAAATAGAACCCCAGCTTTCCGACCGGATTTATTGTCAGAAGTAAAATATATCTATGGTTATGAAGATGCTACTTTGTTTGATAGCTTTGGTACAGTATTGATCGGCTTTATCGTTTTCTTCTTTACTTTTCTGGTAGCCGGTATTTCCTTTTTGCAAGAGAGGACTTCGGGTACCCTGGAAAAATTACTCTCTATGCCCATTAAGCGGTGGGAGATAGTTGGCGGGTATGTGCTGGGCTTTGGCCTATTCACCGTATTGCAGTCCTTTCTAATTTCCACCTACGTTATCTACGTATTGAACGTGACGATGGTTGGCTCTTTTGGCCTGGTACTGCTGATTACCCTGCTCACCGCCATGGTTGCTCTGACCCTGGGCATCCTGGTTTCCACTGCAGCCAGCAGTGAGTTTCAAATGATGCAATTTATTCCGGTGATCATCATCCCGCAAATATTTTTTTCCGGTCTTTTTGACCTACCTCCCGCGATAGAGTTTCTAGAGCCCTTTATGCCCTTATACTATGTGGCTGATGCGCTGACGAAGGTGATGATCAAGGGCGATGGGCTTTCAATGTTTACTAAAGATGTTGTAGTTTTGCTGGGATGCTCAGGCATTTTCATGGTGTTAAACACCCTGCTGTTAAAAAAATACCGCAGAATTTGAAGCGGAATGAGATGTAAACCTTCAATAATAATATGGCAACTGGTACCTTGCTGCCAGAGTTAGAGAAGTAATGTAGGGGGACTGTATGATAAAAAGAGTATTTTTGGCGCCTCTATTGATCTTGCTCCTGCTGTCTGTTGGTGGCTGCTCCAAAGGCGAAAAAAGCCTTGTCCTCAAAGGAGAGGTAGAAACGACCATATTCTCCCATTACAGCGAGGTGTCCGGGAAGATAACCAGTATGCCGGTAGAGCTCGGGCAGCAGGTAAAGGCAGGAGATCTAATTGCTGAAATCGATAGCAGCAACGAGCTTTACACTATCGAACAACTGAAAGCAAGCCTGGCCAAAAAACAGGCAACTCTGGCAGATTTATTGAACATGACCGATCCGGAAGAAATCAAACAGGCGCAAAATAATGTCGCCCTGGCTGAAAATGCCCTATCCAGCGCACAGCTGACCTATAAAAACGACACCAGGAACTATGAGACAGCGATGACTTTATATGAATCCGGAGCACTGGCCAAAGCTGCCCTGGATGATGCCAAATACAAAATGGATCTGGCCAAAGCTGCTACGTCCGCAGCGCGAACAGAGCTGGACAGCGCCAACCAGAAACTGCTCTTGCTGAATAAAGGCGCCGATAAGGGAAAGATAGATTTCGCCCGGGCAGATATTGCCCAGACCGAGAGCGGACTCCGCCAGGCCCGGGACAATTTGGCCAAATATAAGCTTTACGCTGTTAGCAGCGGTACTATTATTAGCAAAAATTATTTATTGGGTGACGTAGTGGCGCCTGGCTATAATTTGGTGGATATTGCCGCTGACACGGAGAAATATTTGGTGGCGTACCTACCTGAGGAGTACCTGCCTGAAGTAAGCTACGGACAGGAACTGGTAGTCAGAAACGGAGCAGAGGAATACCCGGGTACTGTAAGCTTTATTGATCTGCAGGCCCAGTATACGCCTAAAGACCTGCAAACTACAGCAAATAAAAATAAAAACAGCGTGAAAATTAAAGTACGCCTGACGGATGGCAGCCCTTTAAAGGCAGGGGAAAAGGCGGAGCTGTTAATTGAAAAATAACAGGTGATGGTAGTTGCATATTAACATTTCTTACGGAATTTTTGTACCTGTGGGTGGTTAAATAATTATTACGGAATTGCACAAAGAAAGGTGTCTGGAAACCGCCCGGGTTATGCGGTGTCGTGTCGGCTAGCGAATGTTTATTTAGTGCTTTTTATTGTCAATTAATAAATTTGACCTATGCGATAACACTGAATCATCTATCACAAAATACTTGCCTTGCCGGTAGATATAACCTAATTCGAGTAAACCTTTTAGACTCATACTCACACGAGGCCGGGAAAGCCCGACAAAATGGGCAATGTCTTGTTGTGTTAAGTTAAAAGGAATTAATCGCCCATTATGAGTATCCGTGCCAAAAATTTTAGCAAAGTGCACAAGCAAATCCAGCACTTGTTGATAAGAGTGATGCTGATTGGCGGCAATTTTAATCTCTCTTACTTTATACACTTTTTGTCCTAATTCAACCAAAAAGGTAGCCATAACTTCCGGCTCTTGCAGGAGATAACGTTCTAAGCTATTTTTATTAAACAACAACATCTTGCTCGTTTTGATTGCGGTAACATTGACAGGAAATACGTGATCAAGAAATAAGGTTGGTAATCCGATAAATTCCCCACGTCCACAAATGTCAATAATGTTTTCTTTGCCGTTGTCCGAGAATTTACTAACTTTGACCCAGCCGTTTTCCACATGATAGATCGTGCCATTACGAGTTCCTTCTAATACTATTATTTGGTTTGGAATACATTTAATTTCGGAATAAGCCAATTCTTGTTTTATTCTTTTCAGTATATGCTCCCTTTCCATAGCTACCTTATGCTACCTCACATTTTTTTATATAATAATTCTATATGTCTTACGTAAAACCTCTTTATTTTCTACTAAGTTAGACCTATTTCTACATTATTTGCAGCGGGTAAGAAGACTTTTCTAGGCCCCAGAATCCTAGTTATCATGGGCTCAATTTTCGTAGGACAAAAATTGAAGCCGCCCCTTTAAGAATGCTGGTAGACAGGATATATACTCATCGTTCAACAGGTAAAACTTTTTCCTTATGAAAATCGCAGCAGTTTTTTCACAGTCCATTGTCAACTGTAGCCCCAAACTGTCAAGAAAATCAGCAAAAAAACCCTTAGTTATATAACTACGGGTTTTTCTATTCTTACTACATATATCAATAAGTAATGTTGTTCCATGTTTTGAAAATCAAGATATACATTTCCAATAATACTTGACTTAGTTTAATTGCTCAAATTATTTATTTTATTTAATACATTGTTACAAATGTAACAACGGGTTTTTTCTATTTCTGCTATACTTGTACCAATAAGAGCAATGTTTATCAATCGATGACTCCCATGTTTAAAATCAAGGTTATATTATACTTCTAATAAAAATACTTGACTAGGTTTAATATTCCTAATCCATTTATTTAATTTAATACATTATTACAAATATGACAACGGGTTTTTTCTATATCTGCTATATTTATGCCCAAAAGAGTGATGTTTGTAAATTGGTAACACTCATATTTGAAATTAAGTATAATTACTTCTAAATAAGTTACTTGAAAAAGTCTACCATTGGATTAAATGGTTTAAAGCCATTTATATTAAAAATAAGAGAATGGGGGTAGCGCATTGAGTAAACTTTCTGTAACTATTGCCTGTCCGCCTTATGATCGGGCCCAGGCGCTTCGAGATGGTACAGTGGCGCCCGAAGGAATTGACCTAAACTTTCTGCCTATGGTGGTGGAGGAGGTATTCTGGCGCCAGCTAAAGCACGCGGAATTCGACGTTTCGGAGTCTTCATTGTCATCATACGTCATGACCCGTTCCCGGGGAGACGATCGGTTTATTGCCATTCCCGTTTTTCCGTCCAGGTTTTTTAGACATTCCTGTGTTTTTATCAACACTCATAAAGGGATTAGCCGTCCCGAGGACCTTAAAGGAAAAATAGTTGGCGTTCCGGAGTATCAAATGACTGCTCCTGTGTGGATTCGTGGCATTTTCCAGGATGAGTACGGCGTTTTTCCAAGAGATATCAGTTGGCGAAGCGGTGGACAGGAAGATCCCGGAAGAGTAGATAAAATCAAAATGAATCTCCCCCCGGATGTGCATCACGAGCCCATCCCCGCGGAAAAAACTTTATCCCGCATGCTCGATGACGGCGAGATAGACGCTCTGTTTACCGCACGTGCTCCATCATGCTTCGTTAATGGCTCACCCAATGTGGCCCGCCTTTTCCCAAACTACCGTGAGATCGAAGAGGAGTACTTCCGGAAAACCAGCATTTTTCCGATCATGCATACTATTATCATTAAGCGTGAGGTTTACGAGGCCAATCCCTGGATGGCTATGAGCCTTTATAAAGCATTTTGTCAAGCAAAAGAAATTGTAATCAAAAACTCTTCTACCAGCGTGGCCTTGTATGTAACTCTACCATGGCTAACACACGAGGTGGAACGTACCCGGAAGGTCATGGGTGACGACTGGTGGCCATACGGAATTGGACCAAACCGTAAGACACTCGAAACCTTTTTGCGTTACCATTACGAGCAGGGACTATCATCAAAACTGATGACCATAGATGAAATATTTGCCCCGGAAACCATGGATGAATTTAAGATTTAAATGAACTACAAAGTTTTCATCTCTAAGTCAGTAGGGTAAATGGAAACTATTTCCAAAATATTCCTTGTTTTTTATTTCAAAAAGCCCTATATTTCGCAGCAAAAAGTAATTAATCTCTTTTTGCTGCGATTCTCACTCAAATCAGCAGGAACTAAAAAGTTTGTATAGGGAAAACTTAACAAAGCTGGCTCGACACCCTAAGAGGCTCTCACAATTGAAAAAGGAGGATATTTTATGAGTCAAGAGAAAGCGGCAGAACCCAAATCCGGTACTGCTGTAAAGGTTTTAATTAGCATCCTGGTCGGGCCCCTGGCCTTTTTCATTGTTCAGTCTATTAACTTTCCCGGGTTGAATCCGGCGGCGCACTTCGCATTAAGCAGTTTTGCCTGGGTCCTTGCCTGGTGGATTGCCCAACCGATTCCCTGGGCGGCGACAGGCCTCCTACCTTTGGTCCTATTTCCTCTGGGTGGAGCCATGGACTTTAAAACAACCATGGCCCTGTACGGCCAGCCTGTTTTAACCTTTCTCCTGGGGGTTATGTTATTTGGTCATGCCTTCCAAAAACACGGGTTAGCCCAAAGAATGGCCATAACTTTGCTAAGTATTCGCGGAGTGGCAACCTCAGGGCAGCGCCTGTTGGTAGCTGTCATGATCGTATCCGCCGTCGTGTCTGCCTTTATCGACGATGCAGCCTCGGTAGCGATCATGATTCCGATTGCCCTGGCTATTGCCAAGTTTGCAGGTGATTCCTACAGCAATACCTTGGGGGAAAAGATCAGTACTCCTAAGATGACCACGGCGATGTGCCTGGGCGTTCTCTACGGGGCCACAGCCGGCGGCATGGCCACCCCCGCCGGGGCACCCTTCAACCCGCTAACCATATCTCTTCTTGAGCAGTTTACAGATTACAGGATAAGTTTTGTCCAGTGGACAACCACCGGAGTCTTCCTGGCCGTGGGATCTTTAATTGTCTATTTTCTAGGGTTAAAATTTATGTCACCACCGGAAGTGAAATCCATTTCGGGAGCTGCGGAATACTTTACCTCCGAAAAGAAAAAGCTGGGGCCGATGAGCCGGGGGGAGATAAACGTTCTAATCGTATTCATCATCATGGTGGTGCTCTGGTTCCTGCCGGCATTCGTCAAGATTAAGTTTTTAGACATCTGGTATGTCCCGCCGCTGGCCGCAATATTGCTGTTCCTCCTGCCCACCGACACTAGCAAGGGGGAAACAACTTTAAACGCCAAGGACTTCCAGAGCGGTGTCTTATGGAACATCCTTTTCCTAGTGGTAAGTGGAACAGCCATTGCTGCGGGCTTAACCAAACTCGGCATGACCGAGTGGCTGGAAGGAGTTATCACCGGTGGGATGACGGCGGGCTTATTGCCATGGTTCGCCGGAATTATGACCCCCCTTCTCAGCCATGCCACCAGCGGTACAGCCACCACGGCGTTGGTGTCCAGTATTATGTTCCCAATTGCGGATAATCTGGGATATAACCCGACAATCCTGGCCCGGATCATCGCCGGTACCGCCCTGGCGGTTTCGCTGCCATGGGCGGGTGCTGCAGCCGGGACCTGCTTCTCCTCGGGCGCCATTACTTTCGGTAACATGTTTAAAATCGGCATTGTGGTCACCATTTTTACTATGCTCGTTGTAGTCGTTTTAAGCATGTTACTGGTACCGGTGTTAGGCGCCTTTAGCGTAGTATAAATTATATCTAAAAAAGATTATGCTCTGCAGGTAAATTATCGACAAGCGCACAGGGGAGAGAATCCCCTGTGCAACCATTAATCGACTAAAAGGAGGTGATTCCCCCCGTTTTCCCCATTTTGTACGTATCGTTTAGTATAACCACATTTCTACCCTTCAAATTGAGTAGAGTAATACTTTGGATGTGTTTAAATAATTTCAGGGGTAATGATTTACTTATAATATAATGAAGAGTCCTTTTGGGGCTCTTTTTAGTATCCGGGTAATAAAAAAAAGAGGGTTTTTAATAGCTGTGGAAAATTTATATAGAAATAATATGCACTGGTTTATGTTTCCGGGGTTAGATGATTTATATTCTCCCAACTATGTTCCTATCGCACCGGATGCCCGGTTATAAATTTTAGATATCTTAAATTGCCTTTTAGAATTCTCCCCCGGGATTCCCGGTTGTTATAACAAAGGAGTTGTTTTTGTGCTGGGGACAATTGTAAATGCAGCTGCCATTGTAGTTGGCGCGGGCCTTGGCTTGTTATGTAAAAAGGGGATATCCAAAGAGTTTAGCACAACAATTTTACAAGGGATCGGCCTTGCGGTTCTCCTTATCGGTTTAAGCATGGCAATACAATCAAAGCAAATTATAGTCGTCATCATCAGCCTCGCCTTAGGTGGCTTAACCGGAGAGTTGCTTAATATTGAAGGGGGGTTAGCCCGCCTGGGAAGATGGCTGGAACAAAAAGTGGGTGGTGATGCAGGAGAAGTTGGCAAGGCCTTTGTTACTTCCAGTTTAATTTACTGCGTGGGCGCAATGTCAATTTTAGGGGCAATTGAAGATGGTCTGAATAATAATCACCAGGTTCTTTTTGCCAAAGCCGCCCTGGATGGTATTTCAGCGATTGTGTTTACTTCCAGCATGGGAATAGGGGTTGTCTTTTCTATTTTTCCGGTACTAATTTACCAGGGCTCCATCTCACTGCTGGCTGGATTGGTTAAAGGATTTCTCAGTTCAGCAGTGGTGGTGGAAATGACGGCCACCGGTGGGTTGCTTATAGCCGGAATAGCCTTTAATATGCTTGGTATTACGAATATAAAAGTAGGGAATCTCCTTCCCGCAATTTTTTTTGCTGTACCAATTGCATTATTGCTTCCAAGAATGATTCCTGCCTGACACCCCGGTTAATATTCAGTATTGGTAGGGATAAACATTATTTTATCCCTTTACATAAAATCGTGTCCGGTATATAATTCAAATAATGTAGGATGGTTAAAGACAAATAGATTAATTAAAAAATGGTATGACGGTAGAGCGGTAGGAATAGGGTTAATAGACCTTTTTGTTAATGTTGCGCTCCCGGGGGAGCGCTTTTTTATTACCTGGTTAGTTATTGTACAACCCTAATTAGATTCAACAATTTTATTAAGATAAAAAATCAAGGAGTGACCAGTAAATGGCAAACGTTAGATTTTATTCTGGTGATACGGTTCCACTAGAAATGCACAAGGTTCGCATTGTCCAGAAATTGAATTTTATGCCAATTGAGCGCCGGTTGGAGGCTATGAGAGAAGCAGGTAATAATACTTTTTTACTTAGAAACCGCGATATCTTTTTAGATATGCTTACTGACAGTGGCACCAACGCCATGAGCGACAATCAATTGGCGGCAATGATCCAGGCGGATGACAGCTATGCCGGCTCTGAAACCTTTTATAAATTAGATAATAAAATAAAAGAGATTTTTGGCAAGCAGTTTTTCCTGCCGGCTCACCAGGGGAGAGCCTGTGAACATATACTTGCGCAAACTTTTGTCAAACCAGGAAGTATTGTCCCCATGAACTATCACTTTACTACCACTAAATCTCACATTGTTTTAAAAGGTGGTAAGGTGGAGGAAATTCTTATAGACGAGGGTTTGAATGTTAACAGCGAGCATCCCTTTAAAGGTAATATAGATATTGATAAATTAAAGGCGCTCATTCAGGAGCATGGCACTGATAAAATTGCCTTTGTCCGGTTGGAGGCCGGTACAAATCTAATTGGCGGACAGCCGTTCTCACTTGAAAATATGATTGAGGTCCGCAAGGTGTGTGACGAGTATGGACTTATGATTATTTTGGACGCCAGCCTTTTGGCCGACAACCTGTACTTCATTAAACAACGTGAAGAAAAATGTAAGAATATGAGTATCAGGGAAATCACCCGGGCCATGTCGGATCTATCTGATATCATTTATTTTTCTGCCCGTAAGCTTGGCTGTGCCCGTGGTGGTGGCATGTGTCTGAACAGCAAGAAATTGTACCTTAAAATCCGTGAACTGGTTCCACTTTATGAAGGCTTCCTCACTTATGGGGGGATGTCTGTGCGTGAAATTGAAGCGATCGCTGTTGGCCTGGAGGAGACTATGGACGAAGACATGATTAACCAGGGACCTCAGTTCATTGCCTATATGACTGAGGAGCTTAAAAAAAGAGGCGTACCTGTGGTAACGCCGCCAGGCGGCCTGGGCTGTCACCTCAACGCCATGGAATTTGTCAATCATATTCCCCAACAACAGTACCCCGCCGGCGCGCTTGGTGCTGCTCTCTTTATCGTTAGTGGTATCCGGGGTATGGAAAGAGGAACAATATCCGAGCAAAGAGATGAAAATGGCAATGAAACGTTTGCCAATATGGAACTTTTGCGCCTAGCCTTGCCACGGCGTGTCTTTACTCTCTCTCAAGTCAAATATGCTGTTGACCGCATTAGCTGGCTCTACCAAAACCGTTCACTTATTGGTGGGTTAACTTTTGTTGATGAGCCCAAAATATTGCGGTTCTTCTTTGGTATACTGACCACAGTTAACGATTGGCAGGATAAACTGGTTGCAAAATTTAAGGAGGATTTCGGGGACAGCCTATAGACGAAAATTGAATAAGTAGTTTTAAAAAACCCGTCTAATCGGCCTGTTGACAAAAGGGTTGAGGGCTGAGAGCTCCCACCCTTTTTTGTCAACTGACCTTAAATGGCGGGTTTATTAAATAAGTAAGACCAGGGAATTACCCGTTTGTTATTTACTGCCTTTCCCGCGTACCCAAGTTTTTTCAAAAAGATTAAGTACAATTCTAGCAGCAAAATAAACACCAATGAAAACCACAAATCCCCATAGGCCTGATACGATATCTTTGAACTGCATACTACCTCTGCCAGTTAATTCTTGCTCTATTTCTATACCAAACACAAATACTACCAGGGCGGCAAATGTAAAAATAAAAGATATAACAGATATTGACCACCTGGCTATATATTTAAAAATAATTTCCACAACCAAAAAAATAAATATGCCAATGCTCCCAATCACCCAAAAATGAAGTTCTTCATCCGTTGGATTAAACCCCAATGTTTTGGAAATGTATATAATAAAATCATGAACATTATTTAATATACTAGCTAATATAGTCAGAAACTGATACATCTAATAGCCACCTTTATTTATAATATGTAAAATATAAAATTATTTCTATACAATTTCTGTATTTCCTTTTTTTAGGTTCTAAAAAACTTCTATTTTATTGTATATACTGATTAGCAGTTTCTAATAGAACATGAGATTTTTTAAAATGTATAATTAAACTGTTTTTGGTGTAATATAGTAACAAGTTAGTTTTTGAGAGAGGGGTTTTCTAATGTCCAAAAGAAGTGTTGGTTTCGGGTTTATTGCCTTAGCGGTGATCACATTTTGCGTAAAATATTTAAGTGCAGCAATCTTTGTGTCTGAAACAGAAATGGATACCTTAGGTGGGATGCAAAGTATATTACAGCAATCGCTGAGCACTGTAAACAGTCCCTTAAATGAAATCAGTTTATTTCTGGTTACAATAGGCATACTCTATTTATTATGGTCGGAAATGGAAAACCGTTTACAACAAAGAAAAGCATAAATATTTTTAAGTAAAAATGAAAATAAAGAGCGAGGGAGTTAACATACTCTATCGCTCTTTTTGTTTAGCTTGATGAGAAGTGGAAGGGATTATGAGCAATTATAGTAGAAACAATGAAGGCGCTATTAAAACTTAAACTCTGAGGTTTATCAATGATTAGACTTATGCATTTGGCAGACCTCCATCAGGGTTGGGAGCCAAAATACTTACCAAATGACAAAAAGAGGGTTAAGCCAGCGGGAACGGAATCAACTTCTTCAAAAAGCTGTCGATTATGCACTGGCGCCTGGCAATAACATCCAGGGGGTGCTCATTGTTGGGGATTTATTTGAAAAATACAAACCGGAGGACACCCTGGTGCACGAAACAATGCGGCGCCTGAGCCGCCTGACAGCACAGGGGATGCTAGTGGTCATTATTCCGGGCAACCATGATGAAATCACCTACCGGGAATCAGTATACCGCACGCATGGCAAAGACTGGCCGGGAATTCTGGTAACCAACCCCATGCCGGAACATTGCCTGAGCCATACCATCCAGGGTACACCTGTACACATCTACTCTCTGGCTTACACTGGTGGTCTGACCAAAACTGCCGCCGCCCTTGATGTTTTTCCGCGTCTTGCTGAGCCGGGTTATTGGCGCCTTCCACGGTTCGCTTGATTGGGAGGGACTTGGTGACAGAAGCCTGCCGCTCAGTTCGACAAAGCTTGCGGATGCTGGCTATAAATACATTGCGCTTGGCCATTACCACCGGTTTAGCAGCAAAGTAGTCGGTAATGGCCTGGCCGTCTACCCGGGCGCAGTGGAATTTAAAAACTTCAGCGATCCGGGAGAGGCTGGCAACAACCAGCGATGTACGGGAACAAAAGGTGTTGGAGCAGGCAATGCTGCTGGGCCTGGCAGCGCTTGAAGGAAGTGTAAACTAAAATGGCAGGAAACGGAGTTGTTTTTGAAAAACTCATCCTGCAGGTTTTGGACCTTACCGGAAAACAACAACATTTACTTTCGTGCAAGGCGTAAACGGAT
>JAQVGZ010000157.1 GCA_028696455.1 Desulfotomaculaceae bacterium | reverse complement strand
CGCGATGTGCCAGCGGCTATAAGCGTCATCCGGTGTATCCATCAGGTCGAAGAAAGTGGCCGGTGCCAGCAGTACCTCGGGACTGCCGTCCACCAGCACTACGATGCGGCCCTGTAGCAGTGCTGACTCAGCCACGTCCGGCTGCAAAGAGGTTTCTATCTGCGGAAAGGGGCTGAGCCGGTCATTTTCCAGATTCCGCTCTATGTAACTGCTGTCCAGTACTGTCTCCGTTTTGATTTTCTGCATCCGTCCCCTTATTTCAGATACGATGCCGGGGTTGGCTTTGTTTTTCAGATAGACCAGCACCACCCTGCGCCTGGACAAGGAACCCACTCTGAAATGTTCGCCAACCAGTTCGGCGCTGGGCAGGCGCTCCGCCAGCAGGGAAAGATTGTAGTCCAGGATCTCAGTAAATCTTTTGCGGGTGCCCCGGATGGTCTGCTGGGTATCCCGGGGGATTACTTCCACCAGAGGGACCCGGGCCGTACCCTCTGCCGCCACCTGTTGTTGGAGGTCGGTGGCCGGCGGTGTTTCCTGTAGTTCCCCGGGGCCGGGCTTTTTATATTTATTTCCTCTAAAAAATCCAAACAAGTCGTTTCACCACTTCCGTTAAACTACTGCACAGTATGTGGCGATTAAGCTAACCGGCAGTTTTTATCCATACATTAAGGTTTATTATTTTCTTATCCAAAATTATTATGCCTAGCCGCCCATGGGGCGAAAAAGCAGTAGTGCCGAAAATTAAACCACCCTGAGTGCGTTTACATCTCACTGGGTGGTTTTTTATGCTTAGGTAGGTTTTGGCAAGTCAGCCCCAACTTTAACACCCGGCATAATAGTAACCATTGCCAATTACAGTGTCTACCTTAAAAGAAAGCTGTTCTATTGTGGGAGTCACCTTTTCCCACCCAAAGCCCCCTATAGTAGACCCGTTCTATGCCAGTGTCTGTTACATAGTACCATCAGTGCGGTGGGCGCCGCCCTAGCCGCCTTAAGAATTGTGCAGCTGGAGCCCGAAATCAGGAATAAACTATGAAAAAACGCCCGGTACCTCCGGGCTGAATTAATGCTAATCTATGCCATAGGATAATCTCCGCGCTAATTTGCCTAAATAATTCATCAAGCCTATGCTTGCAATTTTGGATACTATCTTCCCAAATTTACGATAGAAAAAATTGAATAACAAATAAGGAACTCTTTGGTTCCGATCATTGGGGAGTCTTTTTATGATATTTTTTATTGAATAGAACTCCTCATATATTTTCAGATAACCCTCATAAAGCTGCTGCCGGGTCATTTTATTGGGTGAGAAAACTGCGTAAGATGTGTTATAGTGGGTTGGCTCATTATCAATTATGCGGCTTTCGGATTTCAATCTTTGATAAATCTTTGTCCCCGGGTACGGCGTCAAAATATGGGCTGTCATTGTCTCTATTTTATTTTTAACAAGCCAATTCAACGTCTCCTCAAATACAGTATGTTCATCATCATCAAAACCAAATACTAAACTGGCATTAATCATTATGCCCCTGGAATGTATCTCCTGGATTAGCTTTTCGTAACTCTCGATATTGTTTTGGTATTTACTTACGCTTTCAAGGGAGGCTTTATTAATCGTCTCAAAGCCAATGAATAGACTTTCACAGCCTGATTCCTTCAATTCATCTAAAAGGTCGAGGTGCTGAACTAAGTTAACCGAAACTGCTGCATGCCATTTCAGATTAAGTGGCTTAATTTGCTTTAGGAATTCCTTTGTCCAGCTAATATTGCCAATAAAATTGTCGTCAATAAACATGACCTGCCTAGTACCCAAAGCTTTGACTTCTTCAATAACGTGTTCAGTGGGGCGGTTTCTAAACTTGTTATGTACGTATGCACAACTGTTATAACAGAACTCGCATCGAAAGGGACATCCCCTGCTGGTTACTACAACGTTAGTGTACAAATATTTAGATTGATTGATTAAACTCCATTTGGGAATAGGCGTATTGGCTAGATTAGTGGGCTGATCATTATAATATTTATTTTTTAAATCGCCTGTTTGGACATCTGCTAAAATTTGTTCCCATAATTCCTCCGCTTCCCCAACGCAAACTGAGTCAGCGTAAGCTAAGGCCTCATCCGGATTGGCACTAACGTGAATCCCGCCTAAAATAACCTTAATTCCTTGCTTGCGATAATGTTTCGAAATTTCGTGGGCCCGCTTAGAGGTGTCCACGTTTACGCTAATTCCAACCAAATCAGGCTTGTCCTCTAAATGTAGCTTTCCGACGTTTTCATCTTCTATATACACTTCATGCTCATTAGGAGTTAACGCAGCTAAGATTAATAAGGCAAGGGAAGGTGACATAACCCTTTTAAACTCAGAGTCCATCGGCCTTAATGTCATTTTGGGGGAGATTAACTTTATTTTCATATATACCTCGAATATATTGTCATTTGTTATTTGGTTTCTCTTTTATATTCTAAAATATCTCCAGGCTGACATTCTAAAGCCTTACAAATCGCCTCTAGAGTTGATAATCGAATCGCTTTTGCCTTTCCATTTTTCAATATAGAAAGGTTAGCCATTGTTATTCCAACCCTCTCCGAAAGTTCTGTAACGCTCATTTTCCTTTTAGCCAGCATCACATCAATATTGATTATAATTGCCATGTTATTCACCTCAGACCGTTAAATCATTTTCTGATTTTATATCTATGGCATTTATTAATAGCTTTTGAAGCACAGCCGCAAAGACTGCGATTATCATTGAAGCAAAAATAGGGACCATGCCGATTATTATCAGGCCCGGAGCATCATCTTTATCTGCTACGAGAAAAACAAATGGCATCATTACTACATAAAAGGCGGTAATGGTGGTGCCACAGTACTTTATATTCTTTAAAGCACTTACAGACAACTCAGAGAAAGCAATGTTTTTATCGATATAGCTTAAAA
>JAQVGZ010000071.1 GCA_028696455.1 Desulfotomaculaceae bacterium | reverse complement strand
ATCGGGCTATGATTAATGAGGTCTGCCTGTTTCTGGAGGGGAGGCAGGAATATCTCATCAAACAACTGGCAGCCAGGATGGCTGCAGCTGCGGACAAACTGAATTTTGAGCAGGCCGCGGGGCTTCGTGATCAACTGCAGGCGGTCCGGGAAGTAATTGAAAAGCAGAAAATCATTTCCGGTGGCTTTGAAGACCAGGATGTGATGGCTATGGCCAGAGCTTTTGATGAGGCCTGCATTATAGTATTTTTTGGGCGGGGCGGCAAGTTAATCGGGCGGGAGCATTTTATGCTCAAGGGTACCCAGGACTTGAGCCGCTCCGAAGTACTCGCCGCATTTGTCAAGCAATATTACACCAGTGTGGATTTTATCCCCCGGGAAATTCTCTTGTCTGAAGATATAGGGGAAGAAAAGGCGGTTATTGAAGAGTGGCTTAGCCAGGATAAAAAAACGAGAGTAATCTTAAAGGCCCCCAAACGCGGCGGTAAAAGGAAATTAATAGAGATGGCAGCAAAAAACGCTTTGCTTACCTTAGAGCAAGCTCAAAGTAGTGAAAACGTTCGTCGGGATGAGGCTATGGAGGCTTTATCCGAATTAGCCGCAGCGCTGGGACTGGAGCGGCCGCCCCATCGGCTGGAGTGCTACGACATTTCTAATACACAGGGTACCGCAAGCGTAGCTTCAATGGCTGTTTTCGAAGGAGGTAAGCCAGCGAAAGATCAGTACCGGCGCTTTAAAATCCGTACCGTGGAGGGGCCGGACGATTTTGCGTCTCTGCAGGAGGTAATCCGTCGACGCTTTGCGCGCGGTCAGGAAGAGCGCGAGCTAATGCGCACCGGGCAGGTATCCGGGAAAGAGGCCAGGTTCAACCGTCTACCGGACCTGGTGATTGTGGATGGCGGGAAGGGCCAGCTGTCTGCTGTCAGGCAAGTGATGCGTGAGCTGGGGGTGGCCGGGATCCCAGCTTATGGTCTGGCCAAAGAAGAGGAACTTATCTTTGCTGAAAACATTCCAGAGCCACTAGCCCTGCCGGATGGCTCCAAGGCCTTGCACCTGCTGCAGCGCCTGCGGGACGAGGCGCACCGTTTTGCAATCACCTACCACCGAAGCTTGAGGGGCAAGACCGGACTGAAATCACTGCTGGACGAAATAGAGGGAATTGGCTCGGTACGACGGCGCTCCCTGCTGAAGGCCTTCGGTAGCCTAGCCGCAATTCAGCAGGCTACTTTAGAAGAACTGACTGCAACAAGTGGGATGAATAAAAAAGCGGCACAGGCTGTATATGAATTCTTTCACAAGTAAAACGAAGAAAGTTTATTATTTTTTGCTCTATTGTATAACCATAGTATGATAAGTATATTATTAATAATAGCTCTGGAATCGGGGGAGTTATGTCAAAATATAAGCTGATTGCGGCAGATTTAGATGACACTTTGCTTAATGATGATCTCCAGCTAACCGATCGGGTTAGGAAGGCGATTAAAGCTGTCCGGGCTACCGGCGTTCATTTTACTATCTCTACCGGGCGAATGTTCCGTTCTGCAGTTCCATATGCTCGGTATCTGGGACTCGACCTCCCTTTAATTACCTATCAGGGGGCGCTGGTGAAAAACGCTCTTTCCGGAGAAGTTTTGTTCTACCGACCATTGCCATTAGTTTACGCAAGGGAGATTATAAACCGTGTACGCGAGCTTGGTTATCATATAAACGCTTATTTGGATGACCGGCTATTGATGGAACAGGATACGCCGGGGGGGCGCCAATATATGCAATTTTCCGGGGTGCAAGCGGAAATTGTGGGGGACTTATTGGAAATCCTTTATAGTGATCCGACAAAAGTGTTAGTTATAGCCGATGAAACTTTGCTAGATCAACTTAGTGCCGAGTTTGCTCCACATTATCGTAATAAAATTCATATCTCAAAATCCAAGCCGAATTATTTGGAGTTCTCACACCTGCAGGCTACAAAGGGCTATGCTCTAGCGATGTTGGCGACACACTATGGAGTAAAAAGGGACGAGGTCATAGCTATTGGGGACAGTTATAATGACGTTGAAATGTTGGATTATGCGGGCTTGGGTGTGGTAGTGGGAAACGCCAGGGAGGAAATTAAGAAAAGGGCGGATTATGTATCCAAAGGTGCCAACGGTGACGGAGTAGTCGAAGCCCTTGAGAAGTTTGTACTGGGGAGGTGAGCGGCCTGCCGGATCATTATTTAATTGGAGTCGACCTTGGCGGTACGAAAATCCATACTGCCCTGGCCACCGGAAATGGCAGTATTCTGGCTGAAAAAAGAATACTTACTGGAACAACCAGGGGGCAGGTATACGTTATCGGGCAAATTGCCACTACTATCAGACAGTTGCAGGCTCAGGTTGGAATTCCCGACAACTTAATTAAAGTTGTTGCACTGGGTTCTCCAGGATCACTGAACACCTCCACAGGTGCAATTCAGTTTTCCCCGAACCTGCGTTGGCGTGATATTCCTGTAAAGCAGTTGCTGGAGCAGCAATTATCAATAAAAGTAATCATTGACAATGACGCAAACCTGGCTGCACTGGGCGAGTACGTGTTTGGAGCGGGCAGGGGAAAGGATAATATGGTATACATCACTGTCAGCACGGGTGTCGGCGGGGGGCTTATTCTGGGGGGGCAGCTTTATCATGGCGCTTCAGACGGCGCCGGGGAAATAGGCCATACCACAGTTTTGCCAGACGGACCACTATGTAGCTGCGGAGCAAGAGGTTGCCTGGAAGCCCTTTCCTCCGGCACTGCTATCACCAGGGAAGCAAGGTGTCTTATTGAGCGTGGTGGTGGCAAAAATATCCTAAGACAGGCCGGGGGCAGCCCTGAGAAGATCAGTTCCGTAGCTGTGGCAGCCGCTGCCTCGGAAGGAGACCAGGAAGCAATCTCGATTATTACCCAGGCTGCGCGTTTTCTAGGAATTGGGGTAGCTAATATAATCAACCTGCTAAACCCGGACATGGTTGTACTGGGCGGCGGGGTAATGGAAATCGGTGAACCTGTTTGGCAGGGTGTCAGACAGGAAGTACAGGCGCGTACCTTCCTATCGTCACGTGACCGCGCCAAAGTAGTGCCAGCCGCGCTGGGCCAGCGCTCCGGAGTTCTTGGGGCGGTTGCCCTGGCCATGCAACATGAACGTCACAATAGAACGCTAATTGCACCAGCGCCAGGAGAATACAAGGCTGTTACACTGATCATGATATGTGAGGGGGAGGCAGTTATGTATTCTTTTGGCAAAGACGACTGGCGTACTTTTGATCGGGGTATTGAGAAGGAATGGCTTGTAACCAACGGCATAGGTGGATATGCCTCGAGTACCATAATTGGGGCTAATACCCGTAAGTATCATGGGCTGCTTGTTGCTGCCCATAACCCGCCGGGCCGGCGGGTAGTTCATCTGGTCAAGCTGGATGAGCGACTGGTTGCTGGCGGACGCACCTATAATCTTGCCGCCAACTGCAGTGGCTATGGGGTTAGCGAATCAGGTTACATCCACCTGCAGCAGGTAAGGATCGGCTATGTTCCGTCTTTTACTTACAGTTTTGCCGATATCACCCTGGAAAAAATAATCTTTATGGTTCATGGGCGGAATACTTCGGTCATCCTGTACCGGCTCAATAACGGATCAAAGCCCGGCACGCTATATCTGACCCCACTGGTCAACTGCCGTGGATATCATTTTATTACCAGTGAAGGACAGGTCGATTTTAAGCAAAATTTAATTGCCGGCGGTGTTTATATCAGCAGCAGCCGGGCGGAGGTATCCCCGCTTTCACTTACTGCTGAAGGAGGCGCGCTTTATGTGCCTGACGGCAAATGGTATAAAGGGATGGCCTATGCGGCAGAAAAAGAGCGGGGTGAAAACTACTTCGAAGATCACTATATTCCCGGTTATTTTGAAGTACCACTGACCGCGGGGGAAAGTAAAACTATAGCTGTTTTTGCTTCAACGGAAGCCCTTGAAGGTGGCAGTGGCGAAGAATTGCTCGAAAAGGAAATAGGACGGAGGCGGGGTTTGGAAAAACAGGCGGGCTATCAGGATGATTTGGCTTGCCGTCTAGTGCGCGCCGCAGATGCTTTTATTGTCCAGCGCCAATCTACTGCCGCCAAGACAGTCATTGCCGGTTATCCCTGGTTCACCGACTGGGGTAGGGACACCATGATAGCTTTGCCAGGGCTGACTCTCGTGACTAAGCGATTTAAAGATGCGGAAGAAATCCTGCTCACCTTTGCCCGTCTAAACAAAAACGGATTATTGCCCAACTGCTTTCAAGATGGCGCGGAAAGAGCAATGTATAATACCGTAGACGCCTCCCTGTGGTATTTTCACGCTGTGTATAAATATTTGGTCTACACCGGCGACCTGGACTTCGTGCACAATCATGTTTACCCGGTGCTCAAAGATATCATCAATTGTTATATAAGCGGCACAGATTACAACATAAGCATGGATCAGGACGGACTACTCAGCGCCGGGGCCCCCGGTGTTCAACTTACCTGGATGGATGCCAAAATTGATGATTGGGTGGTCACACCCCGGCATGGCAAAGCTGTGGAGATCAATGCCCTGTGGTACAATGCCCTATGCGTTATGGAAAAGCTAGCCCGGATTTACGGGGATGAAGCACTTTTTGACCGTGATTTAGTTCGCCTGATAAAGAGCAGCTTTCTGAGCGGCTTTTGGAATGAAAGTGAACACTATCTTGCCGACGTGATTTCCCCTGAAGGGAAGGACTGGCGGATACGGCCAAATCAGTTGCTGGCAGTTAGCTTGCCGTTCAGCATGCTAACTCAGGGACAGGGGCAAGGGGTTGTGCGCAAGGTGTGGCAGGAACTTTACGCTACTTATGGCATCCGAAGCCTTTCCCCGGAATCCGTTGAATACAGGGGGGTTTATATTGGCGACCGGGTTCAGCGAGATGGCGCATATCACCAGGGAACGGCCTGGAGTTGGCTGGTTGGTCCCTTTATCACTGCTTTCCGCCGTGCACATGAATATAGCGCACCCAGTCGCGAGCAGGCTCGTCGGTTTATCATGCCTTTTCTTGATCACCTGCGTACTCACGGCATTGGATACATATCTGAAATATTTGATGCCAATGAGCCGATCCTACCACGGGGCTGTTTTGCCCAGGCATGGGGTGTTGCCGAAATACTCCGGTCTTATGTAGAAGATGTGCTGGAAATCCACCCGCCAGAGGAGAAAAGAATTAATCCTTTCATTAAGAAGGAATGATTTTGGAACAGTGTTTTGATTTTATGGAGTTGATAAGTTACGCTGTTTCGACCCCGGTTGAGTTCAATTAATTAAATAATAGTCGATAACGACAGAACTATACTCTGAATAAACTATCTTAAGTAAGGGGGTCCTGGTTACGCAAAAGATGATTATTGTCACCGGCCTATCCGGGGCCGGTAAGACTCAGGCCTTACACTGCCTGGAGGATTTGGGCTTCTTCTGTATCGATAACCTGCCCCCGGCTCTGATCCCGAAGTTTGCAGAACTATGTACCCAGGCCGCAAACAAGATTAATAAGATCGCATTGGTGGTGGACATCAGGGGCGGAGAATTTTTTGATATGTTTTTTGAAGTGCTTTCAGAGCTTGATGACCGTGGGATAAGATGTGAAATACTTTTTCTTGAAGCTTCAAAAGAGACTCTGGTGCGACGGTTTAAAGAGTCTAGAAGGCGTCACCCAATTAGTAGGCATGGGGAGCTCCTGGACGGCATTGAGGAGGAGAGAGGTCGCTTGCAGGACGTCAGGGGCAGGGCGAATAAAATAATCGATACTTCCAATATGTCTGTACAGCAACTAAAAGAAGTGATTAGTGGTATATTTGCAGACAATTTCGGTACACCCGGCCTACATATCACAGTTATCTCCTTTGGTTTTAAGTACGGTATTCCTCTTGATTCCGACCTGGTCATCGATGTCAGATTCCTAACCAATCCGTATTACCAGCCTGACCTGAGGACTTTGACCGGGAACGACAGGGAAGTCCGGGAATACGTTTTAAATTCGGCACTAGCAGTTGAATTTATGGATAAATTCGCTGGTCTGGTTGAGTTTCTTATTCCACAGTATTCTAAAGAAGGAAAAACTACATTAATGATAGCGATTGGCTGTACCGGCGGAATGCATCGCTCAGTAGCTCTTGCCAACCGTCTTGGAGAAATCCTTCTAGAGATGGATTGTCGGGTGACAGTACGTCATCGGGATATTAGCCGTTCCAGAAAATTCATGGGAGTTTGAAATTAATTATGAGTAAATGG
This sequence comes from Desulfotomaculaceae bacterium, assembly GCA_028696455.1. Taxonomy (GTDB): domain Bacteria; phylum Bacillota; class Desulfotomaculia; order Desulfotomaculales; family Pelotomaculaceae; genus MVQL01. Next base: position 6,362 of record JAQVGZ010000071.1, on the reverse strand, counting down.
CTCTACCCTGGCATGCGGGTTAAGCGCTGGCTGTGTTTGGCTCTGGCCGGACTGATTCTAGCAGTCCTGGGCGTTGATCTGTTCACAGGCGGCCGGCTATTAGGTGATTTTGCGCGTTCCATTCACCAGCTGGAGGAAAGGTTTATTAAAGATATCTATGTTTGGGTTGCTGGGGTGCTGATTATCGCTGCTGGTGGGGTGGTAATCACTACTGGTTTATTGAAGGCATTTCAATCGGTAGCCACGGTATTCTTACCGGGGCAGGAAGGCCGGGTAGCTGATTTTATTTACGCCAGGCGCAGCCTCGGACGGGGTCCAAAAATCGTGGTAATTGGAGGAGGCACCGGGTTATCTGTATTGTTAAGGGGGCTAAAGAAATATACAAGCAATCTTACCGCTATTGTGTCTGTCGCTGATGATGGTGGGAGTTCCGGGCGCCTCAGGGGCGACTTGGGTATTTTACCCCCCGGTGATATCCGCAATTGCCTGGTAGCACTGGCCGACAAAGAACCACTCATGGAAGAATTGCTCCAATACCGTTTTCCAAGTGGTGAGTTGGCTGGCCACTGTTTGGGCAACCTGCTTCTGGCCGCTTTGACAAGTGTAACTGGTGGCTTCGACCAGGCGGTACGCGGAATCGGCAAGGTCCTGGCAATACGCGGGCAGGTTCTTCCAGTGACGCTAGCAAACATAACACTGTGCGCTGAGTTAAATAATGGAACCTTGGTACAGGGACAGTCTAATATCACAAAAAGTCCGGGACAAATTAAAAAGGTTTTTATTAAACCTAATCGATGCCTGCCGTTGCCTGAAGCGCTTACTGCAATCCAAGAGGCGGACGCAATTATTTTGGGACCAGGGAGTTTATATACGAGCATAATCCCGAATCTGCTAGTTAAGGGAATTCCTGAGGAGCTGACCAGGAGTTCAGCAATCAAAATATATGTATGCAATGTAATGACCCAACCGGGCGAAACGGACGGATATACTGGTTCAGAACACATACAGGCAATCACTGACCATGCCGGTAAATTTTTAGATTATGCGCTCTTTAACATCGGCCAGGTGCCGCTCAAATTACGTACCCGCTACCGCCAGGAGGGCGCTAGCCCTGTTCTGGTAGATCTGGTGGAAATTGAAAGGCTGGGAATACGCGCTGTGTACGCGGATCTTATCCATAAGAGCGTAGTCGTGCGCCATCATCCGGATGAACTGGCACGGGCAATTATGCGCCTGGTATTATCTAATCATGAGTTACCTGGCCGAATTCGCTATCCGCGGGATTATCAAAAATTTGGCCATAAACATGCGTATCCTACACAAGATTATCGTAGCAATAAGATTTAGCCCCCAGGGCTATGCCCAGGGGCTTTTAAATGCTTAAAAACAGGGATAGACATGCCATACTTCTATAAATAATATTAAGGCATATGTTATAATATACGAAAAGAAAGAAGGATAGGCTGTGTCTTTCTCAGCGACAACAAAAAATGAGTTGGCCCGGATTATAGACCAGCGACCATGTTGCCGCCTGGCTGAGCTGGCTGCTCTGATCAGAATGGACGGCAGTATACAAATCAGCAGCGGAAAGCTGATGTCATTAAATATTACTACTGAGAATGCCGCAGTGGCAAGAAAGATCTTTTCTATGGTAAAAGGTCTTTTTAACCTACGAACTGAGGTGCTGGTACAAAGAAAAACACGCCTTCGTAAAAATAATATCTACTTGGTGCGTATCCCTCCCCAGCAACAGCTAGCTGTGCTTTTAAGCCAGGTAGGAATGCTTGACTGGCATGGCCGGCTCAAAGATACAGTACGGGAAGATTTGTTTACAAAGGAGTGTTGCCGCCGCGCTTACCTGAGAGGTGCTTTCCTGGGGGGCGGTTCGGTAAACAGTCCTGAGGGAACTTATCATCTCGAAGTGACTACTGGTAATGAGAAACATGCCAGCTGTATTCGCAGGCTTATGCAGAAATTCCACCTTTTCGCCAAAGTAAGCGAGAGAAAAAACTGGCAGGTAATCTACTTGAAAGGCAGTGAACAGATCGTTCGCTTTCTAAACATTACGGGAGCACACGCTGCGGTACTTAATTTTGAAAATGCCAGGATATATAAGGATGTACGCAATCAGGTCAACCGTTTGGTCAATTGTGAAACAGCTAATCTAAATAAAACTATTAACGCTTCCGTGCGCCAGATGGAAAATATCAAGCTAGTGAGGGACACGATCGGATTTGACCATATCTCCGCTTCCCTGCGCGAAGCTGCAGAACTGCGAGTTAAATATCCTGATGCGAGTCTGAAAGAACTAGGAAATTATATGCAACCCCGGCTAGGAAAGTCCGGTATGAGCCACCGTTTGCGAAAAATTGATGAAATTGCGGAAAAGATTAGAAATAAGAGGTGATAAATACATAGTAGTGCCGTTAATGAAAATATTGCATTATGAATTTCTTTAATACATAAACACATTCAGCAGGAAAAAGACCTGTCTTTAATGAATTTATAATATTATTAAGAAAAATGGTTCTACCTGAGGTGTTAAAGATATGCAGATAGGGTTTAATCTTAATCTGGAACAGACCCAAAAGTTAGTTATGACTCCTGGGTTATGTCAGGCTATTAATGTACTGCAACTCACTTCACTGGAACTTTCAACATTTATTGAAAAACAGCTTGAAGAGAATCCCTTGCTGGAATTGCGGGAAGAAGAGGTGGAAGAGGGGGAGTATAGCTCCAGGGATAAGCCGGGACGCAAGGAAAAAGAAGAAAAACAGGATAACGGGTTTAATTGGGAAGAATACTTTGAAGAGTACGTGCCTGGTGGCAGAAATAACCAGGTAAACAACCAAGAAAGTTGGCTGGGGCGACAGGATAATAGCTATGAAAAATTCCTGTCAAAAGCGCCAACTCTATGTGACCACCTCTTGTCTCAGCTTAACCTGACTCAATGCTGCCATAAGGACAGGTTAATCGGTGAGTACCTGATCGGCAATATTGATAGTAAAGGATACCTGCGAGTTTCCCTGACCGAAGCAGCTGAGCAATTGCATGTCGACTCATCCGAAGTAGCCCGGATACTGACTTTGATTCAAAGTTTTGATCCGGTAGGGGTAGGTGCCCGTGATTTACAAGAGTGCTTATTAATTCAGATAGAACAATTAAACATAAAAAATGAGTTGGTTAATAAATTAATCAGAAATCACCTTACAGACTTGGCTAGAGGACGGATGAACAACATTGCCCATAAGCTTGGTGTTACGATCCAGGAGGTCCAGGAAGCCGCAGATTTGCTGAAAACACTTGATCCTAAACCCGGTCGTAACTTTACCAACACTAACGACACCTGCTATATAGTACCCGATGTTGTTTTGGAGAAGGTGGGTGGCGAGTATGTTATTCTAATCAATGATGTAGATGTGCCGCGAATTAGGATAAACTCAGCCTACCGGTCTGCACTAAGCAAGGATAAACATGCTGATGCCAATACCAGGCGCTTTGTGGAAAGTAAGTTAAACGCGGCAGTATGGCTGCTTAGAAGTATTGAACAGAGGCGCATGACCCTGCATAAGGTGGCAAGTTGCCTGGTAGGACTGCAGAGGGAATTTTTGGAGCACGGGATCAAGTACTTAAAACCGCTCAATTTGAAAACAGTTGCTGATATTGTAGGGGTACATGAATCGACGGTAAGTAGAGCTACTTCCAATAAGTATATTCAAACCCCACGTGGGGTTTTTGAAATGAAATGTTTTTTCTCGACAGGGCTAAACAATACAGCAGGGACTATGACCTCGGCTGGTTCTATCAAAAAAATTCTTCAGGAAATTATCGCAAACGAAGACAAAAAACATCCTTTAAATGACCAGAAGATCGTTGATCAGCTACGGCAAAAAGGAATAGAAATATCCAGACGTACTGTAGCCAAATATAGGGATGAGCTGGGTATTCCATCTATCCTAAAAAGAAAAAGGTATTAATATCTTTTTAAATAAATATAAAGAGTTCAGTACGGGTATGGCAAAATAAGTCATACCTGATTTTTTGGCAGAAAAAATGCTTTGTAAAGCAGGAATCTAACGGGTAGCTAGAGAATAAGTATGTTACAATTAAATAAAAAAAGTTAAATTAGGTACACTAATGAGAGGAGTGAGTAACATTAATAGGGTGAAAATTGGGATTAATGGTCAAGGAAGGATTGGTAGAGATCTTTTAAGGGGTGCGCTAAAGCGCCCGGATTTAGATGTTGTTGCAGTTAATCACAAAACCCGCCGGCTTTCAGTTTCCGATACTTACGCTCAATCAGTAGCTCACTTAATTAAATATGATTCCGTGCATGGCACTTATAACGCCGATGTACAAGGTGATAATGATGTCATTATCATTGACGGTAACAAGATTAAGCTGTTTGCTGAAGGTGATCCCGCGCAACTGCCCTGGAAGGAACTAGGCGTGGATGTCGTAGTGGAGTCAACCGGTAAGTTTAATAACCCGGCTGAAGCGTCAAAACACCTGCAGGCAGGCGCTAAAAAAGTAATTTTAAGCGCCCCGGCCAAGGGTGGAGAATGTCCAACTTTTGTGATGGGTGTTAATCATGAAAAGTATAACCCGGCCACGGATCATGTGGTATCAAACGCCTCTTGCACAACCAACTGCCTAGCCCCCGTGGCCAAAGTTTTAAATGACAAGTTTGGCATTGTCAAAGGGTTTATGACCACCGTGCACGCTTATACTAATGATCAGCAGATCCTTGATATGCCTCATCGCGACTTGAGGCGGGCAAGGGCAGCTAATCTTTCGATTATCCCCACCAGTACCGGTGCTGCTAAAGCGGTCGGACTTGTTTTGCCTGAGCTGAAAGGCAAGCTGAACGGTTTTGCCATGCGGGTTCCTACACCTAATGTCTCAGTTGTGGACCTGGTGGCTGAGTTATCTAAAAAAGTTGATGCCGAAGAAGTTAACGCTGCTTTCCAAGAGGCTGCGGCAGGTCCTTTAAAAGGGATTATGGAGTATTGCGAGCTGCCGCTAGTGTCCATCGACTTTAACGGTAACCCCCACTCCACAATAGTTGATGCGCTTTCGACGATGGTCATTGGTGATAATATGGTAAAGGTAGTAGCTTGGTACGACAATGAATGGGGCTATGCCCAGAGGATTTTAGACCTCATTTCCTACATGGTTTCCAAGGGGATCTAGCCTGAGTTGATTAAATTTTGCGCCGGCCGGAGCGGAATGCAACCATTTCAGCTTTGACCGGCGCTTCAGGGATTCGCCGGAAGGAGGTAGATGTAACATAAACAAAAAAACTGTGCGGGATTTAAATGTGTCAGGTAAGCGGGTGCTGGTGCGAGTGGACTTCAACGTGCCTGTAGGTAAAGACGGTCAGGTTTCCGATGACACCCGGATTAGGGCAGCTTTACCCACAATCAATTATCTTCTTGACCAAAAGGCTAAAGTGATTCTTGTTTCCCACCTGGGCCGGCCTAAAGGAAAGGTGGATGATAAGTACAGGATGGATCCTGTGGCCAGGCGTTTATCGGAATTGCTTGGACAGCCAGTAACCAAGGTGGATGATTGTGTGGGTAAGCTGGCGCAGTCAGCCGTGGATAAAATGCCACTTGGAGACGTTGTCCTTCTAGAAAATGTCCGTTTTCATCCTGAAGAAGAGAAGAATAATGAGGATTTTGCCCGACAACTGGCCGAACTGGCTGACATATATGTAAACGACGCCTTCGGGACAGCTCACCGCGCCCATGCCTCCACAGAAGGAGTAGCCAATTTTTTGCCAGCTGCGGCTGGCTTACTGATGGAAGACGAATTGAAAATGCTGGGCAAGCTTCTGTCCGAGCCAGAGCGGCCTTTTGTAGCAATTATGGGCGGTGCCAAGGTATCGGATAAAATTGCGGTAATTTCAAATTTATTTAATAAAGTAGACACTCTGATCATTGGCGGTGGAATGGCTAACACCTTTTTGAAAGCACAGGGGTATGAAACTGGCACTTCCCTGCTTGAGACCGATAAAGTCGAAATGGCTCAGGGGCTACTTGAAGAAGCCAAAAAGAGGGGAGTCAACTTCCTCTTACCCGTGGATGTGGTAGTTGCTGAGGCAGCTGATTCCAGCGCTGCCAAGAATACCGTATCGATAGGGGAAATTCCAGCCGGCTGGATGGCGCTAGATATCGGCCCTAAGTCAGTGGAACGATTCACTGAGGCCTTGCAGTCAGCCAGGATGGTAATGGGGAATGGCCCCATGGGAGTGTTTGAATTAGAACCCTTTGCCGGGGGTACAGAAGCAATAGCCCGCGTGCTGGCCGAAATAGACGCAACCACAGTTATTGGGGGCGGTGACTCAGTAGCAGCGGTAA
>JAQVGZ010000070.1 GCA_028696455.1 Desulfotomaculaceae bacterium | reverse complement strand
AATACAATAGTAGCTAGCTAAAAGTAAGCGTTTTTATAACAAAATTCTGGAAGAAAAGGGAGGTAAGGTCATGGTTTGGAAAAGGTCCCTGATCAGTATACTTATCTTCGCCTTACTTGTAGGAGTCCCAGTTGGTCGAACAGCAGGGGCTGTAGCTGATACAAAGACTGCTGCGCCCGGTGTTCTCGAAACTACGGCAGAGGCGGCTGTGTTATTAGAACCTGTGACCAACAAGATAATTTATGAGAAAGAAGCGAATAAGCAGCTTCCCATGGCCAGCGTAACAAAGGTAATGACCCTTCTGGTAGCGGTTGAAGCGGTGGAACAGGACAGATTTAAGCTTACTGATAAGGTTGTCACCAGTGAAAACGCCTGGGAGATGGGCGGTTCACAAATCTATCTTGAGCCTGGCGAGGAAATGAGTCTATGGGAAATGCTTACTGCTATTGGACTGCAGTCGGCAAATGATGCCTGTGTGGCTGTTGCAGAGCATATATTTGGTAGTGAGGAAGCATTTATAGAGGCTATGAATAATAAAGCCAGGAGCCTCGGGCTGGTCAACACTAATTTTGTTAATTGCCACGGTCTTACCGCCGAAAACCATTATACCAGCGCCTATGATATGGCTGTAATTTTAAAAGAAGGTTTAAAGTATCCATTGTTCCGAAAAATAACCTCCATGAAAGAGTCAGATTTGCGGGGCGGGGCATTTAAACTTTGGAATACAAACAAACTGCTGTGGTGGTACAATGGAGCTGATGCCGGCAAGACCGGCTGGACAGAAAAAGCAAATTATTGTCTGGCCTCTTCTGCTGAAAGGGAAGGACTGAGAATGATTTGTGTAGTATTAGGCACTGTGGAGCCTCAGAGCCATTTCAGGGAGTCAATGAAGATTATGGATTACGGCTTTGCCAGGTATAAAGCTGTGAATATTGCCGATCAGGGCACTGTAGCAGGTGTAGTTAAAGTAGGCAAGGGGCAGACTGAACAGGTAGAGGCGCTAACTCTTGATAAAGTGATGGTAGTTTCGCCAAAAGGCGAGGATAAAGGCTTTGATACCAGGGTTGAGTTACCCGGGCAGATAGATGCGCCCGTGCTAAAGGGGCAAGAATTAGGCTCCTACCTGGTTACTAAAGATAGTCAGGAGGTCTTGCGGGTAAAATTAGTGGCCGGGAGCGATGTCCCCAAAGCAACCATGCTCCAGCAAATAAACCGGGTATTAGACAAGGTTTATTAGCTGTGAATTACACCTGAGCTGCGGATGAAGTATATATTTAAAGGCAATTAATATTAAGGCGCGGAGTTTTTATTCCGCGCCTGACTTAATTATTAAAGATTTTGTATAATGTATATGAAATAGTGTCCAGAATATGTTATGATTATAGGAGATACTTAGAGGATGATTACAGGCGGGTTACTACGTATATTACTAATGAGGCTGTGAAAAAAATTTTTGGAAAGAATATGATCACACTTAAATACAAGGGAGGTTATCTATGTCATTGTATCGGTTTTCTGGTAGGGAGCCAGAAATAGACGCAGGAAGTTACGTGAGTGAGCTAGCTATGGTTATTGGTGATGTCAGAATTGGGGAAAACTGTTACATAGGCCACGGTACTGTGCTCAGGGGTGATTACGGTACGATCATAATTGGGCCGGGTACTGCTGTAGAAGAGGGTACAGTTATTCATGCTCCCCCTGGCGGCACCTGTCGTATTGGAAAAAGCGTTACCTTGGGGCATGGCTGTATAGTACACGGTGATGATATTGGAGACTACTCCTTAATTGGCCTGGGCGCAGTTGTCAGTCTCAATGCCATAATCGGTTCCTGGGCAATTGTAGCCGAGGGATGTGTGGTAAAAAATAAACAGGTTATTCCTGAAAAAGTTGTTGTAGCTGGTAGCCCAGCCCGGATTGTCAGAAATGTTGAACCAAGAGATGTAGAATTTTGGAAGTGGGTAAAACAGCTTTATGTTGATTTAGCTCATCGGTATTTACAAGAAGGTATGGAAAAAATAGGATAACTTCGAGGTGTAATGATGCCACGGCCACCAAAATGCAGGAGAGTTGAGCAACTCCCAGAGTTTACTTTTTTTAAGCCTGCTGGAATTCCAAGAGCTAAATTACCTGAAATACAATTAACAGTAGAAGAATTAGAAGCTGTGCGTCTAAGAGATTTAGAAGAACTTGATTATGAAGAGTGTGCAAAGAAGATGTCTGTTTCCCGACCGACATTCCACAGGGTAATTATGGCCGCCAGGAAAAAGATAGCCGAAGCATTGGTGAGAGGGTCTGCCCTGCGGGTAACCGGCGGCAACTTTAGCCTGGCCAAGCACGAGCTTGCTTGCAGGATTTGTGGCCACCGCTGGGAAGATATTATTTGTTGCCGTAGCACCAGGTGTCCATTATGTCAGGCTAATGACTGGCAAAAAGTAGAAAATTAACTTATGGTTTGGAGGTTTTCAGCAATGAAAATAGCAATGCCTTACAGCTTGGGCAGGATTAACGAGCACTTTGGAGTTAGCCAAGAGTTTGTTATTTTTGACGTGGAAGATGGAAAAATTACAGGAAAGCAAATAATTTCAAATAGTGGTCTCCAGCATAACCATGGCGGGCTGGCGAATCTGTTTACGACGGAAGGCGTAGAGGTAATTATTGCTGGGGGTATGGGGCCTCCAATGGCCAACGCACTTCGCTCAATCGGTCTTGAGGTGATCACTGGCGCCTCTGGCGATGCTGAAAAAGTTGCCTCAGATTATTTAAGCGGCCAACTGGTCACAAGTTCGGTCGGATGTAATCACGGTTGCAGCGGCCATGAACATCAATAATCTCGACAAAACAGGCTCAGAATGATTTGGGATAGTGAGATAACAGCCGGACTTATTAATAAGCCCGGCTGTTATAGTTTATATTACATTCTAACTATAATTCATTTTTGTAAAGCCATATTTGGCGTTAATTATTAATATTTCAAGCAATTTATTTCAGGTGGTTATATACAGTACTTGCCTTTTTCAAATAATTTTGGTAAGATTTAGCAGTAGGTTAACTGATAAAAGAAAAGGTGGTGACTGTGCACTTGGATTTCGAGTTAAAAGATAATACTTTAATCGTTAGACTTAGTGGGGATATGGATTTAGGCAAAGCTGATTATTTACGAAACTCTCTCGAGGCAGTACTCGATCAACAGCAGGTTAATAATTTGATTTTTAACTTGGCTCAAGTAACCTTTTTAGACAGCTCGATCTTAGGAGTGTTGCTTGGCAGATATAAGCGAATATCCAAGAAAGGCGGCAAAGTTTGTATTGTGGAACCACAGCCACAAGTGCGCAGGATCCTGGAGATGTCAGGTCTATTCCAGGTCATGGAAGAATTCCCCGGCGAAGACATTGCCCTGAAGAATATCGGTTAGGGGGTTATATTGTGCAATTTATTAATCAGATGAAGCTTAAATTTCTTAGCATTCCCGCCAATGTAGCCTTTGCCCGGGTTACAGTTGCCGCTTTTGCATCCCAGCTTGATTATACGTTGTCCGATCTTGAAGAAATAAAAGTAGCAGTATCTGAGGCGGTAGGGAACTCTATTGTTCACGGGTACGATCAAGCTCCGGATTATTATATTGAAATATTCGCAACCCTGACTGCCGATACTTTAGAGATACGCATTAAAGACGATGGCAAGGGGATCGAAAATGTTGAAAAGGCGCTGCAACCTGCTTTTTCCACCGATGCCGAACGGTTAGGGCTGGGTTTTGTATTTATGCATTCATTTATGGACAGTCTTAAGGTAGAATCACAGCCTGGGAACGGCACTCTGGTGATCATGAGCAAACGGGTTGGTGCCAGTATAGCGCAAATTAGCACGGAGCAATAGGCAGGAGATGAAAAAATGAGCAGCAGGCTGGTTGAAATGAACCTGCCCCGCTTTCCGTTGCTAAAAGACCGGGAAATGAAGGAGTTGCTTAGCAAGGCTAAGGCGGGTGATGGTTATGCCAGGGACAGACTGGTTAACTGTAACTTGAAGTTGGTATTTAACCTTGTCAAGCGTTTCCAGAACCGCGGCTACGAGTTGGAGGACCTCTTTCAAATCGGCTGCATCGGTTTAATTAAGGCTATAGATAAGTTTGATTCCAGTTACGATGTCAAATTCTCCACTTACGCTGTACCAATGATTGTAGGCGAAATCAGGAGATTTTTAAGAGATGATAGTCCAGTTAAGGTTAGCCGCTCAGTTAAGGAAACCGCCTATAAGATTCAGCAGGTCAGAGACACCCTTATGGCAAGGTTGGGACGTGACCCGGCTGTGGGGGAAATAGCGGCGGAACTAGGTCTGACCAGGGAAGAAGTGGTGAACGCGCTGGAAGCTGCCCAGACGCCCACGTCAATTTATGATACTTTACACCAGGATGACGGGGACCCTATTTATCTTTTGGATCAGCTTAAGGCTAAAGAAGACGGAGATACACCATGGCTAGAAAGGCTTTCGGTTAAGGAGCTATTAAACAACCTTTCTGAGCGGGACCGGCTGATTATCACCTGGCGATTTTTCGAGGATAAAACCCAGTCGGACATTGCCTTAAGACTGGGACTATCACAGGTACAGGTTTCCAGGCTGGAGCGGCAAGCGTTAAAGAGGCTTAAAGAATTAATGGAAATGGAAAAGAGTGGCTGAATATTTGCATAAATAAAAAATCAACTACGCATAATATGTTTTATCTTAGTAACAAGAAGGAGGGATAAGGGTGCACGTAAAAGTTTCAGAAATGGTGGGGGAATCCACCGAGAGCTGGAAGGGCGCCATCCAATCAGCTATAACAGAGGCATCAAGGCATGGGAAAAATATTGTCGGGGTGGAAGTTGTTAATTTTACTGCCAATGTTGAAAATGGTCAATTGGCAGAATATAAGGCAAACCTAAAAATTGCTCATACTGATTAACAAAGAGAGGACACCGGAGGGTGTCCTTTTATATATCGGTTAGGCGGTTGTAACACAAAACTTTAAGGTCCAATGTATAAGGCGTAACTGGCAAGGAAAACATAGATTATGAGGTGAGTAAGTAATGCCCGATAATTCTTTGCCCGTCATCAAACAGAAAGAGCAGTACGCAAAAATGGTTAAACAAAGTATGCCAAAGGCCAGGGTAGGGCGCAATATCTTTTGGGCGTTCGTGGTGGGTGGTTTGATTTGTTTGCTGGGGCAGTTTATCCTTAACTTTTATCAAGCCCTGGGGTTAGGCGCCAGTGAGGCAGGAGCCGCAACCTCTGCCACGCTGGTGTTTCTAGCAGCTTTTTTAACCGGACTTGGTGTATATGATGAGGTCAGCAGGTTTGGAGGGGCAGGGGGTATCGTTCCAATTACAGGTTTTGCTAATTCAATGGTTGCCCCGGCTATGGAATACCGGGCTGAAGGGCTAGTCTTTGGGGTTGGCGCGCGTCTTTTTGCGGTTGCCGGACCAGTGCTGGTTTGGGGTACTGTTACAGCCTGGGCGGCAGGTGTTCTTTATTTCATTTTTAGATAGCAAGAACCTGTATCGGCGGGTCTAGTTTTAAAGCTGACACCTTTCAATTAGGAGTGAGAATTTGGCAGCGCCAAGGAAAAACGGAAAGCAGACAGTATTCTTTCAGAGTCCACCGGTGATTATTGCCGCAGCCTCAATTGTCGGAGCCATGGAGGGCGATGGACCGCTGGGTAGTTACTTTGACCGGGTCGTCTACGATACTTACTATAGTGAAAAAACATGGGAAAAAGCTGAGCAGCGGATGATGCTGGAAGCTATGCGTAAGGCTTTGGAAAAGGCTAACCTGCAGGAGAAGGATATTGATATCATGCTTGCCGGTGACCTCCTGAACCAGATTATTACATCAAGTTTTACTGCCAGGGCTCTGGCGGTACCTTTTTTAGGCCTTTACGGCGCTTGTTCCACCATGTGTGAGAGTATGGCGCTGGGGGCGATGTTAATTGACGGTGGATTTGCCGACAGAGTGCTGGTCGGTGCATCCAGCCATTACTGTACGGCGGAGAGACAGTACCGCTTTCCTATTGAATTGGGGAACCAGCGGCCGATGACCGCCCAGTGGACGGTTACGGGGGCAGGTGCTGCCGTACTGGCCAGGGAAGGTAACGGGCCGGTTATCACTCATGCCACCATCGGTAAGGTGGTCGACTTTGGTCAGGGGGATTCTCAGAATATGGGCGCAGCAATGGCGCCGGCCGCAGCGGACACGATCACATGCCATTTAAAAGATACGGCGCGGCTCCCCGATTATTATGACCTGATAATAACTGGTGACCTGGGCGCCTTTGGGAAAAGACTTGCCGAACAGCTTGTCACCCAAAGTGGATACGACATAACTGAACGGTTTTCTGATTGTGGTATTTTAATTTACAATGCTGCGCAGGATGTCCATGCCGGTGGGAGCGGCTGTGGCTGTTCGGCTGTAGTTATCTGCAGCTATCTAATAAATCAACTTAAAGCTGGCAAATACAAGCGCTTACTGGTAACTGGCACCGGGGCGCTACTAAGTCCCTGCAGCGCTCAGCAGGGTGAAACAGTGCGAGGAATCGGACATGCTGTAGTAATGGAGATGAGGTAGAGGGGGGATTGCCGGGTGCAATTTTTTTGGGCGTTTGTAATCGGTGGGGTGATATGTGTGATTGGTCAGCTGCTGATAGATCTGACCAGCTATAAATTTACGCCAGCTCATGTGCTGGTGACTTTTGTCAGCGCTGGCGTAGTTATCAGCGCCCTAGGTCTTTACCAACCTCTGGTTAACCTGGCCGGTGCAGGCGCAACTGTACCATTGACCGGATTCGGCCACTTACTTGCCCAGGGTGCGATCAACGGGGTGAAGCAGCATGGCCTGCTGGGAGCCTTTAGCGGAGGGATCTCAGCTGCGGCTGCAGGAATAACCGCAGCAGTCGTTTTTGGTTATCTAGCTGCGCTTACTTTCCGGCCGAGAGGTTAAACAAAACAGAAATCAAATTATATCATACCTGATCTTGAAAGGGGTGTATATCCATTGCGCATAGGGATACCCAGGGCCTTGCTTTATTACTATTATTACCCGATGTGGAAGGTTTTTTTTGAAGAACTGGGCGCAGAGGTAGTATTGTCCTCCCAGTCGACAAAGGGGATCTTGGCCCAGGGCTTAAAATACGCGGTTGATGAGGTGTGTCTACCAGTAAAGCTGTCTTATGGCCATGTTCTTGAGCTGGCTGAGCAAGTAGATTTTATATTTTTGCCTAGGCTGGTTAGCGTTGAGCATCGCAAGTATATTTGCCCCAAATTTCTCGGTCTGCCGGACATGATTCGCCGTCTGGACAAAATGGCGCCCCTTATCGATGTCAATGTCAATTTATACCGCAAAAATGTGGATTTATATAAAGCCGTGAAAAAGGCTGGCAGCTGCCTTACCGGCAACAAGCTTAAAATTTGGAAAGCTTACCACCGTTCCATAGTAGCCCTGCAAAAATATTTTCGCCTGCTGCAGTTGGGACTGATCCCGGAGGAGGCCCTTGCGGTTTTAGAAAACCGGGTCAAAAATGAACCTCTGCCGTATCCGGTCGAATTGAATATAGCTGTAATCGGGCACCCGTATAATATTTATGATTCGTATATCAGCATGAATCTCATCAAACGGCTCAGGTCAATGGGGGCAGCTGTTTATACAGCTGAACAAGTACCGGAAAAAATTATAAAGAGATATGCTGCCCGACTGCCTAAAAAATTATTCTGGACTCTAGGCCAGCGCATGCTCGGGGCTGCTTCTCACTATCTGGATCGGCCGGACATTAGTGGTATAGTGCATGTGGCGGCCTTTGGCTGTGGGCCGGATTCCATGACTGGTGATCTTATTGAGCGCCAGGCTCGTGCCATGAACGCACCTTTTTTAAATCTGACCCTCGATGAGCATACTGGTGAGGCCGGGGTTTTAACCAGAATTGAAGCTTTTCTAGATATGGTCCGGTGGAAGCAGGCTGGAGTTGTAGGATTATAATACCGGAGGTAAAGTAATGCGTTTAACCTTTCCGCATATGGGCAACCTGCACATCCCTTTAAAAGCGATGCTTCAATACCTTGGCGCGGACGTAGTGGTACCACCTCCCTCCAGTAAAAAGACGCTGACTCTTGGTGTCAAGTACGCGCCAGAGTTTGCCTGTATGCCTTTTAAATTGAATTTGGGTAATTTTATTGAAGCCCGCGAGCTGGGTGCCGATACTGTCGTAATGGCTGGAGGATGCGGTCCGTGCCGCTTCGGTTATTACGCTCAGATTGAACACGCTATTCTAAAGGATATCGGCTGTGATATGCAATTGATTGTACTGGAACCACCTGAAAAACATATATCTGAATTTATTTTAAAAGTTAGGCAGATAGCCGGCACACGGTCCTGGTGGCAGGTGATTCAAGCAATCCGGTTTGGTTACCAAAAAGCACGAGCAGTGGATCTACTTGAGATAGCGTCGTTTAAAGCGCGCCCCAGAGAATTAGTACCGGGTGCAACTGAGCTAGCTTATCGCCAGGGTCTGGCTCTGATCGATGGCGCCACCTCTTCTGTTGAGCTAAAAGAGGCAAACAAAAAAGCGCTTCGAATTATATCTGGAGTAACTCAGGACCACAGCCGCCCGGTATTAAAAATTGGCCTAATCGGAGAGATTTACACCCTGCTAGAACCCTTTTCAAACCATAACCTGGAGCGTCGCCTGGGGTCGCTCGGAGTTGAAGTAGACCGCTCGATTTACCTGAGTGAATGGGTAAATGACCATCTATTTCTAGGATTAATCAAAGGTCTGCGCTCCAAAAATGAAGCCTGTGCCGCCGCAGCTCCGTACTTGCGACATTTTGTCGGGGGGCACGGGCAGGAAACTATCGGTAGTGCAGTAAATTATGCCCGGGCTGGATATGACGGCGTAATACAAGTTTTTCCGTTTACGTGCATGCCTGAGATTGTGGCTAAAAGTGTGCTGCCAGGTGTGGGCGGCGATTTCGGTATACCATTCCTGACCCTGATTATGGATGAGCAATCAGGGGAAGCAGGTTTGCTGACCAGGCTGGAAGCTTTTGTGGATTTGCTGGCAAGGAGAAAGGGAATCGAGGAGGTTGTCAATAGATGAAGGGGTACCTGGGAATAGACGTCGGTTCGGTAAGCACCAACCTTGTTTTTATGAACGAAGGTGGGATAATTCGCGAAGCAATATATCTCAGGACACAGGGGCAGCCAATCGCTACCGTACAGAGGGGGCTGAAAGAGCTGGCTGACCGTTTGCCTGCCGGCACACAGGTGAGGGGAGTTGGCACAACCGGCAGCGGTAGGCACCTGGCTGGAATAATCGTGGGTGCTGATGCAGTGAAAAATGAAATAACTGCTCATGCTGTCGCCTCCTTAGTTCTGGTGCCCGGGGCGCAAACTATCTTAGAGATAGGCGGCCAGGATTCTAAGATAATTATATTGCGTGACGGTGTAGTGACCGATTTTGCCATGAATACCGTTTGTGCAGCGGGTACTGGATCTTTTCTTGATCAGCAGGCTGCCCGTCTGAATATACCAATTGAACGTTTTGGGGAGATTGCTTTGGAGGCTGAGTCTCCAGTACGCATTGCCGGGCGGTGCGCTGTTTTCGCCGAGTCCGATATGATTCACAAGCAGCAGATGGGGTGCAGCCTCCCGGATATTTTAGCCGGGCTCTGTGAGGCTCTGGTGCGCAACTATCTCAATAACGTCGGTAAAGGCAAGGAAATATTGTCTCCGGTGGTTTTCCAGGGTGGTGTGGCAGCAAACGTTGGTATGATCAAAGCTTTTGAGAAGGAATTAGGATTGCCTGTTCAAGTACCTTCTTATTTTGACGTAATGGGGGCTGTAGGCGCTGGTTTATTAGCCCGTGAAGCTGCCACTAAAAACGGCAGAAGCTATTTTAAGGGTTTTGGTGTGGCTGAGGCCAAATTTAAGGCCGGTAGCTTTGAATGTCCCGGTTGTCCCAATATGTGCGAGGTAGTGGAAATTACCGAGGGTGACCTGGTCCTTGCCCGCTGGGGTGACCGTTGCGGTAAATGGAGCAATCAGCTAAGCAAAGAAAAGGTAAGTTGAAAAATAACTAATAATCTTGCACAGGGAAAGACATTAAGTTAAAATATTTTTAGTGTTTTAAATTACAGGTTTTTTATACAATAATCGACCTGAGAAGAGAGGAGTTTTTAGACGAGATGAGTGAGACAAAAATTTTACTCACAGAAAAAGAGATGCCTAAAAAGTGGTACAATATTCAGGCAGACATGCCTAATCTACCCAAGCCCCCCCTGCACCCTGTCACCAAGCAGCCAATTGTTCCGGAGGATTTGTCGCCAATTTTCCCAATGGAACTAATCAAGCAAGAAACAAGCAGGGAACGGTGGATTGAAATCCCCGAAGAAGTCCAGAAAATCTACAAGATCTGGCGGCCATCCCCCTTAATCCGTGCCCGCCGGCTGGAGAAGGCTCTGGATACACCGGCCAGGATTTATTATAAACATGAAGGGGTTAGCCCGGCTGGCAGCCATAAGCTCAATACTGCGGTGGCCCAGGCTTACTATAATAAAGTTGCAGGAATTAAGCGCCTGGCTACTGAAACAGGCGCTGGCCAGTGGGGTGTTGCATTGTCCCAGGCCTGTAACTTTTTTGGATTGCAATGTACCGTTTATATGGTCAAGGTCAGCTATCAGCAAAAGCCATATCGCCGCACGATGATGCAGATTTTCGGCGCCGATTGCATTGCCAGCCCCAGCAATAAAACTAGTGCCGGCAGGCAGGTTCTAGAAAAGGATCCCGAATCCCTGGGCAGTCTGGGCATGGCCATCAGTGAAGCATGTGAAGATGCGGTAAGCCGGGAAGACACGAACTATGCCCTTGGCAGCGTCTTAAACCATGTTACCCTGCACCAGAGCGTGCTCGGGCTGGAGGCCAGGGAGCAGCTGGCCAAGGTAGACGCCTATCCCGATGTGGTGATCGCCTGCTGCGGTGGTGGAACTAACTTTGCAGGAATTGCTTTTCCCTTTGCTTACGATAAAATTGTCAAGGGCGCTAAGGTGCGGCTGGTAGCCGCTGAACCGAGTGCCTGCCCCACCCTGACCCGCGGATATTTTGGCTATGACTTTGGTGATGTGGCCGGGTTTACGCCACTTTTATGGATGTACACACTTGGTAAAGAATTTATGCCTCCCGGTATCCATTCGGGTGGTTTAAGATATCATGGTGATTCACCGCTGGTCAGTCAGCTTGTGCATGACGGCATTGCTGAGGCGCGGGCCTACGGACAAACTGCAGTTTTCCAGTCGGCGGTCCTCTTTGCTAAAAGTGAATGTTTTGTGCCCGCTCCCGAATCCTCCCATGCCATCCACTGTGCGGTGGAAGAAGCGCTGGCGGCACGTGAAGCCGGGGAGAGCAGAACGATCTTATTCAACTTGAGCGGGCATGGAATGCTTGATTTACCCTCTTATGAGGATTTCCTGGCTGGAAAACTGGAAGATTACCAGTTGCCGGAGGATAGCCTCAAAGAGGCTCTGGCGCAGCTGCCTCAGATATAAGTTGCTTCTCAGTAGAATTATGTTTTTATTGGCATATAATGTTGTAAATAGAACTCTTAAGGCTTGAACCATACAAACCCAGGGTCTTGAAAACGAGTTATCTTTAACAATCAACTAGGGAAAATTTCAGCAAACAATAATATGTATTTATAGCGGCCTCAACCTGTTGAATTAACCGGGCCGCTTTTCCTTTACACAACATATAAACTAATTATGAAACGCAAACAGAAGGCTTGGAGGCTGCTCATGAAACTAAACGGTACAATGCGGATCAATGAAAATGGACATTTGGAAATAGGTGGCTGCGATACTTTGGAATTGGCCCGGGAATTTGGCACACCTCTATATGTACTGGATGAAACGTGTTTTCGTTTGAATTGCCGTGACTACTATAATGCATTTTCTGTAAAGTATGGGGCCACGGTGATTTATGCGGGGAAAACTCTATTAAATCTTGCCGTTTGCCGCATGGTGGACGATGAAGGCCTTGGGCTTGATGTAGTTTCCGGCGGTGAGTTGTATACCGCGCTAACAGCAGGATTTCCAGCGGGACGAATCTATTTTCACGGCAATAACAAGTCACCTGCCGAGATAGCCATGGCTTTGGAGGCTGGTGTGGACTGTTTCATAGTTGATAATACCTGCGAGCTGGAACTGTTAAGCCGCCTGGCCGGGGAGACCGGTCAGGTACCTGGAGTAATTCTCAGGGTTACCCCTGGTGTAGAGGCGCATACTCACGAGTATATAAGAACTGGGCAAATTGATTCCAAATTTGGCCTGGTCATTGAAAACGGCCAGGCAGTGGCCGGTGTAAGGCGCGCTCTGGAGTTAAAAAATATATATTTTAGAGGTCTGCACTGTCATATCGGGTCCCAAATCTTTGAACTGGAATCTTATCGTCATACTGCCAGGATAATGATGGACTTTGTTAAACAGCTTCGCGAAGAAATTGGTGCTTTGGTAGAGGAACTGGACCTGGGTGGCGGCCTGGGGGTTTACTATACTAAGGGTGATCAGCCCCGGGCTGTAAAGGATTATGCTGATGCACTGGTGGGTACTGTACAGGAAAAGGCCGATGAATACGATCTAAAAGCGCCAAGACTCATTGTTGAACCGGGTCGTTCGATCAGCGGCCCGGCCGGCACTACCTTATACACAGTGGGGGCTATAAAAGAAATCCCCGGCATAAGAAAATACCTGGCCGTAGACGGCGGGATGG
>JAQVGZ010000069.1 GCA_028696455.1 Desulfotomaculaceae bacterium | reverse complement strand
GCATGTAGCTCAAATTAAATAAAATCATCTTACCATTTAAGGGAATATGTTGTGGTACGTCATTTTTTATGTCCGGAAAACCTTGATATTCCGGGCTTCTTTATAAGTCAGGTGTCAAACTCAAGTCAAACTTTTATAAAATCATGACTGATGTTCCAGGTGAAAACAGGTTCAGCTGACACAAATAATTCTGGATTTTTGCCTGAACCGTTTTAGTTCCCCTATGGACAAAGTCTTGATATGATGTTAACATGTAAAAAAATGATAGCTATGCAGGAAATCCCGGTTAAACCGGGATGAAAAGGGAACCGGGTGGAAATCCCGGACGGTCCGGCCACTGTAAGTGGTGAGCAGCTCCCATGATGCCACTGGGTCAATGACCCGGGAAGGCGGGAAGTGTGATATGAGCCACAAGTCAGGATACCTGCCTGAATAGCGTGATTACTACTTATGACCTTCCTGGGAAAGGTGAGTGGTGAAGTTGAGCATTGAGTGATTACGTATGTCCATGGCTCAATTAATTGCCCTGGCTTTTTTCAAAGGCCAGGGTTTTGATTTTTAGAAGGGGGTTCGTGCAGATTGCATCAAAACCTTAAAAAAGTGAAGACAATTAAAGTGATGACGGCGCTGCTGGTTTTACTGGGTTTTCTCTACTCTACGACAGCCGGTTCTGGAGTACCTTCTCAACTCTGTTACGCTGGCACCGGTCCGGCTGCCGGGATTGCTGCAGAGGCCGTTGATTTTATTAATACGAAGTACCTTAATGGTGAAGCTGTAGACGGCTATACTGCCTACGTCCTGGACCTGGCTGGTGAGGACTTGTCGGCTGAAAAATGGACTAGAGACGGCCAGACCGTAAAATACAGGATTGAAAATTTGGCTGGCCTGCTTGGTAATCACAACAGCCTGATTACCTATATCACTTCGACCCAGAACGCCGACGGCAGTTTCGGGCCCTACGCCAACGAGTACGGTACCAAAGTGCCGCTACAGGCTCTGGCGACAATCAAGTCTGATACGGCCGGTACTGCCACCTATGATCAGGTGCTCAATTCAATCGCCCTGGCCGTTTCTTATTTTAAAAGCGGCTACCAAAGCGGAGCAATACCTTATGCCGCCTGTGGCTGGGGCTTTGATTACCGCTGCGTAGAGGCGCTGGCGGCAGCCGGCGAGGACCTGTCTGCAGGCAGTTGGGCCGGTGAAAACGGCTCTTTAAGAGATATCGTGATCGCTTCGGCCGCCGCCGCTGCAGCCGCACCGCAGCCAGCGGGCGCCGTAGACCTGGCCAAGGAGCTTTCCGTGCTCCGTGCTGTTTACCCTGACTCAGCCGAGATTAAGATCCTCGCTGATAAAATCATTGCCCAAATTTACCGGCCTGCAGCTGGACAACTATGTTTCGGCAACAGCATTTACGACGATGTGCTGGTCCTGACCGCCCTAGGAAAAGCCGGCAGGCTCGGCGATATTAGTCAAGACGAAGCGC
Source organism: Desulfotomaculaceae bacterium (assembly GCA_028696455.1). Classification (GTDB taxonomy): domain Bacteria; phylum Bacillota; class Desulfotomaculia; order Desulfotomaculales; family Pelotomaculaceae; genus MVQL01. The sequence continues at coordinate 11,316 of JAQVGZ010000069.1, read as the reverse complement.
TAAATTACCTCAACACGTTCAAGGTCCCGCACCAGAACAGCTGGGGCATGCCAGCCGGGGCAGCCTGGCGCGGTGTTTCCACAGAGGAACCAGCCTCCCCCGAGGAACCGGATTTAACAGCCCAGGTGCTTGCCGCGCTCAGTTACTTTGACGGCGCTAATGACCGGAATAGTGAAGTTTACCTCACTATCCAGGAGGGCTTGGCCTACCTGTCCGACATCCAGGACCAGGACACGGCAGCCATCACTGCTCAGTGGGACAGCACCTTTGCCACGGCCGAAACCCTTTTGGCCCTGCATTCCCTGGGTAAAACTTACGGCGAGTATGCCGGGGACCAGTCAACCTGGGTAAAGCAGTCACGGACCAAGATCATCGCCCAGTGCCTTTTGGCAATGAGCCGCTGTAAGGACAGCGCATCTCAAGCTGAACGTCTGGCCGCCCTGCTGATAGACAGGCAAAAGAGCGACGGACCGGGCCGGGGCTCCTTTGAAAACAGCGTTTATAGCGATATGTGGGCTTACCTGGCCCTAGGTGAAGCTGGCCGGATAAACGGTCTGAATACCGCAGCAACCAAAGACTACATTATCTCCAAACAGGGGCTGGACGGCTCCTGGGGTGAGACTTTCGGTAGCGATTACTATGCCGACTTCTTGTCCACCACCCAGGCTATTCGGGCGCTGACCTACCTGCCGGAAGCATCCGGGCCACAGGTCGAGGAGGCTATAGAAAAAGGCCTGTCCTACCTGAAGGGGCTACAGCAGCCGGACGGCGGGGTTTATTCAAGCTGGGACGACCCGGCCATAGACAATTCCGAGCTGATCGTTACCCTATACCGGCTTGACCAGGACCCCGCTGCGCAGGAATGGGAAAATACCGATGGCTTAACCCCGGTAGACTACTTGCTGGCCGGCACCAAGAACGCAGACGGTAGCTTTGGTACGGCTGGAAACATCTATGGTGCTGCCGCAGCTCTTGCAGCCTGTATTATTCTTGACGCTCCAGGCAGTTCCAGCGGGGGTGGGCAAAACCCGCCGGAGCAGGAGCAATACAAGGTTCGCATCGCCGTTGTGGGTACGAACAACGAGCTGCTATACGCTCCGGGTCAAGTGACCGTAAGCAGTGACGGCCAGTGGGGGACAACAGCCCTTGGCGCGCTGCACGCCACCGGGCTGGACTATGAGGCTGACCCGGGCTCCGGGTTTGTAAAAAATATCGAGGGCATGGCCAATAGCGGCATGAACGGCTGGATGTTTAAAGTAAACGGCAGCGTGGCCGCAGTTTCCGGCAAAGACAAAAAGGTAAGCGCGGGCGACCAAATTATCTGGTGGTATAGTAATGACATCAATTCCAGCGGCCCGGACTGGGCCAGCCTGGCTAATGGAACCGGCACCGGCGCCACTCAAACCGGAACTACCGGCACAGCCAACCAGGCCGGCCAGCCCAACCAGACCCAGGGGCTGCCAATTTCACAAGATGTCCTGGCTGCCCTGGAGAGACAGGAGCGCAAATCTTTTGATGACATAACCCAGGCCACAGGCGCCTGGGCCGTTGACCCGGTAGAACTCTTGGCCGGCGCCGGTGTGCTGGAAGGGGTCGGCGCAGGGCGCTTTGAACCGGACCGGGCGATCACCAGGGCTGAGTTTACCAAGATCCTGGCCAGGTCGTTTCTGCTCCCGGCAGTAGACAGTAAAACGGCTTTTACTGACGTAGCAGGAACAGAATGGTATGCCGGGTGCATTACTGCCGCAGCAGTGGCCGGACTAATCAAGGGGTATGAAGACCGGACTTTCCGCCCCAATAGCTATATTACCCGGGAAGAACTGGCCGTCATCCTGGCGCGGGCAATGGGCCTTTTGGATACACCGGGACAAGACAAACTCAAATTTATCGATGCCGATCAAATTTCCCCGTGGGCGAAAGCGAGCCTAACGGCAATAGTGGCAAAAGGGCTCGCCGGGGGCTATCCGGACGGCTCCTTCCGGCCACATGGGGCGGTGACCAGGGCCGAGTGCGCAGCCATGGTTTACCGCGCGCTTGGACAGCCAAACCTCCCGGGAGAGCAATAAGCATGAACAAGAAATTATGGTACCTGGCTCCCCTGGTGCTGCTTGTAGCCGGCCTGCTGCTGCCCGTTTTCCTCGACAGTAAGCCCGGCCAAAACCCGCCGGGACAAGGCGCCATCTCACAGGAAAGTGCCGACGGTACGGGCCGGCACCCCAAAGTCGCTTCTGATTTCACTGGCGAGCCATCCCCAGGAGAAACCAGGGCCACAGAGCCATCATTCTCCGCAGCAGGGCCGCTCAATAATGACGGCGGCAATGGGACATTAGCAGAGCCAAATCGCCCGCAGTCCGGCACTGCTCGGGAAACAGGCGCAAAACCGGCGCTAATTGCCGGCGAAACCAGTGACACAGCCCCAACGCCTGCGGCAGCCGGCCAGCCCGGAAATGAAGCATCCACAGCGCCAGCTCCTGCACCTGAACCGGCGGCAAGCACACCAGCCCCCCTGTCCGAAGAAAGTGACGCGGGAGTAATAATGCTTGCGGTGGTGGGAAAAGACGATGAGTTGATCTTTGGGCCAACTAAGGTTGAGTTGCCGGAAAGTGACACACAAAGTCTTACCGCTTTAAGCGTGCTGGCAGCAACAGGGCTATCTTATAGCGTATCCAACCGCTGGCCGGATTTTGTTGAGGCAATCGCCGGCCAGCGTAACCAGGGGCAGGCCGGCTGGCTCTATCAAGTAAACGGCGTGGTCCCGCTAGTAGCCGCCGGCAAAAAAACTTTGGCGGCCGGGGACAGAGTAATCTGGTGGTACAGCGACAGCATCAGTGACCCGCCCCCTAACTGGGGGCAACTGGTGGATCAGGCTGCAGGAAGCCGCTAACCATGCTGCAGAAATTTATTTATCAGGAAAAAGGCCTTTTCCTACAGAGCCTGCACCCGGTTGCCTCGCTCACCTTGATCGCAGCCTTTTTCCTGCTGTCGCTTAGTTTCTCTCACCCCTATTATTTGCTCGGCCTGCTGCTGGTTATTTTACTTTCTCTTTGGGCGGCAGGCGGGCTGGCCGCCTGGGAGGGCTATCTGAAAGCTGTCCTGTGGCTCATCCTGCTGATTGTGCTAATCAACGCCCTGGTCAACCGCAGCGGCAGCACCATTCTATGGAACGGCCCGGAGCTGCCCCTTTTCGGGCGGCTGCCAGTCACCATGGAGGCCATTTCTTACGGCGCCACCATGGGGGTGCGGCTATTGAACATGGTGAGCGCGTTCTGCTTGTTTAACTTAATCGTGCACCCGGACCGCTTTTTTAGCCTGTTTTCCACCGTTGCCCGCAAGTCTGTCCTGGTCGTTACTCTGGCCACCAGGCTATTCCCGCTGCTGCTGGCCACACTGGAGCGGATCAGGGAGGCGCAGCAGTTACGGGGCGTCGATTTCAGTCAAGGTACATTGCGGGAGCGGGTCATGAAAAACGCAGCTATATTTAACACCCTGCTCCTCTCCGCCTTGGAAGACTCCCTGCAAATGGCCGAGGCAATGCAGGCACGGGCCTTCGGCAGCGGGTCGCGCTCCAGGTACCGGCGGGATATTTTTCGCCCCCGGGACGCCATCTGCCTGGCCGGTATTGGTCTCTCCCTGCTCGTCTCGGTGTACAGCCTGGCGCGCGGCATGGGTACCTATACATACTTTCCGGAGCTAGGCAGCCTTCAGGGGAGCAAAATTTCCCTGATTGCACTGGCTGTTGTATTATTGGGGTTGTCCGTACCAGCCTTACTTAACTGGGGGTGCAAATACTGGCCTTATTTGAAGTGGAAAATTTGAATTATACCGGAAACTACTTACCCCGCTCCCCCGCCCCGGTATTATTCGCGCTCCTTTCCGACTTACTAACTAGGGGTGTAACTATTGTCTTTATTTACGGTAGAAAATCTGACTTACTATTACCCGGACGCGGCAGTGCCGTCCTTGCACAGCGTGGACCTGGCTATTGAGGAAGGGGAATTCCTGCTGTTGGCTGGGGGCTCCGGCTCCGGCAAGTCCTCCCTTGCCCGGGCACTGACCGGCCTGATCCCTGATTTCTATGGAGGCAAGATTGGCGGCAAGGTCAGCTACCAAAACCGGGACCTCCGCTCCTGGAGCAGGCGGGACCTGGCCCGGGAGGTCGGGATGGTCTTCCAAGACCCCGAAAAGCAGCTGGTAATGACCGGGGTAGAGTCCGAGGTGGCTTTTGGACTGGAGAACCTGGGCCTACCCCAAGCCGAAATGTTTCGCCGGGTGGCCGAGGTCATGAGCTTCCTCGGCCTGACCGCGCTGAAATCAGAATTTACCGCCACCCTGTCCGGCGGCCAGAAGCAGAAACTGGCCCTTGGCTCGGTGCTGGCCATGCAGCCGTACACGCTGATTTTGGACGAGCCAACCTCCCAGCTGAATCCAGCCGTGGCAGAGGAATTCTTCAACCTGATCAAGCGGCTGAACGAGGAGATGAACCTGACCATTATCCTGGTGGAGCAGCGTCTGGACCGGTGCTTTCACCTGGCCGACCGGGTGATAATAATGGCGGACGGGACCATTGTACAAGCTGGCCCGCCAGGTGAAACCGCCGTGTGGCTGATCAAAAACGGCCTGTCCTTCGTGCCGCCGGTTGCCGCCCTCTTCGCCCATGCGGGCTCAACTGAAATACCCCTCACCGTGAAGGAAGGTCGCCGGCTGCTGAAGAGAATATTATCCTGCGAAAAATGCCCGAAAGAGGGGAAGGAACCGCCAGAACTTGCCCAGCAACACCGGCCATCCAATGATAATTTACTGGCTAGGGACCCGGCACTAAAGGCAAACGGCAATGCGATCATGGCTCCAGGTCCTGCCCTAGCTCAGATACAAGAGGAAACTGAGCACAAAAACCAAGGGCTTGTTAAAACCAATAAAATTATATCACCTCACCATACAGTAGTGATTTCCTGCACAGAAAATCAAACGAAAAAGCCGGTTATCGAAGTAAAAAACTTATTTTTTTCTTACCTAAACGGGCGGGAGACCCTACGCGGCATCAACCTTTTGGTCAATTCGGGAGAATTCCTGGCCATACTTGGCGAAAACGCCGCCGGCAAGACCACCCTACTGAAACAACTTGTGGGACTGCTTAAGCCCAGCCGCGGCAGGGTAACAGTTATGGGCCGCGACACCAGACGTGCCGCTGCCCATGAACTGGCTCGCCATATCGGCTATTTGCCCCAAAACCCAAACGACTGCCTTTTTCAAGATACCGTGGAAGAAGAGCTGCATTTTACCCTGACAAATTTAAACCTGCCCGACGAGGGCCGGGTTGACCGGCTCTTGGGCAGGCTAGGCTTGTCCCACCACCGGCATTCTAACCCACGGGACCTGAGCAGCGGGGAAAGGCAGCGGGTAGCCCTGGCCGCAGTACTGGTGGCGGCACCGCAGTTGCTATTGCTGGATGAGCCGACCCGCAGCATCGACTACGGGACGAAAGCCGACCTGGGCAGTCTGCTGCAGGAAATTACCCGGGAAGGTAGCGCCGTGGTCACAGTAACGCACGACGTGGAGTTTGCCGCAGAATACGTTGGCCGGGTGGTGATGCTCTTTGATGGCCGGATTGCTTTTGACGGGCCCAAGCACGCGGCGCTGGGTAACTCCATGTTCTACTCACCCCAAATAAGCAGGCTGTTCCGGGGCATCGACAGCAGCGTGCTCACCCTGCGAGAAGCATTGGACAGATTGCTCTCAAAACTTTCATCCTGTTCATAATTTAGTTGTCCAACAGTTGGACGAATAAATATTTTGTGAAAGAGGTAACCGCTCATGGCAAAATGGAAAGCTCCTCTTTTCTTTTTAATCGTAATCGGCCTACTGGCCTTTTCCATCACCACCGGTAAGCAAGTTAAATTAAGCTGGAGCCTGCTTGCAGCCGGCATAGTGGGCGTCGCCATTATTTTTTTATACTGGGACTTCGAGCAAAGTCCAGTCTCGCCCCGTGAAATCTCAGTTATTGCTGTGCTGGGAGCGGTAGCTGCCTTAGCCCGGGTATCACTTGCAGCCCTGCCCAACATTCAGCCTGTAACATTCCTTGTAATCGTCTCTGGCTATGTTTTTGGAGCGCGGACCGGGTTTATGGTCGGCTCTACCGCTGCCCTGGCCTCAAACTTTTTTCTCGGACAGGGCCCGTGGACTCCCTGGCAGATGTTTGCCTGGGGGCTGGCCGGCGCCTCCGCCGCTTATTTCCGGGCTGCCGTTCCCAACGCCGGGAAATGGGTGCTGGCCCTCTTCCAGTTCGCCTGGGGCTACCTTTTTGGCTGCATCATGAATGTCTGGACCTGGACTGCCTTCATCTACCCCTTAAGCTGGCAGTCCTTCCTGGCCACCTGGGCCACCAGCCTCTGGTTTGACTCCCTCCACGCCTTGAGTAATGTGTTTTTCTACCTCATCTTTGGCGGAGGCGTCATTAAAATTTTGAATCGGGTTAAAAAGAAAATTGAAGTAAGCAGGCTGCCGGTACAGGATGTACCTGCATCAAATAATCATAAATTACTCCTTTATAAGACTATTACATACTCCAGCATCAAAGGGTTACCAAGGTGATATCAGCAAACCGCTGCCATTTGTAAGTTTCCAATTATACAAAAATACCCCCTTTGCCATACGGAGGACTACATCATAAAGAAAACGGCCAAGAGATCCGTTAGAATTCTTGACCGCTACAGTAATATTAACTGCGGTTTTACAGCTTATCTTTTTTTCCTCTTTTGTTCTTTAATAAATTTCCTTGCGTTTTTTAACCCGCCCATACTGGAAAACATAGCATTGATTTTTTCCGTTTCAATCTGCCTTGAGCTAAGTCCATCGTACTTCGCTTCTTTTTTCAGCTTTAGGTAACTTTCCAATCGTTTCTCTGTAAGTTCACCAGATTGGATGGCTTTTTGCACTGCACACTCCGGTTCGCTTTGGTGGGAACAGTCACTAAATTTACACTGTTCAGCTAGCTTATCTATATCCGCAAATGCTCTTGATAAATCAACGTTTTCAACCCCCAACTCTCTCATTCCGGGTGTATCGATAACTATTCCACCATTTTTAAGAACCAGTAATTGCCTCTGTGTAGTGGTATGCCTGCCTTTACCGTCTTTGCGGGTTTCGTTGGTTTGCAGAATTTCCCTGCCGACCAGACGATTAATTAATGTGGACTTACCCACACCTGAGGAACCAATAAAGGCAACGGTCTTCCACGGCTGAATATATGACTGAATATTTTTACAACCTCGCTCTGACATAGCTGAAGTGACCAATACATCTACACCGATTGCCACTGATGAGACCTCTGCCAGCCTTTCTTGTAAGTTATGGCAAATATCAGATTTAGTCAGCACTACAATGGGAGTGGCTCCACTGTCCCAGGTAATGGACAGGTAACGCTCCAGTCGCCGGAGATTATAATCACTATTCAGCGCCATGCAGAGAAATACCGTGTCTATATTTGCCGCAATTACCTGTGTATCATTTTCCGTTCCTACCGCCTTACGCTCGAAGGAGCTTTTTCTGGTCAGTACATGGTGAATAATTGCGTTTCCATTGTCATTATCGCTGCGGTCAAGCATCACAAAATCTCCCACCGCAGGATAATCGGATAAGCGGGCCGTCTCATATCGAAACCTGCCGGATATTTCTGCAGCAACTTTCCCCTGGCAGGTAACTGCTTTATACAAATCCTTGTATTGCGAACAAATTCGGCCAATAACCAAATTTGGATATAGGGTTGCTTCCTGTAAAAAACGTTCGCTGATACCGTATTTCTTTAATATATTATTCATAATAATTTTTTCCTCCTAAAAATGATTAAATCACCTTTTGGGAGGTTCTATGTGTTTATTTTACTTTACACGCACCTCCCTATTATATGCAATGACCGTAATATCCGTTGTTATGTACATAATTTAAGCCTCTCCTTACCTAAAGATTTACCAATAGTATAAATGATGATTTGGCTTTTGGCCACTGTACAAATGAGTAGTTACTGCTTAATGTATAACCACCGACTAGTGTTTTCTTTTTCCTGGGCTGAAAGACCTGCATTTCCCTCATCTGAATGCTTTTTTACTATTTCATAAGCAAATTTTTACTTTCATTTAAGAATCTTTTAAGCTTTTTAAATTAGACTAAACCTGATACCAAAGATAATCAAAGGGACTCAAACTGTTTGAAATGTTATTTGAATTTTAATTTTACGAGGAGTGAAAAAGATCATGGCCATGATTAAAATTACCGATACCACACTACGGGACGGCCACCAGTCCCTGCTGGCCACCCGGATGAAAACCGAGCACATGATCCCTATCTTGGAAAAGCATGATGCCATCGGCTTTCATTCCTTGGAAATGTGGGGCGGCGCTACTTTCGATACCAGTATGCGTTTTTGCTGCGACGATCCCTGGGATCGTCTTAAGGAAATCAGACGATGTCTCGATGCCAGGTATGATGGATACCGTGCTCAACCTCGGGCTGAACGACCGTACGGTGGTGGCTCTCGCCAAATATACAGCCAACGAACGATTTGCCATGGATTGCTACCGCCGCTTTATCACTATGTTTGGTGATGTGGTTATGGGCGTGGAGCACCATAAATTTGAAAACATCCTTGATCACATTAAGAAAAGTGCGGGTGTGCTCTTTGACCACCAACTTTCCGCCGCGGATTTGCGTGAAGTGATTGTTAAATACAAAAAGTTGCTTGAATCTGAAACAGGGGGTTCATTCCCGCAAGATCCAATGGAGCAGTTGTTTATGGCGGTATATGCGGTGTTTAATTCATGGAATAATGACCGCGCCATTGTCTATCGGAAGCTGAATAAGATTCCCGATACTCTCGGCACTGCGGTAAATATTCAGGCAATGGTGTTCGGCAATATGGGGGAAGACTGCGGTACTGGAGTAGCCTTTACCCGCAATCCCTCTACAGGTGAAAATAAGCTTTATGGCGAATATTTGATAAATGCCCAGGGAGAAGATGTGGTGGCTGGTATCCGCACCCCGCAGTCCATTGCAGCTCTGGAAAAAGATATGCCGGATATCTTCAAGCAGTTCACTAATATTTGCAAGCTTTTAGAAAACCACTACCGGAATATGCAGGATATTGAGTTTACCGTTGAACGCAACAAGCTCTATATCCTCCAGACCCGTAACGGGAAGCGCACTGCACCGGCAGCGGTGAAGATTGCAGTGGATATGGTTGAAGAAGGACTAATCGATAAGACTGAAGCTATTTTGCAGGTAGAGGCTGGCCACCTGGATCAACTCCTGCACCACCGCATTGATCCGTCTGCAAAATTGGATGTAGTCGCCAGCGGGCTGCCTGCATCCCCGGGGGCTGCGTCAGGTGCGGTAGTTTTCGAAGCCGGACTGGCCGAAGAACTAACCCGGAAAGGGGAAAAGCTAATCTTAGTGCGCACAGAGACAACTCCTGATGACATTCACGGGATTGTAGCCGCCCAGGGGGTACTAACCGCAAGAGGTGGAATGACCAGCCACGCTGCGGTAGTAGCACGGGGTATGGGCAAACCTTGTGTCAGTGGCTGTGAAGCGATGCAAATTGATTATGACAAAAAAGAGTTTCAGATCGGCGATCTGGTAGTCAAAGAAGGGGATATTATTTCGGTGGACGGTTCTACCGGTAATGTTGTATTGGGAGAAGTGCCCATGATTGACCCGGAGCCCTCACCGGAGTTTCAGAAAATCATGCAATGGGCCGATGAAATCCGCACTCTGGGGGTAAGGGCTAACGCAGACACACCGGAAGATGCGACAAAATCGCGGGAATTCGGTGCGGCCGGCATTGGGCTTTGCCGTACCGAGCATATGTTTATGGCCCAGGATCGCCTACCTATCGTTCAGGAAATGATTCTCGCTACCAGTATAGAAGAACGACAAAAAGCACTGGATAAGCTTCTTATAATGCAGCAGGGAGACTTTTACGGTATATTAAAAGCGATGGACGGCCTTCCAGTTACGATACGCTTTCTTGACCCACCGCTGCATGAATTTATGCCCAACATCGAGGACCTGGTGGTGGAAATAACTACCTTGCGGTTGACTAATGGTGATCAGGGTATGATTGAGGATAAGGAAGTCCTTTTGCGCAAGGTGCGCAACCTTTCCGAGTTTAATCCCATGCTGGGGCACCGGGGCTGCCGTCTGGGAATAACCTTTCCCGAGGTCTATGCGATGCAGGCCAGAGCGGTATTAATGGCCGCTGCCCAACTAATCAAGGAAGGATTCCATCCCGTCCCGGAGATAGAAATACCTCTGGTTATTGATAAGACGGAATTAGAATACCTGAGAGAACTGGTTACCAATGTTGGCGATGATGTAATGCGGGAAACAGGGGTCACAATAAATTACACCATCGGTACTATGATTGAGGTACCCCGGGCTGCACTATTAGCTGACGAGGTGGCTTCAAAGGCTGACTTTTTCTCCTTCGGCACCAACGACCTGACTCAGACCACTTTGGGTTTTTCAAGGGATGACTCTGAAAGCAAGTTTATTCCAGCTTACCTGGATAAAAAAATCCTTGCCGATGACCCATTTATTGTGCTGGACCGCAATGGTGTGGGCAAACTGATGAAAATGGCTGTAGAATTGGGGCGTAAAACTAAACCAAATTTACTGATTGGTATTTGCGGTGAGCATGGTGGTGAGTCGAACTCTATTAAATTCTGTCATAATATTGGACTGGACTTCGTTAGTTGTTCACCTTTCCGGGTACCAATAGCACGGTTGGCTGCAGCCCAGGCCAGGGTGAAGAACATGTCCGGTGCGAAACAAGATTATGGAACTATATAGAGGCTTTCCTTTATGATCCATTCTTATTCTTATTTTGCAGTTTTCATTTTATTAACAATGAGCAGTTAAACTACCCACAAGTCGGTAAAGCAGATATTTTATTTAGAGAGGGGATTGCTATGTATAGTAACAAGGCGGTATCACAGTGGGTTGAGGAAATGGCCAGGCTTACCAAGCCGGATAACATAGTCTGGTTGGACGGTTCCGAAGAGGAGAGAATTAGGTTAACTGAACAGGCAGTAAGCACCGGAGAGATGAAATACCTAAATCAGGAAAAGTACCCTGGCTGTTTATTCCACCGGACGGCAAAAAATGACGTGGCCAGGGTAGAGCACCTCACTTTTATCTGCACCAGTAAAGAAGAAGATGCGGGCCCCACTAATAACTGGATGGCCCCGGCTCAGGCATATGAAACAGCAGGCAAGATTTTTGACGGCTCGATGCGAGGCCGGACAATGTATGTTATTCCCTATA
>JAQVGZ010000156.1 GCA_028696455.1 Desulfotomaculaceae bacterium | reverse complement strand
CATGTCCTTTCCTCCTGTATGTTGGTGTCTTAGCAACTTCAATCATACAGGATTGGGCTCTCGGGGTGGTCAACTTTTTAATTGTCATTCGCCACTTAAGTGGTCAACTTTTATGTTAGCACTACTAGGCCGGATCGGTGGTTAGGCAATACCCCTATACTAATCATGTGATGGGGAATAATTCATTTAAAGATTTTTGAATATTCGTAGTATTCTCATTTGCATAAATCAGCTCAATTATTGTAATAATTAAGTAATTTGCTGGTTAGCACCCCGGCCATTATGCACTGGCAACGGTAGCCGTTGCGGCTTTTACATCCTGGAGCAGCTGCGAAGAGAAACAGGGATGGACTTCCAGCCATACAAAATGGATTTGGAGACGCTTAAGAAATACCGGGATTATGCCAGGGACCTCACTGAAAATGACCGGGCGAGGCTCAGGAAACTCAAAGGGAGCGAGTTCGCAGAAGTAATCGGCTATATGCTGGAGCATAACTGCAAGTTGGAGCAGGAAGCGGTTCAGTTTTAATAATGCCGATTAAGGGAAGGAACCCTCAATCGGCATTATCATGTTTGTTATTCGCTGGTGGAGATAAGCGAGATCGAACCGCTGACCTCTTGAACGTCATTGCTAGGGATTATGGTCATAACGCAAAAAGATTAAGAACACCTTTTTATATATATTGCGTCTGTGTCACTGTAGGCTAAATGCTGAAGCCGTTATCAGAGGAAGGCTTCGTAGGTTCGCAGCACGAGGGCAATAGCCTGTTCCCTCGTGGTATTGCCGAGCGGATTTATCGTGTTGCCTCCGACACCCGTCATAATGTCCCTGCTGTTCATATATCGGACGGCTATAATCGCCCAATCCGCTATCGCATCTTCGTCGGCAAAGACGGTCGGGTCGGTCACACTGGTATTCAGGGAGGGTATGGCGGCTTTCAGGGCGCGCGTGAGCATCACGCAGATCTCCTGGCGCGTGATGGACAGGTCGGGCGCCTGTCTGCCCACCCTCATGATCAGCTATACCATCCCGTCATCAGACACTACCCCGTGTGCTCTTACATACACCGTGAGCCCTGAAAACCCGACAGAGGGCCAGCTAATGACGATCACCGCCCGCGCGACCGATAAATTTTATCATATTTTAGTTACAGAATGCAGTTTTTAATAAACAATACATTACAGAAAGGTGTCCGGCATACCCTAACGTTTACCAGGATAGAAAACGGTTCCATTGACCTCCAGACCCGTTTGGGCAGGAGGGTTTCTGCGCTTGGAAAAGGTCGCGGCAAAGAAGAGGCAAGCGGCAGCAAAAACGGCCAGCGCAACCAGCGTCACGGCCAGGTCCTGCAACCCCCAGTGCTTGATCGTGACCATGCGCGATCCTTCGGCCATCCAGGTGAACGGCAGCAGGCGGGCCAGTCCGTTGAAGGCTGCCGGAATGTGGGTGACCGGCCAGGTGTACCCGGAGAGGACAAAGAGCGGCACTGAAAGCAGCATCAGATAGCGGGTTGCCTGCAGGGAGTTGGGAGTATAAAGCGAGATAATGAACCCCAGGGAAACTATAATGATGGAGAAGAGCAGCCCCAAAAGAAGGATCAGCGCCACGGCGCCCCCGATTTTTACATGCACAAAGCGGCTGGCCACCCACAACAATAAAATGTAGTTGAAAAAGATCGTGATTAAGTAGGGCAGTGCTTTGCCTGCAAAAATCCTCCAGGCGGGTACGGCCGCGCTCATAAACTGGATCCAGGTATTCCGCTCCTTTTCCCGCGTCACCGTCAGGCCGATGCCCAAAAGGCCAATCTGGTGCAGGATCATGATCACGAAACCCAAAAAGATAAATGTGGCATAGCTGAAAGTCGGATTATACCACACCTGCAGCCTGAAGGAGACCGTTTCCATGACGCTGGTGATTTCCTGAGCTGTCAAGCCCAGCCCGGCGAGATATGCAGCGGTTTGACCGGCGCTGATGGAATTGAGCACCTGTTGAAAATACTTGCGCGTATTGAGGCCATAAATCAGATTGGACCCGTCATACACGGTCAAGATCTCGTTTAGCTGGTGTGAAGACAGCTTTTGAGCATAGTCCTCCGGAATCACAACCCCGGCCCGGACCGTGCCGTCTCTCATGCCTTGCTCCAGGCCGGCATAGGTGTTCACTGCCGGGATTACTTTGAAGTTGGGAGTGTTCTCAAAGGTTGAGATTACCTCCCGGCTGGCGGCGGAGCGATCCAGATCGACAATTGCCAGCGGCACCTGCTGCAGAATCGCGGACACATAAATCATCCCAAACAGTGCCGCGTAAAGAAGCGGAACGAAAAATACAATCAGCAAAAGGATCCGGTCTTTAAAAATATGGATGACTTCATAGTGGGCAATGTTCAGGATCTGTTTCACTTCAATCCCCCCTCAGCCGCAGGGCCGCTTTCACGCCATGGGTAAACAGGGCGGCCGCGCTGTAAAAGAGGACGGCCATCAACGCCAGAACCAACAGGTAGCGGCTGATGAATTCCCAACCCGGGTTTTTAAAGGTCAGATAGTTGATGCCCTGAAAGAACCAGGTCTGGGGCAGGAGCCAGGCCAAAGGCTGGAACCACTGCGGCATTGCCTCCAGCGGCCAGGTATAGCCGGAAATCACAAAGGCAGGCAGGGCGATAATCATCCCGAAGCGCGAGGCATTTACCGCGTTTCCGGAAATACTGGACATCAGCGTGCCCAGGCCGTGCAAGCTGAGCGTAAAGATGAAGGTCAACAACAGTAAGGCCGGCCACCCGCTGGCCAGGGGAAACTTGAGCGCCGCGAAGGCGATTAAATAGACGGGCATGACGATCAGCATCATCACGCCGATCTGAACGAGAGACTTGCCCAGGAACAGCCTAAAGACGGAAATCCCTGAGGCTTTAATTTGGAGCCAGCTGCGCTGCCCGTTTTCACCGATAATGTTCATGCAGGAAGCCAGTGTGCAGCACTGCTGCCAGATATTCAGCGCCA
>JAQVGZ010000155.1 GCA_028696455.1 Desulfotomaculaceae bacterium | reverse complement strand
ACCGGCGGTGTGCGGGCCGGCATGGTGCTAAACGCCAAGGATATGTTGGAAGACCCGCAGATGCAAGCAAGGGGCCACTGGGTTTACCTGGAGCACCCGGAAATAGGGGTAAGCGCGTATAACGGTTGTCCAATCCACATGTCCAAAACGCCTGCCCAATACAAAACAGCCGCGCCTTTACTGGGCCAGCATACCGAAGAAGTAATGAAGGAATTTTTAAATATGGATGACCAGGAGTATAACCAATTAGAAGCTGAGCAAGTGTTTGCATAACACTACAGCGAAAAGTAATTTACCGTGGTGCCGGGTGTTGAAAGGTTGAAAGGTTGAAAGTTGAAAATGAAGACGATCAGGGGTAATAGCTCAATAAGTAATTTTCGCTGTAAAAATAAAAGACCAGTATTTAAATGGGCTACTTTAACATAAGGGGGAGCACCTATGGATTTTTCCTTACCTGAAGAGTATGTAATGCTAAAACAAATGGTGCGCAAGTTTACCGAAAAAGAAATGTTTCCACTGGAACAAACCATTATCAACCGGGAAGCGGAAAGAGGTCTATCGGACACGCCCGTCATTCCCCCCGAAGATGAAAAAAGGCTGTTGGAAAAAACAAATGAATTAGGCCTGTGGGGCATTGACGTCCCAGAGAAATTCGGTGGACAGGAGCTGGGCTACCTGGCCAAGTGCATTGTGGTAGAGGAGATGAACCGTTCCATTGTTCCTTTAACACTACCTCCCGATGCGCCAAACCTAAACTATTTATTGTCCTGCTGCAATGAGCAGCAATATGAAAAATACCTGCTGCCCTACGCCCGGGGAGAAAAAATATCCGCCCTGGCTATGACCGAGCCCAACGCGGGCACCGACGCCGGCGGTATCCAATTGCGCGCCGACCGCCGGGGAGATAAGTGGGTATTAAACGGCAGCAAAATGTTCATCAGTTTTGCCCATAAAGCCCATTTCTTTATCACCATTGCGGTATCGGATAGAGAAAAGGGCAAAAGGGGTGGCTTTACCGCCTTCCTGGTGGATAAGGACACACCCGGCCTGACTGTGGTCCGCAATATCCCGGTTATCGGAGAAATGGTATCTTACGAACTTGTTTACGATAATGTAGAGTTGGACGAAAGCCAGGTACTGGGTGAGGTGGGGCAAGCCTTTATCCCGCTGCAGAACCGCTTTGGCGTGCGCCGTATGGAACTGGGGGCCCGCTGCTGCGGACTGGCGGATAGACTAATTAAGCTAATGATTGAACAGGCTAATATCAGGACCACCTTCGGCAAGCCCCTGGCGGAGCGCCAGGCAGTGCAGTGGTGGATCTCCAATTCAACGATGGATCTGCATGCCGCGCGGCTGATGGTCTACCATGCTGCCTGGAAAGCGGACCAGGGGATCAAAGATTTGCGTTTAGAAGCAGCCATGGTCAAGGTATTTTGTACCGAGATGCTTACCCGTATAGCGGACCGGGCCATTCAAATACATGGCGGGCTTGGCCTCAGTAAGGAAATGCCCATTGAATACATCTACAGGCTGGTACGTATTTTCCGCATCATAGAAGGTCCGACCGAGATACACCGCTGGCTGGTGGCCAGGGAATTAACCAAGAAGAACAAGGTTTATGATACATTTGCGCTGGAGCAGTAAATAAATTTTAAAAATATTTAAAACAGTTTAATAAAGAACTAAAGGAAGGGGAATGAAGAGTGGGCGTACTTTTTGAAAAAGAAGGTCATGTGGCCATTGTTACCTTAAACCGTCCGGAGGCATTAAACGCCTTGGATCCTGAATCCTGGGAGGAATTACAACAAATTTGGCACGAGATTAAAACCGATCCGGAAATTCGAGTAACTGTTTTAACCGGGGCCGGGGAAAAATCCTTCTGTACAGGCTCGGATATGAAGAAAACCATGCCCCCCAAGGAAAATTATGCTTCAACTTATTTTGAATCTGAAAGTTTAATTGCATCAATGGAAATGTGGAAACCAATCATCTGTGCCATTAACGGCTATGCCATCGGCGGCGGTTTGGAAATGGCTCTGGCTTGCGATATCCGCATAGCATCCTCAAAAGCCTCCTTTGGCTTATCGGAAGTTAAAGTGGGCAGCCTTCCCGGCCTGGGCGGTACCCAACGCCTGCTCCGTGCCATACCACCGGCCATTGCCATGAAGATGCTTTTAACTGCCGAGCGTATTAATGCTGAGGAGGCATACCGGATCGGCCTGATCAGTGATGTTGTGGAGCCCGATCAGCTTTTAGACTATGCCAAACAAATGGCCAACAAAATCGCCAATAATGCTCCACTTTCAGTAAAAGCGGCTAAGCAGGCAGTTGTTATAGGCTCCGACCTGCCCCTCAAACAAGGTATGGCCTATGAAAACCTGCTCTGGGGAATACTTCGGGACACCGAGGACAGAATTGAAGGCCGCGTAGCATTTGCCGAAAAGAGACCTCCGCAATATAAGGGTAGATAATTTATCAGTAGACGGCATTAAACTTTAACTACAGATTCATAGCGACGGCGAGGAACTGGTAAGCTTTAGTACCGGGTGTTGAAATTTTTGCTTCTAAATTTTCAATACTAAAGACGACGAGGAAGGGACTATCCAGTTCAGATAAAGTCTCGGTTTTAAGCCGTCGCATATGGGATTGTCCAGGAAAGCAGTAAATCATGAATTAGGGATATACTGTACAATAGAAATAGTGTAAATGTAGGAAATATTTTTTTCCACAAGTTATATCAGAAAAATATGCCCGGATGATGAAATCAACCTCACCGACCGATTATGCCCGAATAGAAAACTTCCTGCCGGGTTTGGACCCGGAGGTCACGATAGATAAAATAATGGAAATTGAACTAGCCTGGCGGGAAGAGTTATTAAAGCATATTTTTATGTCACCAAACAGGGAAGGCCACTCTACAGCAGGGAGGATAACAAATTTTTCACCTCCTTTAAAACATATTTGCGCAGTGAACTGGCTACTTATTCAAGCAAAACCCTTAAAACC
>JAQVGZ010000154.1 GCA_028696455.1 Desulfotomaculaceae bacterium | reverse complement strand
TATCCCCTACCTTATCATAAAATTAGCCTCTTGATTTTGAAGTAATTGGTGAACTTAACAGGCGGAGTAACTAACCGCTATTGTGAGTTCACAGGGACGATTATTTGCCGTTTCTTTACATCAATAATGCCCAGGGAAGTAATTCTTATTTCGGGTAGAAAATCGCAAACCAGAAACAACAGTGTAAAGAAAAAGTCGTTATAAAGGTAACCGCATTCTCTAACCTTGTCTTCCATTTCTTTCATTTCATTGACAATCGTGGCAAAGGAACGATCGCTAGCCATGCCACCGATTTTAAGCGGCATACGGAATGATACTTGACCGTTTTCTACCAACACAATTCCACCATTCATCTTGGCTACCTCAGAAGCAGCCAGGGCCATGGCTGAACGATCCATTCCCAAAACCAGAAGGTTATATGAAGAATTATATGTGGAGGCAATTGCCTCCAATTGGCCAAGTCCACTAACAAAGCCGTTTGTAACCCATTTACCGCAACGGTCCATCAAAGTACAATAAAGCAAGTCATCCTCACGTTTCAATAAACCTTTACACGGCTTAAGCAAATAGTCCTGTCGTTTGGTAATAGCAGCAGAAACAGCGTGAATTACCGGAAAAACCTTTTCACTATCCGCAGGCACCCCGAATAAAGACGGGTTACTAAACAACGACGCACTAGGTAACTTGGTAAAACCCATTTCTCCCCAGTCCGGTGCTTTAAACGGTACGCACAATTCCCCGTCAACAGCTGCTAGCTTACCTTTAGAAAGGACCATATGTGGCGCGAATTTTTCCAAATCAGGCAGTAGTAGAAGATCGGCCTGCCGGCCGGGACTAATTGAACCCAAATTGTTTTCCATTCCGAGGTAGACAGCTGGATTTATTGTAGCCATTTGTAATGCCGTAACGGGATTTACACCTGCTTTTACAGCCATACGCAACATTCCGTCTAGATGTCCTTCCCTGGCAATAAAACTTGGACAAGAACCATCGGTGGTAAATAACATCCTGTTCGTCGGCAAATGCATTTCTGTAATCGCGCGAAGCAACTCAGGCAGGTCCGGTCTAAGGGAACTATGTCGCAACATGGTCCAAAAACCTAATCTCAACCGATAAGCTACATCGTCAGCAGAAATTGATTCATGGCATGAATTCGCACCAGCCGCAGCAATTACATTTAAATGATTATAAGAACACCCCGCTGTGTGTCCTTCAAAACCTTTCTGAAGGGCCCTGGCCAGGCAAATCTTTTCTAATAAATAATAGTCGCCCTGAACTATTAATGGCCAGCGATTAATTTCACTTATTTTAATGATCCGTTGATCGGCATAAAGCTCTTGTAAATTAGCAATTGAAAAAATCTCTTCTTCATTTGAGTCCGGAGACTGGTGTATTGCCCGGGCCGTCCAATAAATTTTTACCGGCAAGTTATCCAGTATATCGACCATCTTTAAAAAACCCTTTGCTCCAAGTTGAACAAAGAAAAAAAGGTTATCATAAACGATTGTTGTGATCCCACGGCATAAAACCGCTTCCGCCAGGCTGACCGGATTGTATATCTCCCACGGGTGGGAATGAGGTTCAATCAGGCCAGGACAGAGGTAAAACCCCCGGGCGTCAATAATTTTGGTATTTTCGCCTACCATTTTTTCACTCTCACCGACATAAGCGATTTTGTCTTGCCATACGGCAATGTTAGCCGGATAAATTTCACCGGACAGCACATTAACCAGGGAGCCACCCTTAAGATATAAATCGGCCTCCCGCCTGCCGGCGGACACATCCAACAACTTTTGGAGATCTAAAATTGTTGATGACAAAACTTCCACTCCTCAGACCAAGATACGGGCAGATACCCCCATTAGAGGAACTGCAATGAACAAACACATCTCATAAGATAAATTACCGGGATTGTAACTCAATCCCGGGATTTGCCCTGAAAAATTAATTAATATAATGTTTTAAACCCTATTTTAAACAAGCACTCATTTCAAAACGGTCATTACCTTTAATATAACTATTAATATAACTATTTTTCACCCATTGTTCTCCACCTTCAGCGGGAAAGTCCTCCCGGTAATGAGCGCCCCGGCTTTCTTTTCTTAAAAGAGCTGATAAAGCCATTGCTTTTCCTACCAAAAGCATATTATCGGTTTCTAGCTTGCTAATTAATTCCTTGAAATCACTTACCTTGGTTTCAGATAGTTTTTCTTTTAGTTTTTCAAGATCACTAACCAACCCGGACAGTCCTTCGTGAGTCCGGATAATACCAACTTTTTCCCACAGCAGCTGCTGTAAATCTCTGCGCACTTCTTTAATCGAATGTTCTCCACTTTTTTCGAAATGTGATTTTAGATCTTTAGTTATTGCCTGGAGGTTTTCAATACCGGAAGTACTTTTATGGTGAAGGGCATATTGAGCAGCATGCCGGCCGGTGATATCACCATAAACCCAGGCTTCAGTCAGGGCGTTACCGCCTAACCTGTTAGCCCCGTGTACACCGCCGTTTACTTCTCCTGCTGAATACAGGCCCTCGATTCCCGTCTCCCCTTGCTCATTGACTAGTAAGCCTCCCATAAAGAAATGAGCAACCGGGGCAACCAGGAAACGATCTCTCTCTAAACCCTTGGGAATGAATTTTTGTAAATGTTTAATTTTATCTTCCGGGATGGTCGAAAGATCCATCCAAACACCACCATTAACCCCCCTGCCTTCTTTGATCTCTTTTGAAATAGCCAGGGTCAGGGCATCCCTTGTCATTGTTGAAGGGTCTTTTAGGCCATACAGCAGAGCAATATCTTCCCCAAGGCTGTTGAGTAACCTTGCCCCTCCCCAGTAAACTAATAATTCATAGATAACCATTACTTTGACAAGCGAAGATTTAACTAAACAGGTGGGGTAATACTGAACAAACTCCATATCTATAAGCGGTACTCCTACCCGGTAGGCTAGGGCATAGCCATCACCTGTTGAGCCGGGAGCGTTGTTTGTTTGGGAATAAATCTGCCCGGCCCCGCC
>JAQVGZ010000153.1 GCA_028696455.1 Desulfotomaculaceae bacterium | reverse complement strand
AGCTTATCGGGGCGTTAATACCGGAGGGGAAAGAGGCCTCTGTTTGATGGCCACAGGAACAGGTAACCCGATAGGCCCGGTGCTCGGTATACTGCGGTATGATGGGCGGTATATCAACCATCTGACGACAGGTGATAAGTTCTGGTTCAATATCGGTGATGTCCTTGCCACAATGGTTGCAATATTGCGGTTTATGTTCGATAACAATATTCGGGGTTTCTGTCATATTCAATGTATTGCCCTCATTGCCGGTTTGGCCACCGGGTTTTTTGCCATCAGATTCTCTCAGGCTCTTTGTTTTGAATGGCCTGTTTTCGGCTTTAGAAGGGGGCACAGAACCATTCCAGCTGTTTTTGGGGTGTCTCAACCGCTCAATCTCAAGCAATAACTCTTGTACTAAGGCTTTGAGTGAGGCCACTTCTGCTTTTAAAAGGCTATTCTCCTTTTCTAACTCTATTATGCGTTTCTTATCCCCGTTCAACTTGTTTTCTTTTTCCCAAAAGAAGTCAAACCGCTTGATATCTCATACAAAAGGACGATTAACTTGTTATTAAGCTACCAACAATCAATGTCGTTTAGTTAAGGAAATCCTCTAAAACGCCTGATTTTATTAATCTTTAGGGGCAAAATAGTTCTTTGAAAAGTTTGTGATTCAGATCTGATTCCCTATCTTGTAGGGGTATATAGGGGGTAACCCGAATGCCTGTCAAAACTTAGATTATCGAGAAAAACTAACATCAAATATCGACTATAAAATTGAAAATGAGCAATTTGTCAGCCGTTCCAAAGACGGCAGTGATGGGGTGTTCTCACGTAGCCGAAAACTTCCACTCAAAATAATAATCCTCCTTGTGCTGAAGTTCAAGAGTTCTTTACAACGAGACCTGGATCGCTTTTACAAAGAAGTAATGAAAGGCGACTTCAACATCAGGGAGGTGACCAAGGGAGCCTTCACTCAGGCTCGGGCAAAACTGAACCCTTGGGCCTTTAAGCGACTTAATGAAGTTGCGGTAAATTCTTTCTACGAAGGCGCATCATACATTGTGTGGCACGAGATGCGTTTATTGGCGGTCGATGGGACTCGCCTTGTGTTACCGAATCATCCCAGCGTGGTTGAGGAGTTTGGAGTGCATCAATTTGGCCCTAAAGCAGACAGCCCCCGCTCGCTTGCCTTAGGGTCATTATTGTATGATGCCCTGAATCTTGTTACTATAGATTCTCAGATAGCACCTTACGCATCAAGTGAAAGGGACTTGTTGCTAGAGCATTTGGAGCACGTCAAACCTGGTGACTTGTTACTTCTTGACCGCGGCTACCCCAGTTTCGGGCTGTTGTTTCTGCTTAAAGCGAAAGGTATTGAGTTTTGTGTTCGTTCAAAAGAGGACTGGTGGCTCAAAGCAAAGGACTTCGCAGAGAGTTCTGAGAAGGAGCGAATTGTAACCTTTGCTTTACCTAAGAAAGACCGATCAAAGCTCAAGGACTTTCCCCACATGCTGGATCGAGAGATAACCTGCAGGTTAATAAAGGTCGAGCTTGAAAATGGAGAAAAAGAGGCCCTTTGTACCTCGCTGGAGGATAGTGCTACTTATCTCCATGAGGACTTTGAGGAGTTGTACCATTACCGCTGGAACGAGGAGGAGGCATACAAATTACTAAAAAGCCGGATTGAGCTTGAGGACTTCTCAGGTAAAACAGCAAAGGCTGTAAAACAGGACTTCCATGCCAAGGTGTTTTTAATGACGCTTTGCGCTGCGTATGCACATCCAATTGAAGAAAAGGTGGTTGCAGAGTACCAAGCAGACAAGGAAAGGAAGCACGATCAAAAAATCAACCGCACCAATGCACTGGCAACCACAATGGATATGCTGGTTCCGGCTTTTATTCATAAAAAATACAAGGAGGCCCTGGATGCTTTTGATCTGTTGGTTTGGAACACCAGGGAAATAATACGCCCAGGGCGGAGCAATCCACGAAAGAAGAGACAGAAAAAACCTTACGCAATGAATTACAAACCGTTATAAAATATCACTAACTAAACGACATTGTACCAACAATTGTTAATAAAGTAGCCGATTCTGAGAAAAACGTAAATGAAACACCTGATAAACTGTTAATAACTAACCATTTTTACTATATTGGTGAATAGTTACAAATTTTCAAATTTTAACATCACAAACTAACTTTCATCACTGAATCTATTAGGGTGCCATCCACCCATTTTATTACGGCTACAATGTCACTTTTGGATTCAATGCCAATACTTGAAGGAATTCCGCATATTTTCTCTGTTTCATTTTTTAATTCTTCAAGGGTTTTTAAGGGGAGTCCTTTGTTCTTAACCCTGTCTATCAAGTCCTGTCGAAGCGGATTGATTGCAATTCCTCTTTCTGTAATTATTACATCTATCAATTCACCAGGTCCGCACAGGGTAGTCACCCTTTCCCTGATAACCGGAATTCTGTCCCTGAACAGGGGGATTGTTAGAATGGTGCAGCCAGCAAAAAGGCAATCCTGCCATCCGCCAATACCGTGTAGCAGCAACCCGTCTGAATGAGAAACCACATTAGCATTGAAATCTAGGTCAACTTCTGTGGCGCCCAAGATTACCACATCAACCAATTGAGCAAAATTTCCCTTCCCGTGGTAGTTATAGCTGGTGAAGGGACTGGTATTGATATGATTTGAGTTTATACGCATGGATCGTATGCCATGCTTGTCAAATGTCTGACCGTCGAGTATGTATTCCACCAGACCTTCTTCCAGCATCTCAACCAGGTACCTGTTGCTTCCACCGCGGGCAAACCTAGCTTTTATTCCTTTTCTCCTTAAGATTTCGGCAAAATAAAAACCTGTAGCTAAGGCTGTTCCTCCGGCTCCAGCTTGGAAAGAAAATCCATCCTTAATGATTCCTGCAAGTTCGCAGAAAGTTGATGTAAGTTCAGCCAGGAATAAACGGTCGGGACTTTTTGTGATTTCAGTTGTTCCTGATACAATTTTATCGGGATTGCCGATATTTTCTGCCTG
>JAQVGZ010000068.1:11648-13062 GCA_028696455.1 Desulfotomaculaceae bacterium | reverse complement strand
GGGGTGATCCCTCGCTTGGGTTAATAAGGTTTCATCCAGACAAATGTTCCCCGCGTAGGCGGGGGTGATCCTTCGCCTGTACCGGTGGTCGATGTCGAAGTTTCATGTTCCCCGCGTAGGCGGGGGTGATCCCTGCTTCCATGGCGGCCTGTACTTTTGGGCTCGATGTTCCCCGCGTAGGCGGGGGTGATCCTTCAGCTACCGTGTCTACTGCAATAACAGGAAAATGTTCCCCGCGTAGGCGGGGGTGATCCTTTATTTTCGAGTATTTGTACCATCATTTCATCATGTTCCCCGCGTAGGCGGGGGTGATCCCTTAACGTAATACCCCTCTGCTCGCTCGGCAGGATGTTCCCCGCGTAGGCGGGGGTGATCCTATAGTCGCCACTGGCAGCTGCCTTATAGGTGAATGTTCCCCGCGTAGGCGGGGGTGATCCTCTAGAGGGTGTTGTGACACTGAACGGCAGTAAATGTTCCCCGCGTAGGCGGGGGTGATCCTATGTGGGGGCGCCTGCCGGCTAGGTCCCGGAGATGTTCCCCGCGTAGGCGGGGGTGATCCTTATCTGCTAATGTGGTTGCATATAAACCCGGTATGTTCCCCGCGTAGGCGGGGGTGATCCTAACATTCGCCACGGCATCTGCATCGGTTTTCTATGTTCCCCGCGTAGGCGGGGGTGATCCCTGAGCCAGCAAACAGCTTGCCGACCTACGATAATGTTCCCCGCGTAGGCGGGGGTGATCCCCGTCGGCCGGCGATGGGCAGCAGTTCAAACCAATGTTCCCCGCGTAGGCGGGGGTGATCCCGCTTGGATCAAGCATGGTATCAGAGGGTAGCGATGTTCCCCGCGTAGGCGGGGGTGATCCCCTGCGCCAACACAACCCGAACAGCCAGCGTCAATGTTCCCCGCGTAGGCGGGGGTGATCCTATGTGGGGACTCTGCCCGGCACAAAGGCCGGTATGTTCCCCGCGTAGGCGGGGGTGATCCGTTTTCCAGCGGTGGCATAAATACCAGGAAGACATGTTCCCCGCGTAGGCGGGGGTGATCCTATAAAAAAAGGAGTGTGTTAATTGATGAAAAAATGTTCCCCGCGTAGGCGGGGGTGATCCTAATGTCAAAAGGAACTTACATATCAGCCGCTGATGTTCCCCGCGTAGGCGGGGGTGATCCCACCGGATCAGGCGCAGGGATTTATCCAGGCTAATGTTCCCCGCGTAGGCGGGGGTGATCCTAACGGGGCGCCGATAGAGGGCATACAGAGCTTATGTTCCCCGCGTAGGCGGGGGTGATCCTATTCTTGGCAAATATACCAAAATAGGACATGGATGTTCCCCGCGTAGGCGGGGGTGATCCTTATCACGCCCTTATCGATCTCTGTAGAGAGCGATGTTCCCCGCGTAGGCGGGGGTGATCCC
>JAQVGZ010000068.1:0-11548 GCA_028696455.1 Desulfotomaculaceae bacterium | reverse complement strand
ATCCTATTCTTGGCAAATATACCAAAATAGGACATGGATGTTCCCCGCGTAGGCGGGGGTGATCCTTATCACGCCCTTATCGATCTCTGTAGAGAGCGATGTTCCCCGCGTAGGCGGGGGTGATCCCTGACATTGTGATGGTGGAATTGATGCCTTATTATGTTCCCCGCGTAGGCGGGGGTGATCCTTACGCTTATGTGGCCGGGCAGGGCGAGGCAGAAGAGAGTATTTCTTGTCGGCAGCACCGGGTTAAGCAATGACTACTATATTCATAAGGAAGGTGATCGGGCAAGCAAGTAAATATGCGCGTATGTTCACAGTATATCCAAATCGGAAAATGTTCTATTAAAATGGGAGGTGGTCTGAAAAAGTGAAAGTAGAAGTAAAATTTAAACGCTATCCGTTCTTGCTTAAAATTATCCTGGCTATTTGTTTGATTATGTTTTGCAGCATGACTGTTTGCGCCGCAGAAAACACAGTCGATGTTATCAGTACCGTGGCCGGTAATGGGACCTCCGGTTATTCCGGGAATGGTGATCTCGCTGTCAACGCCCTAATCGGGTATGTTAATAGTCTGGCCATTGGCGCTTGATACTGCCTATAAGATCGTCATTTCCCCGGCAGTGCTCTTTAAAAATGGTTCCACCCTGGGCGATCCTGCGGTGGAGATTCCCTTCACCACGGTGGCCAGCGTCCCCGACATTACCTTGACCGGTGCCGTGCTGTCCGGCCAGACCCTGACCCTGACCGGGCTGCCGGCCGGGGCGGACCTGGAGTACCGGGTGGTTACCGGCAGCACTGCCGGTGACTGGGCTGCGCTTTCTTATAGCGGAACGGCGGCCGCCATTGACGCCGGCGCCTTGAACATTACCTCCGGCGTCAGCCGGGTGGAAGTACGGGTCAAAGGCGGGATGGGCGCAACAGCCGCTAAGACCGTTTATCTCGCCGTGGACGGGAATCAGGCGGAGATGAAAAATGGGGTTGCCCTCTGCTTTGAAGACAAAGTCACGGTCACCCCGGAAAACCTGAATCAAGCAGGAACCAACCGGGCAAGCCTCAGGCGCTATACGCTGCCGTCGGATATGAAGTACCATATTGATCCGGTGGGATTTGCCTATGAAGTCTACCTGCAGGGGGCCGGAGACGGTAAAAAGGTAACCCTGACCTTCCCGGTGGACCCCGGCCTGAACATCGATCAGATGTCCGTTTACACCCTGGATAAGTCCGACGACACCACCGCGGACAAATCGAATCCCCGGGCATGGCGCCTAAACTATTTGACCCCGGACCGGAGCCGGGCCGATCAGTATCTGATCAGCGTGGATGCCACCGATGTGCCGGAAGCGGGCGGGACCTTTGTTTATCAAGTTTTCCTGGATAATGTAAACCCCGGCCCGGTAGGTTTTACCGCTACTCCCATCATTGAGAGCGACAGAATTATTTTTCCGCAGATACAGTGCTATGACAACGATTTTATTGCCTATGTTGAAGTATACAGGGACGGTAAAATGGTTGGGTTGGTTGACGGAACCAACGGTTTCGGGAGCGCTTCCTTTACTGACGCCGACCCCGCCCTGCAGGTTGGCCAGACTTACGCCTACAACCTGAAAGCCTATGACCGCATGGGCAACTATGCCTGGTCGGATTTTGGGGATAGAATGGTGCGGTTCGAGCCTGACGCCATGGTGCTGGCCAAGATCAGACAACAGATCGAGGATGGAACTATTTCCCTCACTTACGCCCCCGGAGACAGTGCTGATCATGTGGTTACCGATATCAAACTGCCCTGGACGGTTGACTGGGCTCCGGATGCCCGTATTTGGTGGACTTCCAGCGAACCCGATGTTATCACTTGCTTTGCTGGCTTGGCTGTGGTGATGAAACCTGAAGACGGCAGTGATAAAGAGGTAACCCTGACGGCGCTGGTAAAACTCGGTGATCGCACTAACAACGTCACGGTGACAAAAAAGCTGCGGGTAACATGGGAACCCTGGACCGGAGGTGTTATGCCTGTCCATAATGCAGGCACGGTAAACTCAGTTAAAGATACCTCGTATGAATTTAAGATTGCCCTGGACAAAGACAATATTCAGACAATCGTTCTGGAAGGCGGCCTGTCAGAGGACTATTTCCTTAAAGGTATTCTAGACTTGAGGGGCAAGACTTTGGTAGCGCCAGGTTGTATTTTTCAAAGCGCAAACAATGACGGCTATAGTCTTACCGTTAAGAATGGTGTGATTGACCTTAAAGGTGCCTCAAAACCAGAAGACATCACGGGCTACTCCGCTGTGGCTAGGAATGGTAAGCAGGGCGGACTGATCTTTGACAATGTTGAATTCAAGGGTGGGGAAAACCAGGACAGCTTCATATGGTCCCGGGGCGGCAGCCTGGTGGTCACCAATTGCCGCTTTGGCAGCACCAAAGTCGCGCCCATTATCGTCAGTCAGCCGGACACAGGCATCAGTGAACCCTCAGGTGTGCGCATTGAGAGCAGCACCTTTGACGGGGCGGGCAGGCCGGGCTATGCCGTGCTTTACGAAAAAGACGGGACACTCACTGCTGTCAACAATACCATCACCGGCTTCCAGGGGACCATGACGGATGGAGGGCCTTCGGCCGGATTCATGATTACCCCGGGCCAAACCGCGACCCTGGTGGGTAATCAGATCAGCAACTGTGATAACGGCATTTTAGTCCAGACCAGGTCGTCAGCCAACACCACCATCAATGGTTTCAAGATTTCTAATGCAGCGTCTGCCACTACGGCAGGCAATGCACTGCTGGAAAATAATGAATTGACAGCAGGAAGCGGTCCTGTGGTTGTAATCAACAACGTAGATGGCCTCTTCCACCCGGTGGTTTGGTATCAGGCAGCGTCCGACAATCTCACCGCATTCTGGGGAGCGCCGGCCTGGGCAGCGGATAAAACCTTAACCGCCAGCGACATTAATGAGACGGAACTGATCCTCTCCTGGACCGGGGCCAGTGACCTGGCCGGGGTAACAGGATACCGGGTGTATAACGGCGCTAACCTCGTTGCCACTGTCAGCGATAGTTCCTGCCGTGTTAACAATTTGATGCCCGACAAGACTTACCAGTTCAGGGTAGAGGCCGGCAATGCCCAGGGCAAGTGGAGCCTGGACGGCCCTGTTACCACCGCTGTAACCCTGGCCAATACGCCTCCGGTATGGCCCGAGGGCAGCCAGGTATCTGTAACTGAGGCCGGATCTAACAGCATCATCCTGAGCTGGACACCGGCCACTGACAAAGAGGGTATACGTAACTATCATGTTTATATCAATGGTCAGGCATCAGCGGCCTGGACAAAACCTGAAAATCGTTGCTATGAAGTTCAGTCTTACGGTGATAATCGATTGCAGCCGGATACAGAGTATACTTTTCAGATCTATGCCGAGGACTCCTTGAAAATGCGGAGTCCCGGTCCCAGTGTGACAGCCAGGACGGCTGCTAACTCGGACAACAAGTGGCCGTTGGGAAAAAGCCTCACCGTTAGCAACCTCCAGAGCAATAGTCTCACTCTGAATTTACGGCATCCAAACCTGCTCGACAAGCCAAGTGGGCTTGGTAACGATTATCTGTACAAACTGGTTGCCAATGGTGAAGAAATGGCTACCTATCCATTTACAGATTCATATCTTCCCAATAGCACAGGCAGCGATGTCCTCAATGTGACTGGATTACAGCCCGGGACCACATACACCTTTAAGTTGGACGTATCGGCAGCTAAATATAATTGGGAAACTACCGATGGTCCCAGCATTACACTGACTACCCCCGCCTTGGGCAGCCAGAACTGCCGGGTCGGCCAGCCGGTGGATCTTTACCTGCAAGGCAGCGCGGGCTGGATGAATTCGATTAAAGATGTGCAATTAGGCGGTAATGTCAGTATAGATGGCACCTCGGTTTTTAAACATTGCACAGTTACCCCCGGGCATATCAGGATTGGCGCCGGCGCCTTTACAGAGGCGAAAAATTATGTGATTTTAATCAGGTCAGATGGCTATCCGGATGTGTATGTAATCCAGACCATGCTACCGGGGACCCCGGTGGTTGATCCCCCGGCAGTCTCCGGCCAATATACGTTGGCTCCGGCCGACGATGCAGCCTATACCAAAGATAAGACAGCCAGCGGCATTGACACCATGACCGTAAAGAGCGGAGTATCGGGTCTGCAGTTCTTTACCGTCAACATCAACCCGGTTATAGCCCACGAGGGCAATGAAAAAGTGGTGTTTGTGCTAATGCGGGGCGGCGTGCAGATTAACCTGAACGCCACCGGGGCGGATTTTGACTCGGTGCACAGCGCCACCGCAGGCTTCAACGTGCAGGCCGGCGATGTGATCAAGGTGTACATTGTTGACGACCTGACCAACGCCATTGACTTCAACCCAAATATTCTTCAGTAACTCCTAAAGTTATTTAACAATCTAAAAAACTGGGAACCCCGCATTTCAAAAAGTGCGGGGTTTCAGAATTAAAGGGATAGCTTTTTAATGCCCGGTTTTTCTTTTCTGTGCCAAGCGTGTTCTGGAATTATTAATATAAAATGAATGCACAAAAGAAAGGAAGAAATCTATGAAATATATCCTTTCTCAAAAATATGATCTATACTTTAGGGTAATCGGATTTTTTGTTATTTCTCAGCGCAGACATGTTGACGGGGAGACTTTATCTTTTTACTGTACCAGATAAAATGTTTTAATAAATGGAAGCTAATATTGAAGGTAGCTTTGAGGTAATATAGAATTAATTTCTTGATGTATGCATATTATCTTGCAGGTCGCAAGTAATTAAAGGAGATTGACTAATGAAAAATGTGATCATAATCGGTTCCGGAATCGGCGGTCTTATTGCCGGCAATCTTCTGGCAAAGAAGGGGCACAAAGTAACCATATTTGAAGCCCACAGCATGCCTGGCGGCTATACCGCCGGATTTTACAGGAAGGGCTATTATTTTGAGAGCGGCACTCTGTCCTTTGAGGCCTCGGCTTCGGTATTCAAGGCAATGAAGGACATCGGAGTGTTTGATCAGATCGAATTCTCAAAACAGAGGCTGCGGTTAGTTTCAGAGGATTTCGACGGAACTCCCGAAAATTACGATGATTATAAAAAAATGATTTATGATGGCTTCCCATCTGAAAAAGAAAAGCTGGATACGGTTTTTTCAGTGCTGGACGAAACCGTCAGCCTGATGGGTAACGTGGATGAACCGATGCCTTTTCTTTTCAGTGGGCTTGATATGTTCAAATCAATGCTTCCCTATATAAAGAGCGCTCCAAAGCAAGCGAAACTTGCCAAGCAGTTCGGAAATATGACGTCGTCGGAGTTTGCTGCCCAATATTTTGCAAAAGACTCTAAGCTGTTCGGGCTGTTCAGCGGATTCGGCTACCCGGATATGCCGGCCATGTTCTTAGGATCCGGTATAGCGGGGATGTTTGCCGACTATTGGACTGTGAAAGGCGGCATGCAGTCATGGGCGGATATTCTCGCCGAAAATTTCCGGAAACTGGGCGGGGATTTGAAGCTTAACTCCTACGTCGACAAAATAATCACAAAAAACGGGGCCGCAGTTGGTGTCTCATGCAAAAATACCGTTTATAACGCGGATTACGTTATTTCCGCCGGGGATTATAAGAAAACCTTCTTGAAGCTTTTGGACGACCAGAGCCTTGTTCCGCAGGAACTCCGGGATAACCTCGAAAGCGCTGCCGTTTCGGAGGGCTTCTGCACGGTATACTTGGGGTTAAATATGTCTAACCAGGAACTTGGCCAATATATGAAGGTTCCTCATGTATTTACCTATGACCATAAGCCCGGGTACGACATTTACAATTCAGATGACGAAGAATTTTTCAGCAAGACCTCTGTTTCACTTTATTCGCCGTCAATGGTAAATCCCGAACACGCTCCGGCAGGCAAGTCCTCACTGATGCTTCAAACCATAGTGCCCTACCACTGGATGAACAACTGGGGCGGCGGAGACAAGGAGGTATATACGCAATTGAAGGGAAAAGCCATGGAGGCAATGATCGACAGCGCAGCCAGGCTGGTTCCCGGCTTGAAGGATTGTATCGAATTTAAAGACGCCGCAACTCCGCTGACTTATGAAAGGTTCACCCATAATACGGATGGGGCGACCTCAGCATGGAGTTGGAACCCCAAGAAGAAATTTTTTAAAAACACCCTGAGCGTGAATATAGAAACACCGGCGAAAAATCTTTACATCGGCTCATGCTGGGCTATGCAGATTGGCGGTGTGCCCGGCGCCCTTGCAGCGGCTTACCAGTGTGTCAAAAAGATTAATTAATAAAGCGAGGCAGTGGAAGGCGGCATTGATGATGTAGGTATGGTTGTCATCTTTGGGTTTTTGATGATCGCCTTGAAGTTGTAGCACTTATCTTTTAATGTAATAATTTTTTTGCCTGGGGTGGCTCTTCCAGCCAGCTGTTTTCAATAAGTATGTTAAAACCATCCTCTAAATATTTAAGAACTTCAGCTGCCAGACGCGTAAAGTCCAGCCCCAAATCGCGCCGCATAACCGGTACAGCCCTCCAATATGCAGCTATTAAGACAGAGTTATTCACTCTTGCCTGCTGCATCATTAGCTTATCTGAGAATGGTGCAATATTCGAGTCTATCACACCGGAGTCCCAGGCCATGGACACAGGCAGGTTGTTATTTATTAATAATGAACTAAAAATTTTAATATGTTTATTGGCGATTTTCTTTCCCCTTACCATATATTTTTTTACTTGTTCGGAAGCTGTTACGTGGCCAAACCCGTTAAATACAGCTCCTCGTAATAAATTTTTTTGCAGCCCCAAAAATATATGAGAAATCTCAATTGAATTTAGCGTTCTTTGCTTGCCAAGGTAACCCGCCAGGTAGTTTTGTTTTTTTATAAAATCCACCTTCTCGGGAACAGGAATATAAGGCGGTCTTATATTAAGACCTTTGGATAACATGATACTTACCGTCCTGTTGTACATCTCTGCCGAGTCGGCAACACATTCAGTGAAAAACTTGCGTACATCTGAACGTACACTCATTTGCAAAGCCGTGCTGTAACCATCAAGTCTGACTACTGCAATATCTTTCAGGAAGTACAAAATTAAAGAGTCGGTAAAAAGCCTGGGGGCATCCAAATTAACATCCTCATCGGTAAAGCCAATGGGGATGGGATGTTTTTCCCGGGCATATATCTGCGAAATTATCTTGAGGTGTTTTTTAGCCACCTCCAGAAAATATTCTAAAGCCTGTTTTATATCAGGATCTTCAACTATTTTTATAAAATATTGAACAATACGTTCTTTAATGCTGCTTTCCATCCATGAAGCCCACAGATTAGCAAGTTCAGATGAAGTTAGCCTGACCTCCCGCTCCGTTTTAATGGAAGTTTGAAGTTCTTTTAAGTCATGATGGTGTGATGGTTCAGTGTTGTGTTGTTTAATTTCCATACTCTATCCTCCATTGAAGTCAGGTACAAAAATCTTAATGTGGCCGGAAATTAGATTAGTGTAAAATGGCATATCAAACCCACCCCTTTGTTATAATCTATCTTATGGCTCTCTAATTAATACAATTCTTCAATTTGTAATTTACGGTAAAAGAGTTGTGCAAATTATTTAACCGGGAATTTACAATGATAAACAGCCTCCTTGCAGCAATCTCCACAATCAAATTGCATCACAGCAAGGGGAAAAGCAGCGACCTGATTTGTGCCAGCTTTAGCTTCCGGCAAGGCCGGTTTGGTAGCAGCAGGTACTTTTGGTGAATTATCCCTGTCGCTTGATTTAACCTCTTTATCCATTAAAGATTTTCCTCTCATTTTAAGATTAATTAGTTGACAGCCACACTAACACTCACACTTACATCCACACGCCCATTGGGGCTCTCCGACCTCGAGGACGTCTTGTTCGTGGCTGCAAATGCGGCTGGTTTCCACAAAAGCAGATTTTGCACTGCGGACGCTGATTAGCTTTCCGTTGTTAAATGACTTTACATAAAGTAATTGACCTGCCGGCGGCGCGAGCAGGGATACACCTGCAGCATCAACATTAGTAACAGTTCCTACATTCAAAGCCTTGATACAGCAGGCGCCGCAGTGAAGTTCCAGGGCCATTGGGCTAACACCAATGTTTAAAGGCGCACACGGGTCGAGTTCGGTCGTACATAATTCTAAAATGCAAAAATGGTTGCGCATGATTATGATTTTGGTGTGTGATAGCTGTTTATCGATTACTCTGCCGTCATGATAGGCTTTGGTGATAATGTCGGGAGCCGATAGAACAACCCTGTCTTTACAAATACGCTTTGCCCGGAAATTGATCCCTAAAGCTTCTATGCAGCAATTACCACACTCATACTGGATCACAGCAAACGGCACAGGATCAGCTTTTTTTACGGCAGCGTCAGTAGCCTGCAGCTGTACCTCCAAAGCTGCGATTGTGTCCGCATTAACTCCTGCATCCCTCGGTACTTCGAAAAAAACCAGACCATTAAGTAATTTAACTTCCTTACTCATCACAAACTATCCTCACTTTTTTCATAAACTAACCTATCCGCTGCAGCTTTGGCTGCGATAATTGAAAACCTTCCCCTATTAAAAGTATATGGAATATGTGCCAAATTGTTAATTGATTGTAATAATTATACTTTCCAGATAACTCATAAGCTTTGCCCGGGTTGTGCCGGTCCCAGAGATCTGACTAATCGTAACCAGTGGGTATATCAAAAAATAAGTCTTGACCAGAAGGAAATATTTTAAATGTTGGAGGTCCTTAAACGCGTTGCTGACAGCTCAGTTAAATAAAAATGGACACCCAGGAACCCAAATTTCACTGAAAACATATTATGGAAACAAATATAACTTTGAGATCAATAGGCCTTTTTATTAAGAAGATATCCACAACGTGTACCGGGAAAACAAATTGGAGGGGAGCCAAATGTTTGAACATCTTAAGGCTAGCGTAAACCAAGATGTTTCGGTTGAGCTGGTTGACGGGAGAATAATAGCTGGCAAGTTAATGGAGGTAAGCGCGGGGTATATTCAACTACAAACCGAAGAGGGGTTTGGTACAATCCCCTTATCAGTTGTTGCAGTGTTTTGGGAAAATGCAAAAAGTTCATTAACCCCAGAAAACATGGAGCACCTCAGAAACCAGCAAAGAGGTTGCCAAAAAGAACATTGGTGCGATCATAAGTTTGGGTGCCGATACGTGTATGGGTGTCGTTACAACTACGGGTGCGGTCAGCATAAATATGGATGTCACCACCGCTACGATTGCAATCACCGGTATGGTTGTAATAACGACCATTGGTGCCGGCGCCATTATGATTGTGAGCGCCGGTATGGATGCCAAAACCAATATGGACACTATCATTTTTGCCAAAATCATTATGATTGCTATCACCATTATGAATGCAATAACCATTATGATTACAATGACAATAATGACTACAATAACCACAATGACTACAATAACAATAATGAATGCCGAAATCACTACTGGCACAGCTGGTAACCAAGGGGATGGCAGCGTTAACCAAGAAAAACCACCCTCAAGTTTGCTAAATTCAAGATTTACCACCTATTTACCTTTTGCCCTACCATTCCGGGCTTACCCGGCACATGCGGAGCAAGGCGGGCTGGTTTCTCCCGCCTTGCTCCTTGCTAGTTAGTCGGGGCTGTATTGGGACAATTAAGATGTCCCTAATCGCTATAAATGCTGCCGCCGATAAATTCCCTCAGAATAGAATTGAAAGGAACTTTAGAAACATCCATCGGTTCAAAAAATGACAGGAGGTTCAACAGCCTCTTTTTTATTTCGTAGTTCGGACTGTCGACAGTGACCTTAGCCAAAGAAGCCTCGGCAAAGGGGCGCAGCGCGTTCAGTTCATAGAGCAGGCTCGAATTAAACATCACATCGCACTCTTCCTGGTTTTTAAAAACGCTTTTATTTTCACTCTTGCGCACACTGTCCCACAAGTCGAAGGTTTCATCGGGAGGAAATCCTCGGAATAGGTCATCCCTGACGATCCGGCGAATCATTCTGGCTTCTGTGGTGGGAACCCTGTTCACAGGGTCGATGTTGAGCCCGAATAGCGCGCTAATGTAGATTTTAAAAAATTGGTTTTTGTTCATGTTCTGCAGCAGGCAGGGATCTAAGGCATGAATCCCTTCGAGCAGGAGAATCTCGTTATGTCCTAAACGCTTAGTCCGGGTCTTTTGGGAACGACTGCCGGAAAAAAAGTCAAAAATCGGCGTTTCAGCGATTTTCCCTTTGAGCAGATCTTTAACCTGCTGCTGTAGTAATTTAAGATCAAGAGCGTGTAGGGAATCAAAGTCATAATTGCCGTCTTTATCACAGGGGATCTGCTTCCTGTTTAAGTAGTAGTCGTCAAGCGAAAGGTGAACCGGCTTTAGCCCGTTCACCCTTAACTGAGTGGAAAGCCTGCGGGCAAAAGTTGTTTTTCCGGATGAAGAAGGGCCGGAAATCAGGATCATCCGTATAGTGCGGCGGTGTTGAATAATCATATCGGCAATATCGGAAATTTCCTTTTCCTGCAGGGCTTCTGCTATGCTGAGCAGTTCCAGGCTTTTCCCAGTGGCAATATAGTTATTTACATCCGCAACAACTCCCAAGCCGAGATTTCGCAGCCATTTTTTTGTCTTGGCATAAGTCCCTGCCAACTTTCTGGGAAGAGTAAAAGGCTTTACTCCTTCTTTTTGAATTTCAGTGAAGTCAATAATAAAGCCGGGGGAGAAGGGGATTAATCTAAAGTTATCAATTTTCGAAGAGCGATTATTCGCCGGGTACAATGCTTTGATCAGTGTGTTGCCTAATTTATAATGATAATATCCACCTTCCTGGCCAACCAGTTGAATCAAGCCGTCACAATCCGACCATTCCCTCAGCTTGACGCCAATTTGTTTTACTTCTCTCACGGAGAGCGCAGAGTTGGCGAGTTTACAAAAAACTCCCTCATGGATGGAATAATCAAGGGTTAAATCATCTTCGGGAAACAGTTCCTGGGTAACTTTAGTCAACCCTAGCAGCACAGTTTGCCGATTCAGGCGTAAATGAGTTTCCTTAGCCATTAGGCTCAACCTTCCCTTGGATAATAGCTAATTAATTGCTGAAGTCAGACAGCGGTTACAGGGTTTTATATAAGATATTCGCGCATCCGGGCTAGGTGAGTGCTTTTTTTGTTTTTTGTAACCCTGATCAGCAATTCAAGTTGTCGAGAAGTCCGGCCAGTCAAAAGAGGTTGTTTTAATGTGTTATAATTACTTGAAATTATCGAATTATATCGAAGGGAGTTAGTGAAGGGTGCGCCACCCGCGTGAAAGGCCTGTAGCCAGGTGGTCGCTTTTTAGCATGAGTATTACGATAATAAGGTAAGAATAAATACTACCATCGGAGTGATTTTACATGAAGAAGTTTTATGTTGCTAAGATTACCGATAAAGGACAGGTGACAGTCCCCCTTGAGATCAGGAAAGCTCTAAACGTTGAAGAGGGAGA
>JAQVGZ010000067.1 GCA_028696455.1 Desulfotomaculaceae bacterium | reverse complement strand
GTCTGTAACGCGAGTGCCTTCTGCTGGTTATACTCTCAAAGTCTAAATTTGCTCATACTCCGCGGTTCTTTTTATCAATGTCTGCATGATATTCTTGCAGAGATTTCAAATTGGCTTCCTGACAATTATTTTCCTTATATGCTGCAATCCCTTTGGCGCTGGCCAGGGCTGCGGCCGGTGTAGTGATATATGGTACATTATATTTAATGGCTGACTTGCGGATATACGAGTCATCGTGTTTGCTGAGTTTCCCAGACGGGGTGTTGATCACCAGGTTGATCTCCCTATTGGTAATGCCATCGACTATATTGGGCCGGCCTTGATATACTTTTTTTATCTCTTCGGATTTTATACCATTTTCTTTTAGGAAATTATGTGTTCCCTCTGTTGCCTTAATATGAAAGCCCAGAGTGGCAAATTCCCGGGCTGTTTCCAGTATAGCCGGCTTATCTTGATCATTCACGCTGATTAAAACAGTTCCAGAAACGGGCAGGGGAGACTTGGTGGCTTCCTGCGCTTTATAATAGGCCAGTCCAAAGGAGTCAGCTATTCCCAGTACCTCACCGGTGGAGCGCATCTCCGGCCCCAGTAACGGGTCAACTTCCTGGAACATATTAAATGGGAATACCGCTTCTTTTACCCCAAAATGGGGGATATATCTATTCACCAAGTTGTTAAGAGGGGAACTCTCACTGGTAAAGCCTGCCATGATTATCTCTGTAGCAATGCGGGCCATGGAGACGTTACAGACTTTTGAGACTAGAGGCACGGTACGTGAAGCTCTCGGATTTGCTTCCAGAACATAAACCCTGTCATCGGCAATGGCGTATTGCATGTTCATCAGGCCGATTACGTTTAGTTCTTTAGCAATTTTCTTGGTAAAGTCCACAATGGTTTCAATATGTCTGGCTGCTATAGTGGTCGGTGGAATTACACAGGCTGAGTCTCCGGAGTGGACACCGGCCAGTTCAATATGTTCCATAACCGTTGGTACGAAAGCATCATTGCCGTCGGCTATAGCGTCAGCTTCCGCTTCAATGGCGTTTTTTAGAAACCTGTCAATGAGAATAGGTCTTTCCGGGGTAACCCCAACTGCGGCAGCGACGTATTGGCGAAGCATTTCATCATCGTAAACCACTTCCATCCCGCGGCCGCCCAGAACATAGGAAGGCCGAACCATCAAAGGATAGCCAATTCTTTCAGCGATGGCCAGGGCTTCCTCAATATTCACCGCCATGCCGGCCTCCGGCATGGGGATGTCAAGTCTCTCCATAATCAGGCGAAACTGGTCGCGGTCTTCGGCCAGGTCGATTGTTTCCGGAGTTGTCCCGAGAATTCTTACCCCGGACTCGGCCAGCTCACCGGCGATGTTCAAAGGGGTTTGCCCGCCGAACTGAACGATGATCCCCAGCGGTTTTTCTTTTTCGTAAATGCTCAGCACATCTTCCACGGTCAGTGGTTCAAAGTAAAGTTTATCCGATGTGTCGTAGTCAGTAGACACTGTTTCCGGATTACAGTTAACAATCACGGTTTCGTATCCCAGGTCGCGCAGGGCAAAGGCCGTGTGTACGCAGCAGTAGTCAAACTCGATTCCCTGCCCGATCCGATTCGGGCCGCCGCCGAGAATCATCACCTTTTGCCTTTCGCTAACTGGATTTTGATCAATGATGTTATAGCTGGAAAAGAAGTAGGCCGCATTTTCGACCCCGCTCACCGGGACTGCTTCCCATCCTTGCACCAGCCCTAAGGCAATACGGCGCTCACGAATCTCTTTTTCCGGCAGATCCAGCAGCATCGCCAAATAACGGTCGGAAAAACCGTCCTTTTTAGCCTGAGCCAGCAATTCATCCGGCAGGCGCCCCTGTTTGTACTTAAGGATCTCTTCTTCCAGCAAAACCAGCTCTTTCATTTGTTGAATAAACCAGGGCTTGATGTAGGTAAGCCGGTAGAGCTGATCTATATCGGCTCCTTTGCGCAAGGCCTCATACATGATAAACTGGCGCTCGCTAGACGGTTCCGCTACCAGCGACAGCAATTCCTCCAGGGGGCGCCGGTTAAAGTCCTTGGCGAAACCTAGCCCGTATCGGTTGGTTTCCAGGGAACGAATTGCTTTCTGAAAGGCTTCTTTATAGTTTTTGCCAATGCTCATCACTTCACCTACGGCCCGCATTTGCGTACCCAAACTGTCCAGGGAGCCGGGGAATTTTTCGAAGGCCCAGCGGGCAAACTTAATTACCACATAATCGCCTGAAGGAGTATACTTATCCAAGGTTCCCTCCCGCCAGTAAGGGAGTTCATCAAGGGTCAGGCCAGCGGCAAGCATAGCCGAAATCAAGGCGATGGGAAAGCCAGTGGCTTTTGAGGCTAAAGCAGACGAACGGGAGGTGCGGGGATTAATTTCGATAATTACAACCCGGCCGGTTTTAGGATCGTGGGCAAACTGAACATTAGTGCCGCCAATTACTCCGATTGCCTCCACAACGTCATAAGCGTATTTTTGTAGCCTTTGCTGAAGCTCGGGACTAATGGTCAGCATTGGGGCTGCACAAAAGGAATCACCGGTATGCACACCAATGGCGTCGATATTTTCAATAAAACATACGGTAAGCATCTGATTTTTAGTATCCCTTACAACCTCCAGCTCCAGCTCCTCCCAGCCGAGCACAGATTCCTCAACCAGGACTTGCCCGATTAAACTGGCGGTTATGCCCCTGCTAGCGATTGTCCTTAGCTCTTCTACATTATAAACCAGGCCACCGCCGGTGCCTCCCATGGTGTAAGCCGGTCGGATCACCACGGGATAGCCAAGCTGCTGGGCAATTTTTTCGGCTTCCTGAACGCTGTAGGCCGGATGGCTGCTGGGCATTTCAATGCCCAGCCGATCCATTGTTTCCTTGAAAGCAATGCGATCTTCACCACGTTCAATGGCATCGATTTTCACACCGATTACCTTTACTCCGTATTTTTCTAAAACACCGGCCTTGTCCAGTTCAGAACACAGGTTTAGAGCCGACTGGCCACCCAAATTCGGCAATACAGCGTCTGGCCGTTCTTTAGCGATAATGTCAGTCAGACTTTTTAAATTCAGTGGTTCAATGTAGGTGGCATCGGCAATGCCCGGGTCTGTCATAATAGTTGCTGGATTGGAATTAACTAGAACAATTTGATAACCTAGTTTTCGCAGGGCTTTGCAGGCCTGGGTCCCGGAATAGTCAAATTCGCAAGCCTGACCAATTACAATCGGGCCCGAACCAATAATTAGAATTTTGTTGATGTCGGTTCGTTTTGGCATATTTATCCTCCTGCTTACAGATTAAGCTCCTCCAAATAAAAAATTATATCAAAAAATCTATAAAAATGTAAGTAGCGTAAAGCTTTTATCTAAAATGCTCCATCTATTGTACTCCTATCCCACTTCTCTTACTAAACTCCCATCCATGAACTGGATATGATAAAGGTCAGCGTAAAACCCACCCTTCGCCAGAAGTTCCTGATGACTGCCTTTTCAATAATGGGTCATACTCTGCTGTAAGGTAGAGCTGATGTTATCCACATCGTTATGGGTTTACTCCTGGAGGCCTTTTATGCTTTAAACATGGAAAACCTCCGGTTGTTATTGTAAAATGGTACTTGGGAACTTATGCAAAATTATAGTCGAAACGGAGGGAAAACTCTTGATCGAGCTTTTTAATAATTGGCTCACCAGCACGGGCATAGCCGGGGGGTTGTCTATTTACATATCTAATGGGATTGCAATTACTTTAATCATTTTACTTGGCTTTACCGCAAATTTTATAGCAAAAAAACTTATCTTAATGGTCCTGGTCCAATATATTAAAAACAACAGGTTCAAATGGGCTAATATTTTGCTGGAAAAAAAGGTTTTCACCCGTTTATCTCATATTGCGCCGGCCATAGTCATCACTGCCTTTGCCGGGGTTTTCCCCCAGTATCAAGGTGTGATTCAGAGGTTTTCACTGGCATACATGATTATTGTGGGCATCTTTAGCATAGATGCTCTCCTAGATGCCGCTGAAGACATTTATAAAACCTTTGAAGTTTCCAAGGTTAAACCTATTAAAAGTATTGTCCAGGTTTTCAAGATATTTTTATATTTAATAGGAGGTATTTGGCTCGTTTCGATAATAATAGATCGCTCTCCACTGCTCCTTCTCAGCGGTATTGGGGCTCTATCAGCGGTAATCATGCTGGTATTCAAAGATTCCATGCTGGGATTGGCGGCAGGGATGCAGCTGGCCGCCAATGACATGGTGCGGATAGGTGATTGGATCGAAATGCCTAAATATGGCGCCGATGGCGATGTCATTGATATTACTCTCAATACGGTTAAGGTGCAGAATTTCGATAATACCGTTACTACCATACCAACCTATGCCATGATCTCTGATTCCTTTAAAAACTGGAGAGTAATGCAAGAATCAGGGGGTAGGAGAATAAAAAGGTCCATCTACATTGATACCACCAGCATTAAGTTCTGTAGTGATGAAATGCTGGGGAAGTTTGAAAAAATCCAATATATCGCTGAATATATCCAAAATAAAAAGTTGGAATTAGCAGAATACAATCGGGTGCATAACGTGGATCCCTCGCAGTTGGTAAATGGTAGGCGGCTTACCAATATTGGTACATTCAGGGCCTATTTAAAAGAATATCTGAAAAACCACCCCCATATCCACAATGGAATGACTCAGATTGTACGGCATCTTCCGCCTGCTGAATACGGCCTCCCCATTGAGATATACGCCTTCACCAATAATACGGCCTGGGTCAATTACGAATCCATCCAGGCTGATATTTTCGACCATATTCTGGCGGTAGTACCCCAGTTTGATTTACGAATTCATCAGAATCCCACCGGCTACGATATGCGCCTGATGACTATTGGGTCGGGAAGCAACGTTGATGAAACTTCTAACCAGGATGATATTTACTGGCCTTATACATAAAACTGAAGATGGAAGTGGGTATGTGTGATGTTGCAAAAGGCGCGGGCAATATTAAAAGAACATTTCGGTTACTCATCCTTTAAAAAGGGGCAGGAGCAGATCATTGCCGGCATCCTGCAGGGTAGAGATGTACTGGGGGTTATGCCTACAGGCGGTGGCAAATCCGCCTGCTACCAGATTCCGGCGTTAATGTCCCCCGGGTTAACCCTAGTTTTCTCCCCTCTGATCTCTCTGATGAAGGATCAGGTGGACACCCTGGACAGCCTGGGCATCCCGGGCGCTTTTATCAATAGCAGTCTGAACTATAAAGAGGTGGAGGAAAGGATTAGCCAGGCCGTCCGAGGCCAGCTGAAGTTGCTTTATGTAACGCCAGAGCGACTGGAATCACCCCGCTTTCTAGCTAGTGTCCGGCAGTTGCCGGTTTTTTTGCTGGCTGTGGATGAAGCCCACTGTGTGTCACAATGGGGACACGACTTTCGACCTAGCTATCTGCTCATTAATCAATTTATTAATGAACTGCCTCAGCACCCGACAGTGGCCGCTTTTACCGCAACCGCTACAACCGAAGTTCGCCAGGATATCATCAAAATGCTTGGCTTGAGGCATCCAGCATGCGTGGTGACGGGCTTCAATCGGGAGAATCTATATTTTGCGGTGATACGGGGCGAGAATAAAAGAAACTTCTTAAAGGAATATTTAGCTAACCGGAAGGAACAGGCCGGGATTATTTACGCATCGACTCGAAAAGAAGTGGACAACATCTACGAGTTCTTGCGCAAGAATAAGTATGCTGCAGGAAAGTACCACGCCGGGCTCAGTGAAGAGGAGCGGTCCGCAAGTCAAGACCAGTTTCTTTACGATGAAACTCGGGTGATGGTCGCCACAAATGCCTTTGGCATGGGTATCGATAAATCCAACGTCCGCTATGTGCTCCACTATAACCTGCCCAAAAATATGGAGTCTTATTACCAGGAAGCCGGCCGTGCCGGTAGGGACGATGGAATAGGGGAGTGCGTTTTGCTATTTAGCCCCCAAGATATCCGAATCCAAAAATTTCTAATCGAACAGAGCATGTTATCACCAGATAGAAAGCTTAACGAGTACAGGAAGCTGCAGGCAATGGTGGATTATTGCCATACTCCACACTGCTTGAGAAGGTATATCTTACAATATTTTGGTGAAAACAATGTACCCGAGGAATGCGGAAACTGTGGTGTCTGCAACGAGCAAAGTCATCTGACCGATAAAACGGTGGATGCTCAAATGATCTTTTCCTGCATCTTGCGCATGCGTCAACAGTTTGGCCTCTCCCTGGTGACAGAGGTTTTAAAAGGGTCTAATAACAAAAGGGTATTTCAGTACGGATTTAACAGCCTCTCTACTTACGGCCTAATGAAAGAACGGACCATAAAGCAAATCCGCAACTTTGCCAGCATACTGGTTGCCGAAGGGTACATCAAGCTTACGGAAGGACAGTACCCCATGGCCAAACTGACCTCCCGGGCCTTTGCCGTTTTAAAAGGACAGGGGAAGGTTTTACTCAAGATGCGTAAAAAAATGGCGGTTGTTGTTGCTGACGATAACCTATTCGAACAAATGCGTGTTTTGCGCAGGGAGCTAGCGCAAAAAGATGGCATCCCCTCCTACATTGTTTTTTCAGATAGCACTCTGCGTGAAATGTCAGTTAACCTCCCGGCAGACCAGGATGCCATGCTGGCCATCAAGGGAGTGGGGCAAAGGAAGTTTGAACGTTACGGCGAGCAGTTTTTGGAATTAATCCACAAATATGCGGCTGAAAAGGGAATAACTCTCAGGCCAGAGCAGGCTGCGGCAAAGAAGTCCCATGATAAAGAAACTCCCAGCCACCTGATAACACTAAAGCTGTACCAGGCGGGCTGGACGATCCAGGAAATCGCCAGACTAAGGGGTCTAAGTCTGGGGACCTTACAGGATCATCTTGTCCGTTGCGGCATAGAGGGCCACCACCAGGAGAGATAGATTACTTTGCCATCGGCTGTGCTATGCACGCAAAGCGTTATTACGCCCCCTTCTAAAGGGCATACTTTTTAGGCCCTACCCCAATATGGTATACTATTGATATGAATAAACAATCAAAAGGTAAATCAATGAGGCTATTTAAACTTAAATCAGAATATAAACCCAGCGGTGACCAGCCAGAGGCTATTTCCGCCCTAGTGGAAGGACTTCAAAAGGGATACCGCGGGCAGGTCCTGCTGGGCGCCACCGGCACTGGTAAAACTTACACGGTAGCCCAGGTGATCCAGGCAGTCCAGCGGCCAACCCTGGTACTGGCGCCGAACAAGACACTGGCTGCCCAACTTTGTGCTGAATTTAAGGATTTTTTTCCGGACAACGCGGTGGAGTATTTTGTAAGCTATTATGATTATTACCAGCCTGAGGCGTATATCCCCCAGACAGACACCTACATCGAAAAAGACTCATCGATTAATGAAGAAATTGATAAGCTCCGCCACTCCGCTACATGTGCCCTTTTCGAGCGCCGGGATGTGATCGTTGTGGCCAGCGTTTCCTGTATTTATGGGCTGGGTGATCCTGAGCAGTACAGTACCCTGGTGCTTTCCCTGCGCCAGGGGGAGAGTTATGACCGGGATGCGATCCTGCGCAAGCTGGTCAGCATTCAGTACGATCGTAATGATGTTAATTTTGTCCGGGGTAAATTCCGGGTGCGTGGTGATATACTTGAAATTTTCC
Source organism: Desulfotomaculaceae bacterium (assembly GCA_028696455.1). GTDB lineage: Bacteria > Bacillota > Desulfotomaculia > Desulfotomaculales > Pelotomaculaceae > MVQL01. The sequence continues at coordinate 5,383 of JAQVGZ010000067.1, read as the reverse complement.
CGGTCTCAGCTTCAGAAAAAGCAATCCGGGTAGATTTTTACGGCGATGAAGTGGAGAAGATGCTGGAGTTTGACGTACTAACCGGGGAAATCCTGGGAGAGCGCAAACATATATCAATTTTCCCTGCCAGTCACTATGCCACCTCCAGTGAAAAAATGGAGCGGGCAATTGCATCTATAAAAGAAGAGCTGGCAGTGCGCCTGGCCGAGTTGAAGGCAAACAATAAACTCCTGGAGGCGCAGCGACTGGAGCAACGCACCAATTATGATTTGGAAATGATGCAGGAAATGGGTTTCTGCAGCGGAATCGAGAACTATTCCCGACACCTGACGGGCAGGGAGCCAGGCCAGGCCCCGTATACGCTGCTGGACTATTTCCCCGAAGATTTCATTATGTTTATAGATGAATCTCATGTGGCAGTCCCCCAGGTAGGTGGTATGTACGAAGGGGATCGCTCCCGTAAACGTTCCCTGGTTGAGCATGGCTTCCGCCTGCCCTCCGCTTACGACAATCGACCGCTGAACTTCGCTGAATTTGAGACGCGTCTAAACCAGGTCGTGTACACTTCTGCCACACCGGGTCCTTACGAGTTGACGCACAGTAAGCAGGTTGTGGAGCAGATTATCCGCCCCACAGGACTATTGGACCCGGAAATTACTGTCCGCCCTACCAGGGGTCAGATCGACGACCTCTTGAGCGAAATACGGATCCGGTTGCAGCGGCAGGAAAGGGTGCTAGTGACTACTTTGACCAAGAAGATGGCCGAAGATCTCACAGACTATTTCCGTGAAGTAGGTGTGAAAGTGCGATACCTGCACTCGGACATTAAGACTATTGAGCGCATGGAGATATTGCGTGACCTGCGACTGGGTACATTTGATGTTTTGGTCGGGATTAACCTGTTAAGGGAAGGACTGGACCTGCCCGAGGTGAGCCTGGTAGCCATCCTGGACGCTGATAAGGAAGGCTACCTCCGCTCCGAGCGATCTTTAATCCAAACTATCGGCCGGGCCGCCCGTAACGCCGAAGGAAAAGTGATTATGTACGCCGATAAGTCAACCGGCTCAATGCAAGTGGCTATCCGGGAAACCGGGCGCCGCCGCAAGATCCAGATTGAGTACAACAAGAGGCACGGAATTACCCCGGAAACCGTCAAAAAGGCCGTGCGAGATGTGATCGAGGCCACCCGGGCGGCGGAGCCACGGGCATTGTATGACGCCAGCCCACGCTCGTCCAGGAAGATGACCAAGACCCAGCTGAAGAAGCAAATTGCCTCTCTGGAAAAAGAAATGAAGGAGTTGTCACGCCAGCTGGCCTTTGAGAGGGCAGCTCAACTCAGGGACATCATTATTGAACTGCGGCTCCAACTCCGGGGGGATAAAGGGATTCGTCCACTGGTTTCAGATATTGAGCCAGATGAACAGGCCAAGCCTAATTTTTAACTACATCCCAACAAGTAGCCTGCTGCGTTTAATCTTCCGCTGTAAAGTTACTAATTGTTAAATTTTAAATAGGAGCTTTGTTCATGCGCGACAGCATTTTGATTAAAGGTGCCCGTGTACACAACTTGAAAGACATTGATGTTGAGATTCCCCGGAATAAATTTGTGGTTATCACCGGCCTCTCAGGCTCAGGTAAGTCTTCGCTGGCCTTCGACACTATTTATGCCGAGGGGCAGCGCCGCTATGTGGAATCGCTTTCAGCCTACGCGCGGCAGTTTTTGGGGCAGATGGATAAACCTGATGTTGATTATATCGAGGGTCTTTCCCCGGCTATATCTATTGATCAGAAAACCACCAGCAACAACCCGCGCTCAACAGTGGGCACAGTAACAGAAATTTATGACTACTTGCGACTGCTTTTCGCTAGAATAGGACATCCCCACTGCCCCCGCTGCGGCAAGTTAATCACCCGTCAGGCAGTAGAACAGATAGTAGATCAACTGGCCTCGCTACCGGAGGGCACGCGTCTCCAAATTCTGTCACCGCTGATACGTGGTAAAAAGGGCACTCATACCAAGGTTTTTGAGGATATTCGCCGCAACGGGTTTGCCCGGGTTAGGGTGGACGGTGAGATGCTCGATGCCTTCGAGGAAATTCAACTGGATAAGAATAAAAAGCACACCATCGAACTGGTAGTAGACCGGCTTATAGTCCGGCCGGGCTTTGAGAGGCGGTTGGCCGACTCTCTGGAAACCGCCCTCAAGCAAGGCGGTGGTCTTGCGGTGGCGGTGGTTGCTGGAAAGGAAGAAATAACCTTCAGCGAGAATTACGCCTGCGTTGACTGCGGGATCAGCATTACTGAAATCTCACCACGCTTTTTTTCGTTCAACAGCCCTTTTGGGGCTTGCCCTGAATGTACCGGCCTGGGATTCAAGCGGGAGATTGACCCGGAACTGGTTATCCCCGACAGGCAAAGGAGTATTGCCGATGGAGCGATTACGGGCTGGGCCATCGGGGGGTATTATTATCAGTTACTGGAACAAATCGCCCGGCAGTATGGTTTTAGTCTGGACACCCCGGTGCAGGACATGGCGCCGGAACATCTGGCCGTAATGCTGTATGGCACAGGTGATCAAAAATTCAACTTCATTCTTCAAAGTGAGCTGCACGGGCGTAGGCACGAGCTATACGGGCCCTTTGAGGGAGTGATCAATAACCTGTCCCGCCGCTATAGGGAAACTAATTCGGAGCATATGCGGGAGGACATCGAAAACTACATGAGCAGCCGCCCCTGCCCCTCCTGCGGTGGCGCCCGGCTCAAACCAGAGGTGCTGGCGGTAAAAGTGGGGGACCGTTCCATTACTGATGTAAGCCGCTTTTCTGTGCAGGAGGCGCAGGAATTCTTTGCCTCCCTGGAGCTTAATGACCGGGAAAGGATAATTGCCCGGCAGGTTTTGAAGGAAATTAACGAGCGACTGGCCTTTTTGGTCAACGTAGGGCTGGATTACCTGACTCTGGACCGGGCTGCAGGCACCCTCTCAGGGGGTGAGGCCCAGCGGATTAGGCTAGCTACTCAGATTGGCTCCGGCCTGATGGGGGTGCTTTATATCCTGGACGAGCCCAGTATCGGGCTGCACCAGCGGGACAACCAGCGCCTGCTGCGGACCCTGGAACGGCTGCGGGATCTCGGCAATACCCTGATTGTGGTGGAGCACGACGAAGACACCATGCGGGCCTGTGACCATATCATTGATATCGGCCCCGGCGCCGGCGCCCATGGCGGCCATCTGGTGGCTACAGGCACATATCATGATATTGTTAATAACCAGGATTCGATAACCGGGCAGTACCTGAGCGGGAGGAAGGCGATCCCGGTACCCCTATTTCGCCGTCAGCCTAATGGTAAGGTTTTAAAAGTCCTAGGCGCCTCGGAAAATAATTTAAAAGAAATTAATGTGGAGTTTCCCTTAGGCCTGTTTATTTGCGTCACCGGTGTGTCCGGCTCGGGCAAAAGTACCCTGGTTAACGATATTCTCTACAAAAAACTGGCCAAGGAGTTGCACCGGGCCCGGACCCAGCCCGGTCGCTGCCAGGAAATACGGGGATTGGAGTATCTGGACAAAGTGATTGAAATCAATCAATCGCCAATAGGACGCACCCCCCGGTCCAACCCGGCCACCTACACCGGTGTTTTTACCGACATCCGGGACCTGTTCGCGCATACACCGGAGGCGAAAATGCGCGGGTACAAGGCCGGGCGGTTCAGCTTTAATGTCAAGGGGGGGCGCTGTGAGTCCTGCCAGGGTGACGGCATCATTAAAATTGAAATGCACTTCCTCCCCGATGTCTATGTGCCTTGCGAGATCTGCAAAGGCCAGCGCTATAACCGGGAGACCCTGGAGGTCCACTATAAGGGGAAAAATATCGCTGACGTACTGGCCATGACGGTGGACGAGGCGGTGGAATTTTTCGGTCAAATCCCAAAGATCCACCGCAGGCTGAAGACTCTGCAGGACGTTGGACTGGGATATATCCGCCTGGGACAGCCAGCCACCACACTGTCGGGTGGAGAGGCCCAGCGGGTGAAGCTGGCCACGGAGTTGTCCCGGCGCTCCAACGGCAAGACCTTTTACATTCTGGATGAACCAACTACCGGACTGCATACTGCAGATATCGACCGGCTGCTTAAAGTACTGCACCGTCTAGTGGATGCTGGTGACACAGTTGCGGTGATTGAACATAATCTGGATGTAATCAAGACCTCCGATTTTATAATCGACCTGGGACCTGAGGGGGGCGACAAAGGGGGCCGGGTAGTGGCCACCGGCACGCCGGAAGAGGTGGCGGCCGTGACGGCGTCATATACCGGACAATTTTTGAAAAAAGCCCTGGCTCGGGGGCCACGGCAGGAGTTCGGGATCTGGCGTGAAGTAGAGGCTAAACTACCGGTAACAAGTGGAATTACCGACAACGCAACTACTCAATATCTTAAAGTCAATCATGGCAAACCCGGAGCCCGCAGGAAACCCCTTTCTGCAGAATCTAATTAACCTCTATTTTACGCCGGTCCAAGACTGGGTAATTTTTTAGGCAAAGCAAAGAAGTTACAGGCTGCTACTAATATTAGGCAGGATGCTGAAAACTATAGGATATGGATCTGCGGAAAGCGGTGGTTGGATGAGGCTGGAGGAAAAGCTAAAACTTGTCCCGGCTAAACCTGGGGTTTACCTGTACCGGGATAATCTTGGGAAAATAATCTATGTCGGCAAAGCTGTTTCACTTAAGCACCGCGTGCGCTCGTATTTTCAACCAGGCGCCCGGCACCTGCCCCGGACAAAGTTGATGATGGAAAAAATAGCTGACATTGATTATATCATCACCGACTCCGAGGTTGAAGCTCTGATTCTGGAACAGAACTTAATCAAGGAAAAGCGTCCCCGCTATAATGTTCTACTTAAGGATGATAAAAGCTATCCTTACTTAAAGGTTACCCTGCCAGAAAAATATCCGCGGGTAATGATCACCCGGCGGCGTGTTAAGGATGGGTCCAGATATTTTGGCCCGTACACTCACGTTGGAGCTGTTAACGAAACCCTGCGCTTGTTAAAGAAGATTTTTCCCTTTCGCTCCTGCAAGCATAGGGATCTCTCGCCCAGGGAGAGACCTTGCTTGAACCACCACATCAAGCGCTGTCTCGGCCCCTGCTGCGGCCTGGTGGACAGCGAAGCCTATCGGGCTATGATTAATGAGGTCTGCCTGTTTCTGGAGGGGAGGCAGGAATATCTCATCAAACAACTGGCAGCCAGGATGGCTGAAGCTGCGGACAAACTGAATTTTGAGCAGGCCGCGGGGCTTCGTGATCAACTGCAGGCGGTCCGGGAAGTAATTGAAAAGCAGAAAATCATTTCCGGTGGCTTTGAAGACCAGGATGTGATGGCTAT
>JAQVGZ010000066.1 GCA_028696455.1 Desulfotomaculaceae bacterium | reverse complement strand
AAATATTTTTAAAGTAACTAAGTCTTAGCCAACATTACTCACTTTTTATTAATGCGCAAAAAGCTCGTAACCCCTTGTTTTAGGGACTTGCGAGCTTTTTTCTTGTGTCTAAGTGTCAAAGACGGGAATATATAATTGTGGCGAAAATAAGGGGTTAAAAATGTCGATAGCCTATTAATAAATTGAGGAGGAAAAGAATGTTTTGGATCGAATGAACTTCTTTTCCCTGTTATTTGTTTCCTTTCCGGAAACGATCTTGGTCACCGTCCTGGGGTTTCTTCTCATCGGGATCGAGCCGAGGTGGCGTGATTTACTAATTATCGGGGCTATACAAGCTTTGAACTCTTTTATTGTCCGTTACTTACCTGTCCCCTTTGGGCTGCATTCCATCCTGGAAATACTTTTATATACACTAAACATTCGCTTAATTACCCGGCTGCCGTATTATATTGTTATACTAGTATCCTTGCTCGGATTAATCTTATACGGTTCAATTGAAACGATTATTGCACCATTTATGCTGTATGTAACAGGTTATTCGTTAAGCGATGTTTTGGAACGCACCTTTATTAGAATACTATTCTTTCTCCCTCAAGCCCTGATTATGCTAGTATTCATATTAGCAATAAAGTATTTTAAAATCTCATTGATTAGTTATTCTCAAAAATATAATCAAAGTGGTGAATACTTTTCAAACATTATCAACAAACAAAATCTACTTATCAACATAATTATTTTGATGCCGCTACTTTTGCTAATTATCTTGAACGTCACCTACAACGCATTTGACTTTAGTGGTATCTCTGATTCACAGATAAATATCTTTGCTGGTCTTATTGGGGTGATAATTGCTATCTTAGCAGTAATGTCTGCTGCTGCCGTCAAAAAAATCGGTTATTATGCGGAGAAGGAATACGAAGCCAGAAGGGCTGTTGAAGACTTAAACCAAATAGAACAGCTGATTAATTCTTCCAGAAAACAGAGACATGACTTTTACCACCAGCTTCAAACAGTATACGGCCTTCTTGAAAGTGGCTCTTACGAAAGGGCACGTGATTTTGCGAAAAATTATTTCACTACTGTTTTAACAACCAGGGAATTAATCAAAACCGATAACTTGAGTATCAGCGCCTTACTCAACACCAAAGTAGCGCTTGCCGAAGCCCAGGACATAGATTTAGAGATAACCGTTGAATGCAGCCTTAGAGAGTTACCTCTGGCTCCCCTTGAAGCCAGTTCCCTGTTAGGGAATTTAATCGATAATGCCCTTGAAGCCGTTAAGGAGAATACTGGCGGGCGAAGGCAGGTAGAGGTGAGCATTAACTGGGAACATGGGGCCTACTTGATTACATGTGCCAATCCAGGTGACACAATCGCCCCGGAAGTTGTTAAAAACTTCTTTAAGTCCGATTTCACTACCAAAGAAGGGCACTCGGGCCTTGGCCTGGCCATTATCAAAGATATTGTTACCAAATACAGAGGCAGTGTGGATGTTAGCAGTGAAGATCAGGAAATAACTTTTACTGTTGAAATTCCTTTTAAGAGATAAGGTGGATAAAGTGAATATAAACCAAATGGCCAAAAGAGCCGCAGTCTATCTGACCAGGGAACTGATGCTGGATCATAATATAACCGACACTCTACGCTTTGGCCTGGAAATTATCTTTTGCATACTGATTAAGGGAATAATCCTTTTCAGCATAGCTTATTTCCTGGGCATCTTACCCGAAGTTACATTTGCAGTAATCTTTGGGAGTCTTTACCGGCTTTTTAGCGGTGGGGCACACTGCAGCGGGTACTGCCGATGTCTTTCTCTGGGGCTATTAGTTTTTCTGGGAACCGGTGCACTGGGATTATACCTCGAGCGCTATTTATCAACTAACTTTATGGTTTACTTACTGCTTGCGGGATACTTATTATCATTGGCTTGCATTGTAATCTGGGCGCCGGGAGAAGTGCCTTTCAAAAAAATAACAAAGGTTTCGGATCGGATTATCTTTAAGGTACTATCATTTGCCAGCCTAAATTTGTGGGTTTTAGCCAGTCAGTATTTTATTGCCCATTACAATTTTTCCCTCGTCCTTGCAGGTTTGATTGCCGTCCTGATCCAGACATATAGTTTTACTCCGCCGGGTTATCGTGTCGTCCATAAGTTCGATAACCTTTTGGCGGGCCGATTACCAAAAAAGGAGGTGTCAATCAATGCTGCAGAAAATTAAAAAACTAATGTTCTCACCTATTGTCATGGTAGCCCTTTTTGTCGCTGCTGCCGGAATCAAGCCCGCCAGCTTTTTCCATTGGTACCAACCCGAGCCGCCCGTAAAACAATAAAGCGGGGAAATGTCGTCAATGAGTATAACGGTTTTAATTGCTGAAGATGACTCGGATATGCGCCTTGTCATAAAAAAAGTGGTTGAGGAAATTGAAGGCGTAGAAGTTATCGGCGAAGCCGGAGATGGGCTAGCTGCCATAAAGCTAATCGAAGAACTGGCGCCCCAGGTGGTTTTTGTGGATATTGATATTCCCGGGAAAAACGGTGTTGAACTAGCCCAGGAAATATTTGATATCAACCCCTGGATCTTTATTGTTTTCGCGACAGCTTTTAGCGAATACAGAAGCGAGGCCTTTGATGTCTATGCCTTTGATTACCTTGTCAAGCCGTTTAAATTGAACAGGCTCCGGCAGACGATGGAGAGGATTAAAGCGGTAGCTGAGGGAAAGTTAGCCGGCAAGCAAGTTCCGGGTTTATCACAAAATACCGTTGGGTTGAAAAAAACATGTCTATTTAAAATAAATAATGAATTCGTTTACCTGGAGCTAGATGGTATTATTTTCATCACTAAAGAAGCACGTAAAACAATCATTTATCATAAAGAAGGCGTGTTTAAAACAAACGAAAGTCTATCGTCTTTAGAAAAGCAACTGCAGGGTTACCAGTTTTTCAGGAGTCACAAAGGTTTCATCGTTAATTTAAATATGGTAAAAAAGGTCACCCGGTATAGCAGAGACAGCTTTGAAATAGCAATGAGCCATACTGACAAGAAGCCGCTTTTAACGTGGGAAAATGCTAAAAAATTAGGAATAGTAACTAATTCAAAAATATGAAAAATATGTTAGGGTTCTTATGAACCCTCTTTTTTTACGCATTTTTAAAGCCTTACCCTTTCAGACCTCAAAACGACAAGGATGGACAGCGAGACGCACTTTTTAGACATAATTTATAGACAACTTCGTTTATTGTTGCTAAATTATATCAATGTACTAAGGGCTGAAGTTACAACCCCAATTTAACGTGAGTGATATGTTTTTTTATCTATATACGATTTTGTTTGCGTTTTTTTTGAGGTGACTTATGGAATATTTGTTGTGGGGGCTGATTTTTTTTAGCGGTGCAGCAGTGGGAAGTTTTCTTAACGTTTGTATATGCCGGCTGCCGTCAGGTGAATCACTGGCTTACCCGCCCTCGCATTGTCAGGCCTGCGGAAATAGATTAAGGCCTATCGACCTGGTCCCGCTGCTCAGCTTTGTTTTACTTAGGGGTAGTTGCCGTTACTGTGGGCGCCGAATTGCCTGGCAGTACCCGGTAGTAGAAATGATCACGGGCTTTTTATTTGTCGCAGCTGTAGCTAAATATGGAATCACCCTAGCCGCACTGCGGGTTATCTTGCTGTTTTCCCTATTGGTTCCGGCAGCTGCCATTGATTTAAGATATAAGATCATACCGGACAGGCTGAATCTGGCCGGGCTCATCCTCGGTGTACCGCTTATTTTTGAAACAAAAGGAGTTTTTTGGGCCGGTGCCGCCGGGTTTTTAGCAGGTGGCGGGTTGCTGCTCCTGATCGCGGTTGTATCGCGTGGCGGGATGGGCGGTGGCGACATTAAGCTGGCTGCGGTGCTGGGCTTGTTGCTTGGTTGGAAATACCTGCTGGCAGCACTTTTTTTAGCTTTTGTGGCAGGCAGTATTGTTGGTTTAACAATGATTGCGCTAAAACTTGCCCGGATGAAGGAACCCATTCCCTTCGGACCCTATCTGGCCCTGGGGGCGGTGGTTGCCGCATTGACAGGGGACCGGGTAGTAAATTGGTATATCGGGTTCTGGGGAGTCTAAAAGATATAATAAGCAATGATTAAAGCTTGATAGTAAGACTGATAGTACATCGGTGGAAGAATAATCTGTTTGAAAACATGCCATAATCTTAGAGGTGCCCATATGGTTATTACCCTCGAAGGTGCCAGACAAAAATTAGGTGAAAAGCTGGTTGAGAAAGGTGCTGTTACCAGGGAGCAGCTCTGGGAGGCGCTTCGTGTGCAATCACGGAGCGGCGGGTTTTTAGGTGAGATTCTGATTAAGCTGGGTATGGTCTCAGAAGAGGTTATAAATGAAATTCTGGGTGTACAAAAAATCAGACTGGATAAGATAGAGCCCACGCTGCTCAAAACGGTGCCTGAACAACTAGTGCGCAGACACAAGGTGATTCCTTTAAAAAAAGAAGGTAACTGTCTAACGGTGGCTATGGCACATCCTATGGACGTTTTAGCAATAGATGATCTGCGCCTGAGCACGGGATGCGAAATCGAGCCTGTCCAGGCCGGAGAGAGGGATATTTTAGCAGTAATCCAAAAGCATTTCGGCCTTCCGGAAGTGGATAAGATATTTGAGGAGTTTGAACTGCTGGCAGGACGGCAGGAAGAAGAAGCCGTGGCTTTGGAGGAAGAAGTAGTTGACGAGGCGCCGGTTGTGCGCCTGGTAAACTCAATATTTCTCCAGGCTATAGAGCAGGACGCCAGCGATATCCATATCGAGCCCCAGGAACATCTGGTCCGGGTCAGGTACCGGATTGACGGAATGCTCCGTGAAGTAATGAAACTGCCGAAAAAAATTCAGTCAGCGGTAGTTTCAAGAGTAAAAATCATGTCTGATATGGATATTTCCGAAAGGCGAACTCCCCAGGACGGCAGAATTCGCCTAAAAATTAAAGAAAGGGAAATAGACCTCAGGGTATCCGCTTTACCTACAGTATATGGTGAAAAGATAGTGTCCCGGCTCCTGGACAAGGGCAGCATTAAATCTTATAAGATTGAAAAGATTGGCTTTGGGGCGCTTAACCTGCAGAGATTTACCAGCGCCCTGAAAAGTTCCTACGGGATGCTTTTAATGACCGGGCCTACCGGCAGCGGAAAGACTACTACTCTTTATACTGCGCTTAATGAGATTAACACCCACGAAAAAAATATTATTACTATTGAAGACCCAGTTGAATACATGCTGGACGGGATAAACCAAACGCAGGTTAATGTCAAGGCCGGGATGACCTTCGCGGCGGGGCTGCGATCCATCCTCCGGCAGGACCCGGACGTCATCATGGTCGGCGAAATCCGCGACAGTGAAACTGCTGAAATTGCCGTCAGGGCTGCCATTACCGGCCATTTGGTCCTTTCCACCCTCCATACCAATGACGCTGCCGGGGCGATTACCCGCCTGGTCGATATGGGGATCGAGCCGTTTCTGGTAGCCTCGTCTGTGCTCATCACAGTTGCGCAGCGCCTGGTCAGGCTGATCTGCCCGCAGTGCCGCCAGGTTTACGAATTAGCACCGGATGCCCCGGAGCGGGCCTTTATTGGGGCTGAGCCCGATCAGCCGGTGACTTTGTACAGGGGGGCCGGCTGTGATAGCTGCGGGAATATCGGCTATAAGGGCCGCCTGGCTGTCCATGAGGTAATACCCGTGACCATGGGGCTTCGCCCGTTGATTATCAGAAATGCCCCAACGGACGAAATCAAGCGGCAAGCCCTGGCCGAGGGAATGATCAGCCTGAAAATGGACGGCATCCAGAAAGCCCTGGCCGGCCTGACCACAATCGAAGAAGTGATGAGGGTAGCCTATACCGGTGAAACATAATAACCGGCTTAATTGGGGGGCAAGTAAGCGATGATGACTGCTGATACAATACTTAAACTTGCTTTTAAGCTGGGCGCCTCCGACGTCCACGTTACCGTCAATAGCGCCCCGGCTTTCCGCCTGCATGGCACCCTGTTGCCCTTCGATGCGCCGGAATGGCAGGGTAGGCTGAGCGCTGAGGCTGCGGCGACCGGCAAATTGACGCCGGAGGACACGGAACTGCTAGTGCGCCAGATAATGACTGAGGAGCAATACCGGAAATTTCAGGAGATTGGTGAGCTGGACTTTTCGTACGCTATTGCCGGGGTAGGCCGGTTTCGCATCAACACCTTCAAGCAGCAGGGTAACGCAGGTTTTGTGATTCGCCTGATTAACTCGAAGATCCTTTCGTTTCAGGAACTTGGTCTGCCAGAGGTGCTGGCGGACCTCTCCCGTAAACCAAGGGGCCTGGTCCTGGTCACCGGCCCGACCGGCAGCGGTAAATCTACCACCCTGGCCTCCATGATTGACCTGATCAACCGGGAGCGCCATCACCATATCATAACTCTGGAGGACCCGATCGAATTTGTACACCAGCATAATAAATGTATAATCAACCAGCGTGAGGTAGGAAGGGACACCTGCTCGTTCGCCAGCGCGCTGCGCGCAGCCATGCGGGAAGACCCGGATGTAATCCTGGTCGGTGAAATGCGCGACCCCGAGACGATCGGTACTGCCATTACCGCTGCTGAAACCGGTCACCTGGTTCTAGGCACGCTGCATACCTCCAGTGCCGCCCAGACTATCGACCGGATCATTGACGTTTTTCCGCCCCACCAGCAGCAGCAGATCAGAGTCCAGTTGGAGAGCACCCTCCAGGGCATTATCGCCCAGACCCTGGTCCCCAGGATGGATCAACCCGGCCGGGTGGCGGCGATAGAGATACTGGTGGCGACACCGGCTATCCGCAACCTCATCCGTGAAGGCAAGACCTACCAGATCAACAGTCAAATTCAAACGGGCGCCAGATTTGGTATGCAGACCCTCGATATGGCCCTGCGTGCTCTCTATTTGAAGAAAATGATCAGCAGGGAAGACGCTTTGAGCCGCGCCAACGATGTGGAAACCTTGTCCAAAATGTTGTAAATAGAATATCAAGCTTAAAGCAATTACGACAGTGGTTGGTTTATCTAAAAGTTGTTGCTATGTACTTAATACGGTATATATGAACAAATTTAGGGGGACCTGCTGCATTAATATAAAGTTTTTTTATGTTATTATTACCTGGAAGCATATCAGGCGAAAAAATTAAGCGGTGATTAAATGCCCCAAAAATTTGCCTATAAAGCCCGTAATCAGTCCGGCAAACTGGTTACGGGGAAAGTCGAGGCGGAAAACCGGAATAAAGCCATAACTCTCCTCAGGGAACGCAAGTTTTTTGTGGTGGAGATCAAAGAAACACTGGCAGGAGAAGTATCTATAAACCTGAACAAAATATTTCAAAAGAAAGTCAGCACCAAGGACCTGTCTGTTATGTGCCGCCAGTTTGCCACCATGACCCAGGCTGGTGTCCCCATCCTGCAGAGTTTAAATATATTGATGCAGCAATGTGACCACAAATTACTCAAGGAGACGATGAAGAGAGTTACTGAAAATATTGAGGGCGGGGTGTCTCTGGCCGAGTCCTTCAAGTCCTTTCCAAAAGTTTTTCCACCGATCTTCATTAGTATGGTGGAGGCCGGGGAGGTGGGTGGAGCGCTGGACCAGGTGCTAGAACGGCTGGCCGCAAATTTTGAAAAGGAGCATGAGCTAAAGGAAAAAGTGAAGTCGGCCATGACCTACCCGGCGGTAGTGGTGGTGGTGGCCATCCTGGCCATAGCCGCGCTGCTGATCTTTGTAGTACCGCAGTTTATGACCATGCTTAGCGATATGGATGCTCCAATTCCGCTAACTACTCAAATGATTATTATGTTTAGCGATTTTTTGAAAAATTTCTGGTATATCGTCCTGTTTTTGATTGCGGGGGCAGTTTTCGGATACAAGCAGGCTGTTAAGACGGAGAAGGGCAGGGAGGTCAAGGATCAGGTGGTTCTCAAACTTCCTGTATTCGGCCCGATGATCCAAAAGATTATCGTCGCCCGCTTCTGCCGGTCTTTGAGCACCTTATTAAAAAGCGGCGTTCCGGTACTGCAGTCCCTAGAAGTGGTAAAAAACATTGCGGGGAATTATGCGGTAATTAAAAGCATCAAAGAAGCCGAAGACAGTATCAAAGAGGGACAAAGTATCTCTTTGCCGTTGCAAAAAAGCAGGGTATTCCCCCCGATGGTGACCAGAATGATGGCAATCGGCGAGGAAACCGGTGCGATCGACACCCTCCTGGAGAAGATCGCCGACTTCTATGAGCGGGAAGTGGATGACCTGGTGTCCAGGCTCTCTTCCATGCTGGAGCCGGTATTGATTGTCGGGATGGGTGGGGTAGTGGGGTTTATTATCCTTTCCATTATGCTGCCAATGTTCAGTGTTATCGAAAATGTAAAATAAATCTTGGCTGCAATTTCAGCCAGGTATTTAAGTAAGAAACAATAATCAATAAAAGAGAGGAGGTGAAATAATGAAAATTGCCAGAAACGAACGCGGCTTCACTCTGATTGAGCTGATGGTGGTTGTAATCATTATCGGAATTTTGGCAGCTATAGCTATACCGATTATGAGTAAACAAACTGATAAGGCCAAGGTGAAGAGAGCTGTCTCCGAGTTAAAATCAATGAAAACGGCAGTAGATGTTTGGAGTATTGATCCTGCTCAGAATGGTGGGTTAACTGCTCCGAAAGCTGTGGTTGATGAAGATGTAGTCGGTTCAGTTAAGAAGGTTCTGACTGAAGCCGGAATAGATATCGAAAATGTAGATCCATGGGGAACACCGTACCATTATATAGGTGCAATAGCAGGTAATGCTAGTGCAACTAATGAAGGTGATCCAATTTATTATTTCATTTCATATGGTCCTGATAAACAAGATAATGATGCTACAGGTGGAGATAACATTATTGTATCTAGTACATCTAACCCATTAGAATCACAAGGGCAACCCACAGCACTGGTGCTTGTTGTTGGAACTACACCAGTTGCAACTGACGATATTGGTGATATTGAAATTAAATCTGAACCTGAACCCGAATCATAATATATTTTTGCTTAGTTAGGTAAGACAGTTACTGTCTTACCTAACTGTTTACCCTTTTTAGGATAAATAATATGAAGAAATTTAATCGGTATATGATTGTTCAAAAGCTTATTAATAGCAATGGTTTTACTCTTATTGAAACAGTTGTTGTTTTAATCATTACTGGCTTGTTGGTGGCAATCGCATTACCAAATTATAACAAAACCATCGGCTACTACAACCTGGACAACTCAGCCAGGCTTCTGGCTTCAGATATTCGTTCAATCCAACAAACTGCCATTAAAAACGAAAGCTCAAACTTCAATATGTTGTTTAACACCGCTAATGACAGGTATTATTTAAGAAACGGCACAACTCCCTACAAGACTGTAAATCTTCCCTCCAGTGTTCGATTGGTTTTTGTTCACGGCTTTATGACACCGAATAACAATAAGCTGGAATTAGCTGCAAACGGTATTCCTTACAACAGGTTCGGCGGGCATATCAGCCTGCAGGACCGGAAAACCGGTAAATTTTTATACGTTGTTGTGGATCCGGTTGGCCGCGTGCGGGTCAGCGAAACCGCACCGTAATACAACCTGGATATAGGCGGGGTGACGGTTAGAAATGAAGGTTTTAAATAACGAGCGGGGCCTGACCCTGATTGAAGTGCTGGTGGCCTTTGTGATCTTAACCATGACTCTGGTAACGGTGATGGACAGCTTTGCCCTGGGCAGCCGGCAAAATGCCGGTACCTCCCGCCTCAATACCGCCCTGACACTTGCCCAGAGTAAAATAGAAGAAACCAAACACAAGCCCTTTAATAATGTTATGAATGCCGCTTTAACAGATTTTTCAACGGAAAGTGACTATGCCCAGTTTGACGGTTTTTCGTATACATTAACTGTTGAACCAAACCCGGCCGGTCCTGACGACTTAAACAAGACGGTTACTGTAACTGTTTTTTACAGCGACGGGGGAGTCGACAAACAAGTTGCCCTTACTGCCGAAATCACAAAGAGGTGAAACCAGTGGAGCATTTGCATGACGAGCGCGGTTTCACCCTGGCTGAACTGATGCTGTCAATCTTGTTGCTTAGTATCCTTTTCCTGGCGGCCTTTGGACTTTTTGCCCAGGGTTTTGTTTTCTGGAAGCAGGGTGAACACAAGGTTGATATGTACGACAGCCTGCGCATTTCCCTGGACCGGATGGGCAGGGAAATGCGGTATACGGAAGGCATCTCCTCTGCGAGTGATATCAATAACCTTTGTTTTAAAACCGCTGAGGGAAAGAATGTTAAATATTATTGTTCTGCACACGAATTGATCCGCGGTGAGCAGGGCGCGTCGGGATGGGGCTACAACCCGGTGGCCAGTGATATTGAGAGTATCAAATTTGTTTACACCACCTCAGCCGGGGCAGTTATTAACGAGTCTAACATTGCTCAGCACAAGCAACTTTATCCCACTACCTGGACGGTGTATATCAACCTCGTAACCATAACGATTACGGCTAAAAAAGAAGGCAGCAATGTGGACCCGGTTGTGTTAACCCAGAAAGTAAGTTTGAGGGCTTTGCCATGAACAGGTTCAAAAATCAATCCGGCCAGGCGCTGGTCCTGGTTATGATGATCATGCTGCTGCTCCTTTTGATGGGCTCGTCGATGCTGACCCAGGGCAGCGAGAGCCGCAAGGCGTCCTTTGAAGAAAGTAAAATGGTGCAGGCCTATTATGTTGCCGATGCCGGTGTCGAAAAGGCTATGGCCAGGATAAAGAACGATCCCTTTTGGCTAAAAGGACTGCCCTATAATACTGATATTAAATATATAGGTTCCCCGGATGGAATTTTCAGCGGTACACCTTTTCCTTATATCGACGGCGGGCAAATTACGAGCGTGACGGTAAAAAGGACATCTTTTGCAGACAACCCGACCACATTTTATATTAAGTCTTTGGGCCAATACCAGGACGCCAGGCGCACTATCGAGATCGAGGGTAAGATGTACGATCCGGTTAATCTCCCGGCCGGAGTAACTGTCAATTTCCCGTCAACCTTTGCCAATAATAGCGTTATTAACTCGGATGTTACTTCGACTGACGAACTAATCTTTACTAATAACAGTAATGTATCAGGTGTAATTACAGCTGTCGGCAATGTTTCGCTGGAAAATAATATGAGCGCAACTAAAGTTGTCACAGGTGGGGATCTGATCCTGGCCAACAATGTCCAGATAACTATGGACGTTGATGTTGCGGGAGATGTTATCCTTTACAACAATGCTAAAATCACCGGAAATGTCAACGCTGTAGGGGACGTGATCCTGAGTAATAACGCAATAATAACGGGGGATGTTTATTATAACGGTACCTTAACCATGGGAAGTGGCGCCTCCACAGGCGCGCTGCACCCTGACGAAGCCGAGGCCGTTAATGTAGATCCAGCCCCCTTTCCGGTGCTGGATCAGGATTGGTATGCACGGAATGCGGATCATATGCTTAACGGCAACCTAGCCGGTTCATTTAACGTGGACGGTATCTCGTATACTCCCGGAGATATCAGTATATCAGGAACATACTCAGGCAATGGAGCAATTATCGCCGGAGGTAAGGTGAGTATTAATAACAATTTAAATAGGGCGGATGACGGGTCAAGTCTTGCTGTTATCTCTTTTGGCAATGTCAACGGCGTTGGCATAGAGGTAAGTAAAAATATTACAGCGTATGCCCTGTTATATAGCCCGAACAAGATCGTCATCGACAATAATGCGAATTTCCACGGCAGCGTAATGTGTAATGTGGTAGATGTTAGTAACAATGCCACGGTAACTTATGAGGATTTTTTACAGCAAAACCAGCCTGATTGGATCACCACCGGGGTTAGTATAACTTCTTGGAAAGAGCAGTTCTCAGTCTTTTAAGAAAAACCGGCTAGTCCTTAATACAGTATTTGTCTCAAATTATCATGTTGTTAGTTAATCGGGCATCATGGGAGGAGCAGACGTTTTGCAAGTATTTCAGCGGATCAGGTATGGTCGCCGCCAGGATAAAAAAGCATCAAGTGGTACTAAGTTTCCGAATATAAGGGGGTCTCTATCCAAAGAATTGCTCCACAAGCTGGCGCCGAAAAAGACCCAGTTTGCAGCGGTCGATATCGGTTCCAGGGAAATTAAAGTAGTGGAAATCAGCACCGCAAACGGCTACCCCGAGGTCATCGCTTCCGGCCGGCTGCCAACACCCGCGGGGATTGGAGACCCGGATGGTGACGAAGACCTGGTAAACGCTCTTAATGAGGTGACTCTATACACAGGGATCCAAAGTAAAGAAGTGATTGCTACGATCAGCGGAGACCGGGTCATTACAAGACACATCAAAGTGCCGGTAATGCCCGCCAGGGAATTGGAAACCGCGATTATGTTTGAGGCAGAGAAGTTCATTCCCATTCCGGTTGATGAGCTTAATATCAGATACCTCAATCTAGGTGAAATAGAGTCCGACGGTGAAAGGTACCTGCACTTGCTGCTTGCCGCGGTGCCTTCCTCCTTTGTTTATGATTACTATGAGATCTTTATCAGAGCCGGCCTGGTCGTGGCTGCTATCGATGTACAGTCACTGTGCCTGTGGCGGGTATTCTGCGGCCTAGACTCCTCGCCGGCCAGGGAGGGTACTGCCGGCATCCTGGATATCGGAGCGGCCAGCACCCAGTTCCTGGTTGTAAGTGACCGGACACTGCAGCTGTCCAGGATCTTGCCAGTCGGCGGTAATTTACTGACCCAGTCTTTGGCGGAAAACTACGGGCTTGAATTTAAAGAAGCACAGCAGCTGAAGGAAGAACAGGGGGAGTTGCTCAGTGCGGAGGAGGCGGCAGCAGCGGCGGCCGGCGCCATGCAGATGGACTATTCACTGCGCGCCGGGCTTTCTAGTTTGGTTCGTGAGATTCGCCGCTCCCTGGACTATTATGCGTCACAAAAGGATGCCAGGCTCATTGACAGGTTTATTATCAGCGGGGGAACCAGCAAGCTGAGAGGGTTCAGGGAGTTTTTTGCCGAGGCCATGGAGGCGCCGGTTGATTTCGGCAACCCCGGTATTCCCGGGCTGCC
>JAQVGZ010000152.1 GCA_028696455.1 Desulfotomaculaceae bacterium | reverse complement strand
TCATTGCTGAAAGAGATGGCAGGACAGCTACCGGGAGCTTTTTCCGACTGTCGCAGCTAAGTTTGGCCATATTCCCGGGCTCACCTTTGAATTTATATTACCCATAGGTTCACCAGGAGGGCTAAGACGACCCTATTAGAGGTTTTCCCGGCACCTGCAAAACCAAAAATTATTTTAATAATTACATATATTCTTTCTCAATAGCAATAACCCGCTCAGAGCCTTTATGGTAAACCATTCCAATGTTTAATTAATTGAGCAAGTGACAATAATATTAATAAAGTTATTTGAAAGGAGCAATTGTAATGTCACTACTAGAATACTTTCACGGGGTGCAAAAGCGCTTGCCGGAAGAGGCCGAAAGAGTAATTAAAACCTTGGAAGATACCGGCCCAATAAATAAGGAAGATTTGTCACTTACAGCTAAAGTAAAAAGAGCCGTTTTAGACCACGTAGTCATGCAGCTATACGCACTCGGATTAGTTGACGTTAATACTGAAGGAAAGAGCAAAATGTGCAGCCTGACCAAGTTAGGATACGAATTTCTTAATTTAAAAGATGCCGTCTAACGGCATCTTTTAAATTTTATAGGTAAGCGTCAAAAACAAAACACCTTTAAGACAAAATAATGATATGAGAGAATTGACCTGGACATTAAGATAAGGGAAGGATGTTCAGGGATGGATATTAAACTTCGCAGCATATGGAAACAGCGGCTGGCAGAATACGAAGTCAGCGGAAAAAGTATCGCAGCCTGGTGTAAAGAACAGACCATCAAAGAAAATCAGTTTTATTACTGGCGCCAGAAACTCCGCAGTCAAACAAAAGAAACACAGCAAGTAAAATGGTTATCCTTAGATATGCAGATTGGTAAGCAGGCGGTTCCTCATGCGTGATTTTTTTACCATAAATGTTAATCCATGGCATTTATTCCCTGGGAATTCACCGCTTTTACCCAGGGTGACAACAGCCGTTCTCTGTTAACGTTGGGATCAATGCCCTCACCCATGAAGTAAATAATAAGCTGGAAAGGATCCTCGTCAATGCCAACAGCCTTGAGTACACGGCTCATAATAACTGGCGCAATAGCGTAAAACGACTCGGCCCACCGTAGAGGGGTAAAACGGGTGCTTTTCTCCGGAGCCAAAAGTCGCATATGGTTAAGCAGCCGGTGGCTTACCACCAGGGTCAGCATGGCCACCAGCACCAGCGACTCTACCACGGCGGGCGCCCCGCTGGATATTACATCCAACTGATAAAGACTCTTCAATTCCTTGAAAAGTAGTTCCACACTCCAGCGTGCCCTGTAAAGGAGCGCCACATCTTCTACCGTGAGCTGTTCCGGGCTTATGTTGGTGAGGTAGAGGTGATACTTTTTGGTTTCCTTATTAAACACTCCTACCAGCCGGAAGGTCTCTTTAACTTTAGGTGTGCCAACCCTGGGATGATAGATTTCGAACGACCCGTCTTCCTTGGCCTTCTTAATCTTAGAAGTATTGCCTTTGAAGGAGACCTCCACCTCCACGTCGATCACTTCCTGCTTCAGTTGGGGGAGTATATCCTTAAGCTTTTTGCCGGCAATGTCGATCGTATTATCCCGGTGGGTACGCAGTACCGAAACTATGGTAGGATTGGCTGATTGCTTAAGCCTACTTACGAAGTAGCCGCCATTGTCTCTAATCCTGCTGAACAGCTCGTACTTAAAGTAGCCGAGATCAAACAGGAGAATGTTGTCCTTCACCCAGGATCCGATGCGCATGGTCTTGATTTCAGCAGTCTTGCCGGAATAAATTGCAATGCTCTTTGTGTTGCCGGTGATCCCTGTGGCGGTATGTATCTTGAGCTCGGCCTTGCCCCTTGCTCCCGGGAACTGTTCGGCTAATTTATCGTGCAGTCTAATAATCGTACCGTCTGCTACTACCAGGTCCTTGAACCCCTTCAGTTTATCTGAAAGCGTGAGGCTGGTGTGGCTTACTAGATCTGCTATGCCGTGCGCCAAACATTCTTTAAGAAAGACAATGAGCCTATTATTAAAGCGGCCATAAAATGATGATGGTACGAGTGTTTCAGCCGACGCCGTCTCGTAAGCCCTTCTTAAGGAGGCGAGGGTCCGCTGCATTCCAACTCCAAAGCCGAGCACTACAACCCAAAAAAAGGTGACCGGGTCGATCTTCCGGTTGCGCTGGACGTAACCGACTTTGGCCGCTGTGTCTCTCAGCCACTCTGGGGAGAACATTTCATTTAGAACGTTTTCGATCTCGTAAGGGTTAATATTCCTGGGAATTGGAGCCAATTTGGAACCTCCTCTTAAACATTATTTGGAGGATAATTCCACAAAGAGGGGGGCACATTCCTTCTTTTAAAGAACAATTTCAACAATTTTCGTCATCTTTTCGTTATCCATTCCCAGGGATAAAACACCATCCCTGGTTGATAGTGGTATATTTAGGGCTTAACCGAACACCAATGAGTTATTGCTATACTTCGCCCTCGTGAAGGGCTTCTTAATAAAATATGAAAGGAGAAAGGTTTTTAGCAGATCACACCCGATAGATAATACCAAACTAAACGATTCTGGTTTATTCAAGTCAGGTTGGTTTGCTTTCAAAACCAGTAAAACGCATGGAAGTAATTGTAGAAACCAAGTATGGAAAGTTGCGTGGCATTGTTGCCGATGATGTGAACACATTTAAAGGTATACCCTATGCTGCGGCGCCGTATGGACCCAACCGATTCCGTCCGCCACAAGAGGTTGAGCCTTGGGCAGGCGTGAGGGATGCTCTAGCCTTTGGCCCAAGGGTGCCCCAGCTTGGTTTTCCTCCCCCATTAAGTGCTCTTTTGCCTGATAATGCTGTAAACGGTGAGAATTGCTTAAGTCTTAATATCTGGTCACCTGGCTCCGGGGCAGCGGGGCGGCCGGTGATGGTCTGGATTCATGGCGGCGCCTTTGAGCTTGGTTCGTCTGCAGTGCCTTTTTATGATGGCAGTCGTTTTGCCCGCGACGGCATAGTATGCGTGACAGTTAATTACCGTGTTGGCCCCGATGGATTTCTCTAT
>JAQVGZ010000010.1:33307-51054 GCA_028696455.1 Desulfotomaculaceae bacterium | reverse complement strand
TTAAGCAGGATGAGGGGTTCTATGGGTGTTACGATTGTGTTGCTTACTCACCAGATGGAAGAAGCTGCGGAAGCTGACAGAATTATTGTTATGTCCGGAGGTAGTCCTAAACTGGCAGGGACGCCGGCCGAGGTATTTTCAATGGATGAATTGCTGCAGGATCTGGGTTTGGAACTGCCCGTTGCGGCTAAAATTGCCCGTCGCCTTAGGAGGCGGGGCTTTTTAGTACCGGAAAACATTATCACTGTTAGGGATATGGTGTCATATATATGTCGATAATCAAGGCAGAAAACCTGACACATATTTATTCGCAGGGCACTCCTTTTGAAGTTACCTCCCTGAAAGATATTTCTTTAGAAATTAAACAAGGTGAATTTTATGCGCTAGTTGGGGCCACCGGTTCCGGCAAATCCACCCTTGTTCAGCTTTTTAACGGCATTATGGCGCCTACCCGAGGAAACTTACAGGTATGTGGTGTCGATGTTTCGAATAGTGCATTGCGCCGCGAACTGTGGAGAAAGGTAGGACTGGTGTTTCAGCAGCCTGAGCAGCAGCTTTTTGAAGAAACAGTATATAAAGATGTGGCCTTTGGTCCGATCAATTTAGGCCTGAGTGTTGCAGAAGTTGAAGAGCGGGTAGCAGACGCCTTGCATCTGGTTGGCCTTGAACCGGACAGGGTTAGCGATATGTCTCCCTTTAGCTTGAGCGGCGGGATACGCAGAAAGGTTGCAATAGCTGGTGTATTGGCCCTCCATACAGAAGTGCTGGTGCTTGACGAGCCAACCGCCGGTCTGGATCCGGTTAGCAGAAGACAGTTGATGGAGCGTATTGATTGTCTTCGTAAAGAGCGGGGGGTAACAGTGGTGCTGGTTTCCCACAGCATGGAAGAAGTGGCACGGTGGGCGGGACGGATGGCGGTGTTGGATCATGGCCGCCTGGCTCTTGAAGGTTCGCCATTAGAAATCTTTAACAAGTCTGTGAAACTGCGTTCTGTGGGGCTGGATGTCCCGCTGACGGTTGAATTAATGCTTCAATTGTCTGCCAACGGTAAGCCAGTCCGCACTGATATACTTACCACCGAAGATGCGGTCGATGAAATTGCTAGGCTGCTCAAACAGAGTGATAAAAATAAAGATATTTTGTCGCAGCATGAAACGAATCATGATTAAGTGGCTGGCTGAAATAGTGACTTAAGGTAATATGGGTTAATCATGAATAATCAAACTTTTTGGTTTCTAGCATCGATTCTGAGATGAGAGGCAGCCTGTTAGTATGTTAGCTGGTAGAACATTTGGGCAGTATATTCCAGGTAACTCGTTTTTCCACCGCCTTGATCCACGGGCTAAGGTGGTTTGCGTGCTTGCAATAGCTATTTCAGTTATAATAGCTAATAAATGGTATGAGTTTACCCTACTTGCGGGGCTTACAATGTTGTTGATTTTTCTTTCCAGGCTTCCTGCCAGGTTGTTTATTGGAGGGTTACGCTCATTTTGGGTACTTCTGGCTATTACCTTTCTAGTGCAACTTTTGTTTACACCAGGTAACGATGTATTATTAGCGTTAGGTCCGCTTAGGGTTTCACGGGAAGGACTAGAGGCGGGCAGCCTGATTTTTGTCAGACTGTCGCTTGTAATTCTGATTGCTTCCCTGCTCACTTTAACCACTTCACCAATCAATCTAACTGCCGGCCTGGAAAGTATTTTTGCACCATTGAAGCGTGTCGGGGTGCCTACTCACGAACTAGCTATGATGATGACCATCGCCCTGCGTTTTGTTCCCATATTGCTGACTGAGGCTGATATAATAATAAAATCCCAGCAATCACGTGGCGCCAGGTTAAACTCCGGTGGAGTAGTCGGGAGGGCTAAAAACTTACTTCCATTATTTGTGCCCCTTTTTGCCGGAGCGTTGCGGCGTGCTGAGGAACTAGCTATAGCGATGGAAGCCCGGTGCTACCGTGGCGGTGCAAACCGGACCAGAATGAACAGTTTAGTTTTTAGATTGCCGGACTACATCATCATTAGTATATCTTTGGCAGTTTTGGCAGGAGCAGCCGGTTTATGATTCTGGAGTTAACGATGCGAAATATAAAAGTTACTATAGCATATGACGGTACTAATTATCACGGTTTCCAGGAGCAACGTGGCACAAAGCTTAACACCATTCAAGGTGTGCTGGAGGAATGTCTTTCAGCATTGGCTAAAAAGCCAGTCCAGGTTATCGGCGCCGGAAGGACTGACGCAGGGGTACATGCCGGGGGTCAGGTGATTAACTTTATGTCAGATGACTGGCCCGTGCCTGTGGATCGCGTAACCAGCGCATTAAACAGTATTTTACCAAGGGATATCGTGACATTATCAGCTGAGGAAGTACCTGCGAATTTCCATGCCCGCTTTTCCGCTGTAGCCAAATCCTATCGCTATACTATTTACAATGGAAAATGGCATTCCCCATTTATGCGGCTGTATAGCTATCACATTCCTAAATTGCTAGATCTTCCAGCAATGCAGAAAGCAGCCAGCAACCTCTTGGGTAAGCACGATTTTAGCGCCTTCCGGGCGCTAGGAACCCCGGTAAGGACAACAGTGCGCAAGCTTTACCAGATACAGTTAACTAGATCTGCTGACCTTATTTATATTGATTTGCTTGCGGAAGGTTTCCTTTACCATATGGCCCGCATGATAAGCGGCACATTGATCCGGGTCGGTCTAGGGAAAATAACGCCAGATGAAGTATCAGACATCCTAGCAAGCCGGGACAGCCACAGGGGTGGCCCGGCAGCGCCGGCAAGGGGACTGAGTTTAGAAAAGGTATATTATCCGCCAGCTTTAGATTGAATGGGACTGTTTCCGGACTTTATATGAGTTTAATCTTGACACGCGATATACTTTATGTTATATATTAGGTTATGGTTTTATGATAGCTCATAGCCCCGGGCCGTTTATATACCATATTGTTTTGTTTTTTAGGAGGGAATTTAACATGAAGACCTATATGGCCAAGCCTCTTGATATAAAAGAGCGCAAGTGGTACATCCTGGATGCGGAGGGTAAGGTTCTTGGCAGGCTGGCCACTGAAGCGGCCCGGATATTACGGGGAAAGCACAAGCCTGATTTTACTCCCCATGTGGATACTGGTGATCATGTGATTGTGATCAATGCAGATAAGATTGTATTAACCGGAAACAAGCTAGCGAATAAAAAATACATACGGCACTCCGGTTTTCCAGGCGGCTTAAAAGAGGTAAGCTATGGTATTTTAATGAAAAGCAGACCCGAAAAAATAGTGGAAAAAGCAATCAGGGGGATGTTGCCTCACAACCGTTTGGGGGTAGACTTAGCTAGAAAGTTAAAGGTATATAGAGGTTCGGAACATCCTCATCAGGCGCAGAAACCTGAAGCCTGGCTAGTGCAGTAGGGAAGGAGGAAAATTGTAAGTGGCACAAGTGATGTTTTATGGTACCGGCCGGAGGAAAAACTCAGTTGCCAGGGTGTTTCTGGTGCCTGGTGAAGGGAAAATTATTATTAATAACAGACCGCTTGGTGACTATTTTGGCCGAAGATCACTTGAGGTGATTGTACGCCAGCCTATGGATTTGATTGGTGCAGCCGGGCGTTTTGATGTCCACGCTAAAGTTCTAGGCGGAGGTATCAGCGGACAGGCGGGTGCTATCAAGATGGGCATTGCCCGTGCCCTAATGCAAGCTGATCCCAATCTTCGACCAATGTTAAAGAAAGCAGGTTTTTTAACCAGGGACCCGCGTATGAAAGAGCGCAGAAAATACGGTCTTAAAAAGGCCCGTAAGGCTTCTCAGTTCTCAAAACGTTAGTTCATATACAATAATTCATCAGATTTAAAAGTCCGATCAAAAGGAAGGAAGGAATCCTTCCTTTTTTTAGTTTATAATGTTTTTTCCTATATCTGATTCAGTTATACTGAAAGTTGTTGCTTTTAGTATTATTAGGATCGCTGTAGTATAATATATCTAAGGGAATTTTTGGTTGGGAACCATTTATTGTACTAGAGATATTCATGGGAGGAACCGTGGAACGTTTATTGTTAGTCTTCCTGCTTACTGTTATTATTAACTTGATTAATACCTTGACTCGTTCATCCCGTCTGGCAGGTGTTCGCACTGGTCATCTTGCTACAGCTATCTCGCTTTTCGGAGTGGTATACCTGGCAGCAAGTTTTGCCAATACTCTCCAATCTCCCTTGCTTGCTTCAACTGTAGAGCGTATTATTGATGATGCAAGCAGTCAGTCACTATTAGTGGAGCCGGGAGTTAACGGTACCAGCTCATTGCCCTATCTGGAAGCACTGTCAGGCTTAAACCTAAAACTTCGCATGATTATTTTCGGCGCCACCACAGGTACTTTTCTAGGTATGCTGCTAATCCCAAGCTTTATTACTTCTTTTTCAAATTCAATTAACGCTTTTGGGCAGACTGGCTCAGTTTTTAGAGTGATAATGATGATTCTGGGATCAATGCTAAGACCCGGCAGTGGCATTGTAAAGTTTAGGTTACCTTCCTGGTTGACATTAAAAAGAATCCTTTTTAGCCGGATGACTATACCAAGTAGTTTTCTTTACTGGAACCTGATCAGCTATAGCTTGTGGACCGCCAATGTTTTATCTGGACTTTATGCTGGCGCTCTTTATCCAGAGTTCCGTTCTACCGCTGTGTTGATGGCATCCATAGTAGGGAACGCTTCGATTGTGCTAAATGTAATGATGGTTGACCCAGTTCTTGCCAGGGTCACTGACGCTGTTGCCAGAGGAGAAAAAGATGAGGCAGAGTTAAAACAAATCATATTTTACCTGGCGTTTTCAAACCTTCTTGGGACTTTGTTCAGTCAGGTTATTTTTGAGCCAATTGCCCAGGGGCTTCAGATATTAACTAAATTAATTTCATAAACCATAAAATTACATATTTACTTTGTTGAGTGCATACCATTTACCAGGAAGCAGTCAACAAGGGGGGTTTTTTTTGTCATTTACGGTCATAAAAACCTTTAGAATTAAGAAGCGACTCTTTATTTTACTATTTCTACTATTTCTCCTGTCTTATCTATTATCCGGGGTTTTCAGTAAAAGGGATGTACAGCAAGAAGTTGCAGTCCTATCATGGGCGGTTGCTAATAAAATTATTATCATTGATCCGGGGTATGGTGGATTAGATCCTGGACTAAAGGGGAATAACGGTTATTTAGAAAAAGAGATTAGTGTGTCCATAGCAAATAACCTGGCTGTCTTTCTCAGAAAATCCGGAGCGATGGTGTTAATGACCGAGGAGACCGGTAGCGATTTCAGTGAGCTCAGTGATATCTGTATGTCAACGAAGAACACGGAAGATCTAAAAAAAAGAGGGGCGCAGGCCAGTGAGCTTAAACCAGACCTGTATATCAGGATTAATGTTAACAGTTACCCCACGGCCGTCGAGCAGACCTTTGGCCAGTCCGGTTTCCCAAACAGCAAGCTGGCCGGCCAGTCCATCCATTCCGAATTGTCAGCACAACTAAAAAACATTGATTGGTTTGCTAAAGAGGTTGATTATTACCTCACCGGGGATACCATTGTACCTGCGGTGCTTGTTAAGACGGGTTTTATAACTGACGAAAGCAGACTCTTGCTGAATCAGGACCATCAAAATAAAGTAGCCTGGGCAATCTATGCGGGTATTGTTAAATATTTTTACGAAATAGAAAAGACTGGTCAGCTAGCTGTTAAAAAAGAAATAATTAATGTATTTAAAGAGCAAGAGCCGGATTTATTGCGTGAGCCATAATTTTGAGTAGTTGTCAGTTCGTATTTACCTTAGGAAGGGCAGTCATTTTGCCCTTCCTTTTTGTGTTCGCCCAGCCATGCCCACATGGTACTAATAGCTGGCTCTACGCGATCGGGTTAATAAATTTGGCTTCGCCTTATGCCGGCATTTTGCATCACATTTGGGAGATTTGCTAAGGGTCTATCAGGAGCATTTACGAAGCCCGTACGTGGTTCTGTAAGAGGCTACTGCTGCAGAAACTTATGCAGCGTAGTCTAAAAAAATAAATTAAACCTACATGAAATTTGGAAATTCAGAGAAAATATTATAAGGAGGTGATGATCATAAATTACAGTAGATACTTATCTAAGAAGACAATAGCAGTTTATGCTAGTTTCCTCATTGTTTTTATCCTGGTCGGTATAGCAGTGCTGGAGCGGCAGGCAGTTGCGCAGAACCCAACCCTGTATTGGGGAAGCGCAGGAAATGATGTATCGCGTGTCCAACAAAAGCTCAGCCAGTGGGGTTACTACGATGGCATAGTGGATGGGATCTTTGGCGGCTCAACCTCCCAGGCCGTTCGCAAATTTCAACGCAGCAACGGCTTGGCTGCTGACGGTGTAGTGGGCAAGACTACCTGGGATGCGCTAGGATTGAGTGCGCCCGATAATGTACCGGTTGTCTCCAGGGGTGTAGCTACAGACCGGGGTGATATTACATTGCTCGCTCAGGTGATTGAAGGGGAAGCGGCAGATGAACCGTTAATCGGCAAGGTAGCTGTTGGCGCAGTTATATTAAATCGGACTAAAAGCGCTTCATTTCCACGCACGATTAGCAATGTAATCTATCAACCGGATGCCTTTGAATCAATCACCAATGGACAGGCCTACCGGCCTTTGACCCAGGAATCGCTCCAGGCTGCACAGATGGCAATGAATGGATATGATCCATCGGGAGGCGCACTATTTTTTTGGAACCCAAATAAGAGCGTGAGCCCGTGGATATGGTCGCGTAGTATTGTTACGCAAATTGGTAACCACGTTTTTGCCCGTTAAAGGAGGTGTTTTCATGAGGTGGTGGAAGTTGATGACTGTTGCCGGCCTGCTGGCACTGGTGGCAACCGGTTTCTGGGGTTACAATCAGTATCAGGTCAGCCGTAGCCTGGAGCTTTATTTAAGCAACAAATATCAGCGTGCGTTTTATGAACTGGCCAATCAGTCTCAGAGCCTGGAGGTACTTCTTTCTAAAACCATGGTTGCCTCAGACCCCCGCCTGGACAGTGCACTGCTAATGGATATCCGCCAGCAGGCAGCTTTTGCCCAGTCTAACCTAGGTCAATTGCCTTTAAATGATGTGCTGGCAGGTAGGACGGCCAAGTTTTTGAGCCAGGTAGGTGATTATGCCGACAGTCTAGCCAGGCAGGTGAATCAGGGAGAAATCATTGACTCCGAACACTGGGATACACTGAAAGGTCTTTATGAACAATCAGTTGCGCTAAACCGCGACCTGCAGGGAATACAGGCTAGTGTTGCCCAGAACAATTTTTACTTTGGTGAAATGGTGCGCCAGGTAAGAGACAAGTTGCAAAAAAATCCGGATAGTATGGTCTTAACCGATTTTCAGACAATGGATAAACAGATGCAACAATACCCCGCACTAATTTATGACGGTCCTTTTTCGGAGCACCTGGAGCGTACCGAGCCAGTTGCTTTAGGCGGATTGGACAACATCGAAGCACAGGAGGCTGAGCAAAGGGCGCTTGCTTTTATTGATAAGCAGGGTGGCACAGGTTACCAGGCCAGAGTGACTGGTGCGGCAGATGGGCGTATCCCGGCTCACCGGGTAGAGGTTATGGCAGATGGCGACAGCAGTATCATTACTGTGCTGGATGTGTCTAAAAAGGGTGGTAAGGTGATTTGGATGATGAACTCCCGCCCGGTGGGTGAGCAGTCCGTAGATATTGAAGAGGCTCGTCAAAAAGCTATAAAATTTTTAGCTGACCGGGGTTTTGGAGAAATGCATTCTTCTTATTACCAGCGGCACGGTAATGCAGTTACTTATAATTTTGCTGCGGTGCAGGACGGTGTTGTGCTTTATCCTGACCTGGTTAAAGTGACTGTTGCCATGGACAATGGTGAGATAACTGGTGCGGAGACCTCGGGTTACCTTATGAGCCACAGGCAGCGTGATTTACCCAAGGTTGGGCAATCCCGGGAGCAGGCGCTTGCGGGTGTGAACCCACGCCTGGCGGTTACCGGAGGAAAACTGGTTCTGATTCCCATTGGCGCTTCAGATGAGCGACTTGCTTATGAATTTCATGGTAAGCTGGGGGATGACTCTTACCTTATCTATATTAACGCGGTCAATGGACGCGAAGAAAATATTTTGAAACTAATTGAAACACCGGGCGGTGTGCTGACGATGTGAAATACAAATATATCTGAGCGGAACCGAGCCGGAAAGATCTATTTTTAATTGACAGAAAAAACTTCTTATGCTAACATAGCTTTAATTTTATGATTTTATTGAATAAAGATAAGGTAATGATGGGGAAGAAGGGCGCTGGTAATCGCAAGCGAACCGGGGGGAGGTGTAAGCCCGGTCGAGAAAGGCGCTTGAGCCGCCCCGGATGCTGCTGGCCGAAACCTCTTATGGAATAGTAAGCCATCGCCGGTTTGTCGCCGTTAACCGCTTAAGAGATGGCCGTATCGCAGAGTTATGTTGAATGGGTGTGCGGCTAAGTAGGGTGGTAACACGAGAGAAGATCCCGTCCCTTTGGGGCGTGGATTTTTATTTTTGGCAGTAGGGAGTGAAGCGCTTGAAAGAAATATTAGAACTCCTTGAGGCAGACGCCAGGTTGACCCCTGGACAAATTGCAGCAATACTGGGAAAAAAGGAGGAGGACGTTGCCGAAATAGTTAAGGATCTAGAAAGGAAAAAAATAATTAGCGGTTATTTCACACTGATCAACTGGGATAAATTGGGGGCGGAAAAGGTTTCCGCCCTGATCGAAGTAAAAATATCGCCACAGCGAGATGTCGGGTTTGATGCCGTTGCCGAGCGTATCTACCGTTTTCCCGAGGTGCGCAGTGTGAAGCTAGTGTCCGGGGCCTGTGACCTGGTGGTTATGGTCGAGGGCAGAACTATGAAAGAGGTTGCTCATTTCGTCTCTTTTAAACTTGCTTCCATGGAGTATGTCCTTAGCACCGCTACCCACTTTGTATTAAAGACCTACAAACACCACGGCACCATAGTCGATGACGGGGAAGATGACAGAAGGCAGGTGATCGTGCCGTGACTTTCAAGACCAACTGGGCTGAAATGGTTAACCCTGCTGTAAGGGATATTCCACCTTCCGGGATCAGGCGCTTTTTTGACCTGGTTACTGAAGTGAAAGACATCATTTCTCTTGGAGTTGGCGAACCTGATTTTGTAACACCCTGGCATATCCGGGAGGCATGTGTCTATTCATTGGAAAAAGGCTATACCATGTATACTTCAAACCATGGGCTACTGGAGCTGCGGGAAGAGATCTCCCAGGATTTGAGTCAGACTTACCAGGTGAGTTACGATCCGCGTGGTGAAATTTTGATAACGGTCGGTGTCAGCGAAGGACTGGATTTGGCTATGCGTGTCCTGCTTTGCCCGGGTGATGAGGTGCTGGTACCGGAACCGTCCTATGTTTCCTATGCGCCGCTGACTGTTTTGGCTGGCGGCAAACCAGTATACTTGAAAACGTCAGCTGAAAACGGCTTTCAACTAACTGCGGATATGGTCGAAAAGGCCCTTACGCCAAGGACAAAGGTCATCTTACTGGGGTACCCAAACAATCCTACCGGCGCTACAATTGATCGGAAACACTTGCTTAATATTGCTGAATTGGCCACGGCGCACAACTTGATTGTTATATCAGATGAAATATATGACAAGTTGACCTACGTGGGAGAGCATACCTGTGTTTCATCGCTACCGGGTATGCGTGAGCGCACTATCTTGCTCAATGGCTTTTCCAAGTCTTATGCCATGACTGGCTGGCGGGTTGGTTATGCAGCGGGCAATAGTGATTTTATTGCGGCTATGACCAAAATTCATCAGTATTCTATGCTTTGTGCCCCAATTACCGCCCAGGTGGCGGCTTTGGAAGCGCTGCGCCATGGTCAAAGCGAGATGCGTAAGATGATTGCCCAGTATGGCCGCCGCCGCCGGCTGGTGGTGGATACCATTCGTGAAATCGGGCTGCCTTGCTTCGAGCCACGCGGCGCCTTCTATGCTTTTCCCGATATCAGGTGCACAGGTCTTACTTCGGATGAATTTGCCCTGGAACTGCTAAAAGAGGAAAAGGTGCTGGTAGTGCCCGGAAACGCTTTCGGCGAGCAAGGTGAAGGCTTTGTGCGCTGCGCTTATGCAGCATCGGTAAGAGATTTGATGGAGGCTTTTAAAAGAATCGGCAATTTCGTCCGCCGCCGCACCGGGCGGGGTAAAGTTTTAACGTTTTCATTTGGAAAAAAGGAACATAAAGATGATGTAATAAGAAAGACAGTATAACCAGCTTTTGTAGTCAATCAGTTAGTTTTAGTTGAGTCACCGCCCGGGCTAACTTAATAAAGGCCCGGGTTTGCTGACCGGATGTTAACTTGACATACCGGCATTAAAGTATTAACCTAATACCG
Source organism: Desulfotomaculaceae bacterium (assembly GCA_028696455.1). Lineage (GTDB taxonomy): Bacteria > Bacillota > Desulfotomaculia > Desulfotomaculales > Pelotomaculaceae > MVQL01. Next base: position 40,617 of record JAQVGZ010000010.1, on the reverse strand, counting down.
TAAATCGAGCCACGATAGTTTACTATAATCGGCTTTTATGGACAAAGTAACAAGAGGGGGCTGAGTTGTATTATTAGCGGAATAGTTGAAGAAATTAGCTCTGGCTTAGCCCGGGCGCTGGCTGGAGCCCTTGATGCAGCTCGCAGCAGCGGAGCTATTAAAATTGATAAAGCGCCGGACATTACGGTGGAGGTACCCCGCGAAAAAGATCATGGTGATTTTGCTACCGGTCTGGCCATGCTCCTAGCTAGGCCCGCACGGATGGCGCCGCGCAAAATTGCTGAAATAATTGTTAATAACTTTTCCTTAACCGGGACTTGGGTGGAAAGGGTAGAAATCGCAGGCCCCGGTTTTATTAATTTTTATCTGAAACCTAACTGGGTTTACCGTGTTTTGCCGCTAATTCTTGACCGTCAGGAGGATTACGGCCGGGTGAGTATAGGCTGTGGCAAGCAGGTCCAGGTGGAATTCGTCAGCGCTAACCCTACTGGTCTGCTGCATATGGGGAACGCACGCGGCGCGGCGTTGGGGGATACCATTGCTTCAATCCTGGATTATGCCGGCTACAGCGTTGCCCGTGAGTTTTATATTAACGACAGCGGCAAGCAGATTGAAAACTTCGGACTGTCCCTGGAAGCCCGCTATTTCCAGTTGCTTGGCCGGGATGTGCCGTTACCGGAGGACGGCTATCATGGAGAGGACATCATTGATACCGTACGCGGCTTTATTGATCAACACGGTGATGCCTTATTGCAATCGGAATCCTTAGAGCGGCGTGCTGCGCTGGTGGAGTATGCCTTGGCCGAAAAACTGGAAGCGATTAGGCAGGTGCTGCAGGACTTTGGTGTCCATTACGATGTTTGGTTTTCCGAGAGCACCCTGTTAGAATCCGGGGCCATTCAGGACACACTGAATATTTTACGGGAACGTAACTATATTTATGAAAATGATCATGCGCTCTGGTTTAAGGCTAGTGATTTCGGGATGGAAAAGGATGAAGTAGTAGTACGTTCCAACGGGCTGCCGACCTACTTTCTGTCTGACATAGCCTATCACAGGAATAAGTTTCTGCGCGGGTTCGACCGGGTTATTGATGTATGGGGCGCCGATCACCACGGGCACGTGGCGCGAATGAAGAGTGCCATGGCCGCTTTAGGTAACGACCCGGCAGCCCTGGAAGTAGTAATTATGCAGCTGGTACGCCTCTATCAGGGTGGTGAGCTGGTTCGTATGTCCAAGCGGAGCGGGCAGTATGTAACCCTGGAGGAACTGGTGGAAGAAGTAGGTAAAGACGCTGCCCGTTACTTTTTTGTAATGCGTAGCTCAGACAGTCATCTAGACTTTGATTTGGATTTGGCCAAGGCAGAAACTAACGAAAATCCGGTTTATTATATCCAATATGCCCATGCCCGTATCTGCAGTATCTTAAGGCAGTACGCAGAGCAGTATGGGGAGAGGCCTGCACCGGGAGAGGCCGATTTTAATCTGCTTCGGGAGGAAAGCGAATTTGCTCTGGCAAGAAAGTTAGCAGATTTCCCCGGGGAAGTGGCTTCAGCTGCCAGAGGACTAGCCCCCCAGCGAATCGCGCGCTACGCGCACGAGTTGGCTGGACTGCTACACAGTTTTTACAATAGTCAGCGTGTGATCACTACCGACCGGGCCCTGTCGGATGCCCGTCTGTTGCTGGTTGACGCCACCCGGATCACTCTTCGCAATGCCTTGCAACTGCTGGGGCTTACCGCGCCTGAGCGGATGTAGACTGATAATCTTCTATTGACATGTCATATAGCGGCGGCTAGAATTGATATTGGTTTTAATATGCCAAGTAATAAAGGAAAGGCAGGAGTTATGGCCAAGTTTATATTTGTTACAGGTGGGGTTGTTTCTTCATTGGGAAAAGGAATTACCGCTGCTTGTCTGGGGCGTCTTTTGAAGAGCCGTGGGCTAACTGTAGCTATCCAAAAATTGGACCCATATATAAATGTTGATCCGGGTACTATGAGCCCATACCAGCATGGTGAAGTTTTCGTTACTGAAGACGGAGCGGAAACTGACCTGGATTTGGGACACTACGAGCGGTTTATTGATATTAATATTTCCAGAAGTTGTAACGTTACTACTGGTGGTATTTACTCCACTGTCATCGAAAAAGAGCGCAGAGGTGATTACCTGGGCGGTACAGTCCAGGTGATCCCTCATATCACCAATGAGATCAAAGAGAGAGTGCGCCGTGTAGCTACTGAATCGGGCGCTGATATTATTATTACTGAGATAGGTGGTACTGTAGGTGATATTGAATCCCAGCCCTTCTTGGAGGCAATCCGGCAGTTAAAAAGCGATCTCGGCAGAAGAAACGTTGTCTATATTCACGTTACACTGGTCCCGTACCTTCAAGCTGCCAACGAGCTAAAGACTAAGCCTACCCAGCACAGTGTCAAGGAACTGAGGGGTATCGGAATCCAACCGGATGTTATTGTCTGCCGCAGCGAGCGGCCACTTTCAAAAGATATGGAAGAAAAGCTAGCTTTGTTCTGCGATATTGAGAAAGAAGCGGTAATTCAGGCTGTAGACGTACCTTCAATATATGAGTTGCCGCTAATGTTGGAAGAAGAAGGTCTGGCTGATATTGTACTGAATAAGTTGGGTAAGGTTACTCCCCCTCCTGATTTGGACGACTGGCGTGAAATGATATTAAAGATGAAAAATCTGCGCTACCTTACAACCATTGGCCTGGTTGGAAAATATGTTGCGTTGCCTGATGCTTATTTGAGTGTTGCAGAATCCCTGCGTCACGCAGGATTTTCTTGTGGCTCTGCCGTAAATATCAAATGGATAAATTCAGAGGAAATTGTTCGTTCGAACGTACATCAGTTTTTAGCTGAAGTGGATGGAGTGCTGGTACCTGGTGGTTTTGGGGACAGAGGAATAGAAGGAAAGATCGAGGCTATTCGTTATGCCCGGGAGAAGGGTGTGCCTTATCTGGGACTTTGTCTGGGGATGCAGCTTGCGGTTGTGGAGTTTGCCCGCAACGTGTTAAACTGGCAGGGGGCAAACAGTACCGAGTTTGATCCAGAAACGCCTTATCCGGTTATTGACCTGCAGCCAGGACAAAAAGAACTTGATCAAATGGGAGGGACCATGCGTCTGGGTCGCTATCCATGTGCTTTACAGCCTGGTTCTCTGTCTTGGCGGTCCTACCAGGAGAGTATTATTGAAGAGAGGCATCGTCATCGTTACGAATTGAATAACCTTTACCGTGAGGCTTTAGCCAATGGCGGCCTTGCTTTCACTGGAACGAGTCCGGATGGTTGCCTGGTGGAAATTATTGAGTTGCCCGGCCATCCCTGGTTTGTGGGTACCCAATTTCACCCTGAATTTAAGTCCCGGCCCAACCGGCCCCATCCTTTGTTTAGAGATTTCATCAGGGCAGTCCAAAAAATACAAATGAATCAGAATATGTAGCACTGTCAAACTTTCAAATAGCTTTGGGTAAAACCAGAGCTTTTTTGTTCTGACGGCGCATGTTTTCAAGATATAATCAGCATGCTAAAGCAGTATAAATGAGAGCTGGTTATGTATTTGATATTACTAGAGGTGAATATGGATGAGAGAAAAGGTTGTTGCGGGCATTATTCTTATTATGGTATTTTCTTCGGTCGTTATTGCTTTTGCCTTACGCCCCGGGAACAGAACGGCAAGTCCGCCGGGTTTTGCTCAGGGCGAAATAGGTATAATATACGTGCAAGGAGCTTTAGCTACCAGAGGGAGTGAAAGCGGGTTATTCGGGAGCGGTAGCAGTGCAGAGGAAATAGCCGCTAATCTTAGGAAAGCTGCCGAGAACCCGCAAATTAAGGCTGTGGTAGTCCGCTTGAATAGCCCGGGAGGTACGCCATCAGCAGCGCAGGAAATTAGTACGGGGATAGCAAGGTTGCGGCATTCAGGCAAAATAGTGGTGGCCTCGATGGGGGATGTGGCAACTTCCGGTGCTTACTGGGTGGCTGTGGGTGCGGATCAAATTGTGGCCAACCCTGGCACACTTACTGGAAGCATTGGAGTAATCATGCAGACAACGAATTTTCAGGGATTATTCGATAAACTGGGAATAAGCACGGAGACTTTCCAGAGCGGTTCCCATAAGGATATGGGGTCTGCCTCCAGGCCTGTAACACCGGAAGAACGGGCTATTTTTCAGACTATGATAGATGATATTTACGCTCAGTTTCTTGATGCTGTGGCGAAAGGCAGACAAATGGATTTATCAGAAATTAGACCCCTGGCGGATGGCAGGGTCTTTACTGGACGCCAGGCCCTGGAACTTGGTCTTATCGACCGGTTGGGCGATTTCCATGATGCCGTACTCTTGGCCGGAGAGTTGGCTGGAATATCAGGTGAGCCGGTACTAACAGAAATTGGCCCCAAAAATATTTGGCAGGATATGTTGGGAAGTGTCAGGAGTACTGCTCCGTTGGGAGCAGTACTAATGGCTTTTCTTCAGCAGGAAATGTTGTATCGGCACAATTCTCGTCCCTCAACTTAAATAGGACGAGGAAGACATTGAATTTGCTGGATAATCTCAACGTTTTCCAGGTGGAGGGATTTTTTTGATTGAAGATTTAAGTGACAGGTCAAGCGAAAAGGTGCAAATTGGAACTGACGCGGACCCATCGAAAAGGAATACCTGGATCACTGCCGATGAATCCATATCTGCAGAAGATGATTTGGCCACAAGTAAGTCTAAATGGGGACCGCCCGGTGGAATAATTCAAACCGGCCAGGTTTTTTTGGAGCTTTTTTATGGAGTGCTTTTTAAACCTGTAAAAACAATGGAAAGTGTTGCTCTTTGCCCACCCGTTGGTGTTGCTTTTATTGTTGTAACTATAATAAGCATCTTAAGCTTAGTCACAGGCTACTTCGCCGTCTCACAGTTATTTACCGCAAATTTGCCCGGAGGTGGATTAGCGCAAATCTTAACAGTACTTTCAGATTTGTTGCCTTATTGGGTGGTGTTCGGTCTGCTATGGGGTTACTTGAAATGGTTTGGCTTCAGTGCAGCACTTCATCTGTTTGCGGGGTTACTCGGTGGAGGTGGTGCGGCTGCAGGTGTTTTTGCGGCGGTTGGGTTGGCCAACCTGCCGTCAATACTGTTTATTCCGGTTAACCTGCTGATTTATATGATGGGTGAAGGCAAAGTAATTGTCACAGTGCTGTCTGGGGTGACCGGACTGATTGTGGTGGTGTGGACAGCTATTCTGCTTGTAATTGGACTCAAGCAGGTGCATGGCCTGACCACCGGTTGGTCAGTGCTCATTGTATTTTCCCCTTTTCTAACCCTGGCAGTACTGGCGATATTTATGTTTGTGGTGCTGGTTGGGACTATTGGTTCTCAGCCTGTAGGTATATATCACCATGGTCTTTTTTAAAGGCTATCCTAGTTCTAACAATCCTTTTATCGTGAATTAGAAAATTAAATTGATAAAAAGGTCGTTTTTGAGTATTTTTCTTCATTAATAATAAGCAAATAATAAGCATTTTGATTTTGTCTTGCAAGAAAAAGGATTTTTTCCCCTGTCGTCGAATATGTTCTTTAGTAGAACATCCCCAGCAGGTTATGGGGTTAAGGGAGGGTTAAACCATTGCTTATCACTACGAATGCCGTACTAGCCATGCGTTGTCCGGAATGTGGAAAAATGGATGTCCATAAATTTTCCCGGTTTTCCCTCCCCAGAGGTAAGGTTTTATCAATTAATTGTTCCTGTGGCGCCAACAAATTTGAGATTACTAGAAACCGGACTGGATACCTGTTGAAATTTGCCTGCATGGCTTGTGAAACAGAACATTTCCTTGAAATTTCCAGCAATATACTTTGGTCTGAGGGTATAACTAGCCTTTTTTGTCAGGATACTGGAATAGAACTGGGTAGCCTCGGCCCTGCAGCAAAGATTGATGAAATGGTATTTAGGCAAGAACAGGAAATGGAATACCTGCTTGATGAGCTTGAGTCCGACAGTTATTTTCATAACCCCGAAATTATGTACGAAGTCCTGAATTGTCTGCACCACATTGCCAGTGAGGGCGGGTTGTACTGTCAGTGCGGTGATTTTAAGATTGAGGTAGATATCTTCCCTGACCGGCTGGAATTACACTGCCAGAACTGTGACAGTATCAACATTATCTACGCTGAAACTGAGGAGGACTTGAGTGTTATTCAGCAGATTGACTCAATTGAATTAGCCATGCATGGGTTTAAATGCCTCGATAGTTTGTCCAACACAGGGAAATCAAAAAAAATAAGACGCAAAAGAAATAAGACATAATTTATGAGTCTATCGGCTATGCTTTAGGTAGTATAATAAAGGGAAGGAGGTATGGTTCCTAGTATCTGTATCTGTTAGTGAATTATTAAAAGCAGGCAGAAAATGGCAGCTATGCGAGAGGTGCTTTCAACTGCAATATTTTGGTGACTGTCCAGGCTATTATGTCTGCAGCTGAGGCTGAGAGTGCGCCGGTAACTATGCAAGCAAGTCAGGCGATCAAATATGCAGGTATTGATTATATCGCTACGCAAAATACTAACCCCTGCAAGAGAAGCGGCTTTTTCAGTGATCCGTGAGAAGATTCGTATCTTTAGCATCACTAATAGGGTATGAAAGGGGACGCCTAAAATTAAATTATTTATTGATACAGCGAATGTGGACGAAATCAGAGAAGCATATTCCCTCGGGGTTATTAGCGGTGTTACGACCAACCCGTCGTTAATTGCCAGGGAAGGACGTAACTTTGTTGAAGTGGTACGGGAAATAGCATCTATTGTGAACGGTCCAATTAGCGCCGAGGTAATTAGCTCACAGTCCATGGATATGGTTGCAGAGGCCATAGAACTGGCTGGTATTCATCCGAACATTGTAATTAAAATTCCCATGACAGCAGAGGGCTTAAAAGCAACCAGGATATTATCTGAAAAGGGAATCCACAGCAATGTTACGCTGATATTTACCGCCAATCAAGCTCTGTTGGCTGCCCGGGCTGGAGCTGCTTATGTCAGCCCCTTTGTGGGTCGCCTGGATGACATTAGCCAGGAAGGAATGGAGCTGATCTATGATATCGTGGATATATTCGATCGCTATGGAATTAATACCGAAATCATTGCAGCCAGTATCCGCCACCCGGTTCACGTTAGTGCCGCGGCGAAGGCTGGAGCTCATATTGCCACTGTGCCATACAAGGTAATCATGCAAATGATCAAACACCCCCTAACTGATGCGGGTATAACAAAATTCCTGCAAGACTGGGAAGCGGTAAAAAATAAGTAA
>JAQVGZ010000010.1:0-33207 GCA_028696455.1 Desulfotomaculaceae bacterium | reverse complement strand
TAACTAGTAAAGCCTCATTAAATGACATTAGCAGGCCCGGGATCGTTATTGCCGGTGATAATGTGTTTGTGGATTGTGTTTCGATTATGGCTACCCCTTCCTGGTTGGAAACCTGGTCAACCAACAGTAGCCTGGTTGGTGGTTTATTTTTTAGCTGGAAATTAGACAGCGAGGCAATAGTGAATAAAATATATCTGTACTGGTTATATAAATAATAGCGGCTCAAATAATTCTGGATATTCCCTTTGAAGAGAGGGTTGCCATTGAACTATAATTATGCCGACCTTGAGAGCAAAACCATGGTCGAGCTTTACAAAATAGCTAAAGATTTTGAATTGCCAGCTTATTATAAGCACCGCAAAAAGGAACTTATTCTCGAAATTCTTAAGGCCCAAACCAAGAAAGACGGTTTAATGTTTGCAAAGGGCGTACTGGAAATACTGCCTGACGGTTACGGATTTCTCCGGCCCTTGCACTATCTTCCCAGTCAGGATGACATTTATGTATCTGCCTCACAGATCAGACGCTTTGATTTACGCACTGGCGATATGGTTGCCGGACAGGTAAGACGGCCTAAGGAAAGCGAAAGGTACTACGCGCTGCTTAGGGTTGAGCAAGTAAACGGCATTGACCCGGAGCAGTCAACGGAGAGGTTTCATTTTGACGGGTTAACCCCACTGTACCCACTGCAGCGCATCACCCTGGAAACCAATCCGGATAAGACCTCCACCCGTATTATCGACCTTGTTGCCCCTATCGGGAAAGGCCAGCGCGGCCTGATTGTTTCCCCGCCTAAAGCAGGTAAAACTATTCTCCTAAAGGAAATTGCCAACAGTATCACAGAGAACCACCCGGAAATTGTATTGATCGTATTATTAATTGATGAAAGACCGGAAGAAGTCACCGATATTGAGCGATCAGTAAATGGTGAGGTAATAAGCTCAACTTTTGACGAACCTCCTGAAAACCACATTAAAGTGGCTGACATGGTCCTGGAGCGAGCGAAGCGGTTGGTAGAGCATAAGTATGATGTAGTGATTCTGCTGGATAGTATCACCCGTTTAGCCCGCGCTCATAATTTAGTGGTGCCGCCAAGTGGCCGCACCTTGTCAGGTGGTGTGGATCCGGCCGCCCTGCATAAGCCAAAGCGCTTTTTTGGCGCTGCACGTAATATTGAAGAAGGCGGTAGCCTGACTATTTTAGCTACTGCCCTGGTTGAAACTGGCAGTAGGATGGACGATGTAATCTTTGAAGAATTTAAAGGCACTGGCAACATGGAGCTGATCCTGGACAGACGTCTGGCGGAAAGAAGGATTTTTCCGGCTGTTGATGTACAGCGTTCGGGTACGCGCAAGGAAGAGTTACTGCTTTCCAAAGACGAATTGGAAATGATCTGGCAGTTTCGTAAAGCTACCAGTGGCGCGAATCCCACGGAAAGCATGGAAATGCTTCTTGAACAGCTCAATAGAACCAGGACAAATCACGATTTACTCCACGCTTTTCGCCATCTGCGGCGCGCCGAGGCAAATATGAACCGGACGGAGCCGGCCCGTAGGGGTGCATGCAATACAGGAAGTTAAATCAAGTAAAAGCAGACCAGGATTATTATGTGGTAACATGATTGTGCAGGTATAAAATCCACCTTTTCTGGAAAAACTAGTTATTAGTGTTTCGGAAAGGTGATTTTATTATGAAAAAGACTCTCATAGCAATTATATTAGTGTTGGTTATTATGTGGACAGTCAGCCCGGCAGCAGCCCGGCTTGATGAGCGCATTTTGGATGGCGGACCTTACATTATGCCCCCGCCAACTATTGAAGCTGTGGCTCACACTTTGTATGAGGTTAAGCCCGGGGATACGCTTTCCAATATTGCCATGGGGAGCGGTGTTTCTGAAGAAGTTCTTGCAGCAGCAAATGGCTTGCTTGACCGGGACCGTATCCATGCTGGCCTGTTGCTCATAGTGCCGTCCGGCTATACTGTACACCTGGTTCAGTCCGGGGAAACGCTTTCTGGCATAGCCAGGAAGTACCGGGTGGATGCGAGTTTAATTGCGGCCAGGAATAAGCTCTCAAACGTTGATAACATAATCGCCGGCAGTCAATTAACCATTCCCTGTAAAAACGCAGATAATGGGGCAGCTATGCCGGTTATCGCAGGCGTGCAGGTTAGACCGCTGGCCTGGCCATTAATAGGCACGATAACCTCCTCCTTTGGATTGCGGGACGGACGTCCTCATGAAGGCATTGATATTGCAGCTGAGGAGAATACTCCAATGCGGGCGGCGGCGCCTGGCAGGGTAGTATTCGCCGGTCCCAGGGGTACCTACGGGTTGGCTGTAATCATCGACCACGGCAGTGGGATGCGCACGCTTTACGCTCATTGCGCAAAACTGTTTGTAACTGAGGGCAGTGTTGTTGATTCAACCACGGTGATCGCCCTTGCCGGTAGCACCGGCCATTCCACCGGCCCCCACCTGCACCTGGAAGTATTATTAAATGGCGTTCCAATAGACCCTCTGACATGCTTAAGTCAGGAAAGTTATTTCGGTTAGATTATAAAATTTATGGCCACTTATGCAACGCTTTTTAAGTGATGTGCCAGGATTTAATTATATAACTGAATCCATGATGGAAAGCTGGAAAACCGATAGTAGCCATTAAAAGGATACTATCGGTTTTTATTGAGCGTGACTAAAAGGATCTTTCCTGTTTTTTTGTGAGCTGACCGGAGGCATACTTTACATATATTATTTTACAAGTTATATTAATTAAGATCTGTGTGATTATTTAATACGCTCATGGAGGGCCAAATATTGTACCGCCTGCTTTTTGCCGGTGATAACGGCCAGCTATATGACCACCACACCTTGCGCGCCACTGGCCGGACCGGAGATCGTTTTGTTGAACTGTCCGGTGAGGATATGGAAAAGCTTCCTGCCGGAGCTGCTTTAGTGATGGTACCTGGCGGGGTACCGGTGGGAATGACCCGTGACGGGTCTTTTACTACTCTTGAATATAACCCATGGACCGGGGGACGGTCCTGGGCAGTCGGAGCACTTCTTCCCCAGGGTTATACCCGTACCTATTTGCCTTCTTATACAAGAAGCAGGCAGGAGAGCGCCTTGCCCTTACTGGGATACACCGCTGTGGCCTGTCGGGAGGGTGAGCTGTATGCTGCGGTCCGGCGCACCGATGATCCGGAACATTGGGACCCGGTCCATTACGATACTGCTGAGCTGCCATTGCTAGTAAAAAGCAGACTGGCTATATTCCCGGAAAACCCTATCCTTAGGCAATTATCCCACTGTGCGTTGGAGTATCACTGCTTTACCGCCCAGAATATTTTTTATGGCCGGTGGGAGGGGGGCATACCCGTTTCCCCGGTATGTAATGCCCGCTGCCTGGGCTGTATATCCTTGCAACCGGCAGAGTGTTGCCCGTCTCCTCAAGCGCGAATCGAATCCAGTCCGGATGCGGCAGCTGTGGTTGAAGTAGCGGCGCCTCACTTAAAAAACGGGGAGGGGGCCATCATTAGCTTTGGGCAGGGTTGTGAAGGTGAGCCATCGCTGGCAGCTGGTACTATTGCGCGGGCAATTGAATTAATCCGTGCCTCAACGAGCCGGGGCACGATTAATATGAACAGCAACGGCGGTTATAGTGCTGGAGTGAGTGATATTTGCCGCGCTGGCCTGGATGCCGTTCGGATCAGCATAATCAGCGCCCGGGAAGACGTATACAACGCCTACTACCGTCCACAGAGCTATAGCCTGGCTGATGTCCGTCATTCGCTTAAGGAGGCAGCCTCGCTCGGCGTGTATACTTCGCTGAACCTTCTGGTATTTCCCGGGCTAACCGATCGGGCAGAAGAAGTAGCGGCTTTAGTGAATCTGATTGGAGAAACGGGGGTAAAAATGGTGCAGCTGCGCAACTTGAATATTGATCCTGATTTGCTGTATCAACATTTACCTGATGCTGAGGAAGACTTGTTTGGTATACCCGGTTTGATTGAGGTACTTCATGAAGTGCCGGACCTCAAAGTAGGAAACTTCAGCCACCCGGTTAAGTAAAAGGTTGTTCTTGCAGGGAGATGGCTGTTATGCTAAAATAAGAAAGTGTATCCCTGGCTGTTTTATTTTTATGGAAAGAGGTGAACCCGATGAAAGAAGCGATACATCCGAAATATGGGAAAGCCAAAGTAACCTGTGTTTGTGGTGAAACCTTTGAAACCGGCTCCACTAAGCAGGAATTGCGTGTGGAGATCTGCTCCAAGTGCCATCCATTTTATACAGGATCGCAACGGACTATAGAAACTGGCGGAAGGGCCGAACGCTTCCGTAAAAAATACGGCTTAAAAAAGTAGGACAGGTAGCAGGGCGGTTGCTCTGCTATTTCTGATTATACAAGAATACGCTGGCGATTTTAACTTTTAGAATAAAATTAGTTCTGATGATGAGCAGGTGGAAGTTGATATAACTGATTTTGCGGCAGTGCGGAAGGCGGGTGAGATTGAAAATGCTGGATAAATTGGCTGCATTGGAGGAAAAGTATGAAGAACTGGGTAGATTAATCGCAGACCCGGAGATAATAACTGATCTTAGCCGGTGGCAGCAGTACGTAAAGGCACATGCAGACTTGACTGATGTAGTGAGTGTCTTTAGGGATTATCAAAAGACCGTTAAAGAAATTAAAGATGCCCAAATGATTCTTGATGAAGAGAAGGATACGGAAATTCGTGAAATGGCCCAGGTAGAGCTTGATGAACTGCTTAAGAGCAAGCCGGTACTGGAACGCAAGCTAAAGATGCTGCTGCTGCCCAAAGATCCCAATGATGAGAAAAATGTTATTATGGAAATACGGGCGGGCACCGGCGGTGAAGAGGCAGCACTGTTTGCTTCGGATTTATTCCGGATGTATTCCCGCTTTGCAGAAAACAAAGGCTGGAAAACAGAAATACTAAGCGCTAATTATACAGATATTGGCGGTTTTAAGGAAGTAGTCTTTCTTATTGAGGGGCGGGGCGCGTACAGCCGGCTTAAATTTGAAAGTGGCGCGCACCGGGTGCAGCGGATCCCTACCACTGAGTCAGGGGGAAGAATCCATACCTCGGCAGCCACGGTGGCAGTGCTGCCTGAGGCCGAGGAGGTGGATGTGGCGATTGATCCGATTGACCTGCGCATAGATGTGTTCTGCGCATCCGGTCACGGTGGCCAGTCGGTCAATACCACCCAGTCTGCTGTGCGGATTACACATATCCCTACCGGAATAGTTGTTTCCATGCAAGATGAAAAATCTCAGCACAAAAATAAAGATAAGGCCATGAAAGTATTGATGGCCCGCCTACTTGACCATGCCCAGAGGGAGCACCAGCAAATGATGGCAAGCACGCGCCGGTCTATGGTTGGAACGGGTGATCGCAGCGAGCGGATTCGCACGTATAACTTTCCCCAAAACAGAGTCACAGACCACCGGGTTGGCTTGACCCTGCACCGGCTGGACGTGGTCCTGGAAGGGGATTTGGATGAGATTATCGATGCCTTGATAACCACCGACCAGGCAGATCTTCTAAACCAGGTGGGCTAATATTTAATTCTAAACTTTAGTAATAAATAGTTACAGATGATCATATTTGTAATGGGGTATTATGTCTGCAATGATTAAAGAGGCCATCAACTTGGCCAGACGCCAACTTATCGAAAGCGGTTCTGCTTCTCCCGCACTGGATGCCGAGGTGCTACTGGCTCATGTCACTGGACATGACCGGGCAGGGCTTTACAGGGATTGGGAAAAGATCCTAACGCCAGGCGAAGAAGCCAGGTTTAAAATGATGGTTGACAAAAGACGGGATGGCATGCCGGTTGCCTATCTTACCGGCTATAAGGAATTTATGGGATTAAGCTTTGCTGTTAATCACTTTGTTTTAATACCCCGGCCGGAGACTGAGCTGATGGTTGAATTGGCGTTGCAACTAGCGCCACCCGGAGCCGTGGTTGTTGACGCAGGCACTGGCAGCGGTGCGATTGCTGTTAGTCTGGCTTACTTTAGGCCTGATGTCCGGATTTACGCTACAGAGCAGTCCCGGGAGGCTATCGAGACAGCCAGGTCGAATGCCATCCGACATGGTTTGGAAAACCGTGTCAAGTTTTATCAGGGGGACTTGCTTGCGCCACTATCAGGACTCAACTTGGCCGGAAGAGCAGACTTGCTTACGGCTAATCTGCCTTATATTGCCACCGGTGATCTTCCCTCGCTGCCGCGGGAGGTGCGGTTATTTGAACCGGTGTCAGCGCTGGACGGGGGGACGGACGGACTGGATCTGTATAGACGTCTCATCCCTGGGGCTGCAACTATTCTTCGGCCCGGCGGAATACTGCTGGCCGAGATCGGCAGCGATCAGCGGGAGGCTGTAGCAAAGCTTTTGCAGCCTACGCTGTGGGAAGTAACGGTCCAAAAGGACCTGGCTGGGAGGGACAGGCTGGTTGTAGCCCATCGAAAGCATGCATGAAGGTAGTCCTAAAAATTATGATACGAACAAAGGAATTGCAACAAAGTACATAAAAGTTAATTTAGTTAATCCAGAAGCTGAGCTATTAGAAGCTGGGGGCCTGATCTTGCGCCAGGGAGGGCTGGTGGCCTTTCCTACCGAGACCGTTTACGGTCTCGGAGCAAATGCCCTGGATGGGCGGGCGGTAAAAGGTATTTTTCAAGCCAAGGGCCGTCCTGCGGACAATCCATTGATAGTCCATGTCGCCAGCCGGGAGGCGATTGGCGGGCTGGTTAAAGAGGCGCCCGGCGTGGCAAAAGAACTTATGGATGCCTTCTGGCCGGGGCCACTTACTATTATTTTACCGGTGGGTAAGGGGGTGCCGGCGGAAGTTACTGCCGGACTGGACACGGTTGCGCTGCGCATGCCCCGTCATCCGGTAGCACTTGGTTTGATTCACGCCGCGGGTGTTCCCGTTGCTGCGCCCAGTGCCAATACCTCGGGGCGGCCCAGCCCGACAACAGCGCAGCATGTTTTAAACGATCTGGAAGGGCAGATCGACATGGTTCTGGATGGGGGGCCAGCCGGTGTTGGAGTAGAGTCAACAGTCCTCGATTTGACGCTGCCGGAGCCAACTGTATTAAGGCCTGGCGGAATCACCCCGGAAGAACTTTGCCTGGTACTGGGGACTGTAAATGTTGACCCGCAGGCCCTGTACGCTAATAAAGGGGAAGGCCGGCCACGTTCCCCTGGCATGAAATACACCCACTATGCTCCTCGCGCGCAATTATTAATAGTTGAGGGCCGGGCGGAGGCAGTTGCTCTAAAGATTAAAGAATTGGCCAGCGAATACCGGGATAGAGGCAGGCGGGTGGGTATCCTGTCGTACGAAGACAGCGCTGATTTTACAAATACTGGGGAAGTGATCCTGGTGGGGCGACGGTCTCAGCCTGAAACTGTGGCGGCTAAACTGTTTGCTGCTCTGCGGCTTTTCGATGAAACGGACGTAGAACTGATCCTGGCGGAGGGCATTGATGACCGTGGTGTGGGTTTGGCTGTGATGAACCGGTTGCGCAAGGCGGCTGGCGGCCGGATTATTCATGTATAACTTTTCAAGCATAATAAGTATGCTTATATATTCAGCCAGGTGGTGATAGCCTTTATGAATTTGCTTTTTGTCTGTACAGGAAACACTTGCCGGAGCAGTATGGCTGAGGCCCTGGCGCGCAAAATCCTTTCAGAGAACCCAGAGGGAGCTGACAAACTGACAGTTTCATCTGCTGGGGTAGCTGCCTGGCCCGGCGCACCGGCTACCAAAGAAGCTGTGGCGGCGCTGGCCGGGCTGGGGGTGGACCTTAGCGCACACCGCGCAACCCGTTTGACGCCGGAGATTATCAGTAAGTCCGACTTAATTCTGACTATGACCCGCGCACATCGAGAGCATGTCCGGAGCATCCAGCCACAGGCAGCAGGAAAGGTTTTTACTATTGCTGAATATGCCGGGTTTGAGGAGGATGTGCCGGATCCGATTGGGAGCTCTGTTGAAGTTTATCGTTTATGTGCTAAAAAACTTGAGTCTCTAATTTTCTGTGTTTTAGAAAGGTTTTGGAAGCAATAAGGATTTTTTGGTCAGGATTAAAGGATTTCCTTTTATCATTGTCGAACCATGTGGCTAATAGTATCTCACTGTTAAAGAGGGTTAATGAAATATGAATATTGCCTTAGCAAGTGACCATGGAGGGTTTAAGTTAAAAGAGGAAATTGCCGGGCTGCTTGGTGAAGCTGGTATAAAATACAAGGATTTTGGCGCTTTCTCCGAGGAGGCTGTGGATTATCCCGACCTGGCGCTGATAGTGGCGGAGGGGGTGCGCAGCGGTGATTTTGACCGTGGCATCCTTTGTTGCGGAACAGGCATTGGTGTGGCGATTGCCGCCAACAAAGTGCCCGGGATAAGGGCGGCCCTGTGCCATGACACGTTTTCCGCCAGGGCGGCCAGAGAACATAACTGCGCCAATATTTTGACGCTGGGGCAGCGGGTAATTGGTCCCGGGCTGGCAAGGGATATTGTTACCACCTGGCTAGAGGCGGAATTTAAGGCTGGGCGGCATGCCCGCCGGGTAGAGAAAATAGCAGCTATTGAGCAGAAATATAATCGATGCAGCCGGTAAGTAATTTTACCGGCAATGGGGAGGATTGTTTATGAGCTTGATGCGCCCGCTTTCGGAAGTTGACCCGGAGATATCCCGCGTCATTGAACTAGAAATCCAGCGGCAGCGCCATACTCTTGAGCTGATCGCTTCAGAAAACGCCGCAAGCTGTGCCGTGATGGAGGTACAGGGTTCGGTGCTGACCAATAAATATGCCGAAGGATATCCAGGAAGGCGGTATTACGGGGGTTGCGAGTTTGTTGATATAGCAGAAAACCTGGCCATTTCCCGTGCTAAGGAATTGTTCGGGGCTGAGTTTGCTAACGTCCAGCCCCATTCCGGGGCGCAGGCAAACACTGCCGTATACTATGGACTGTTGAATCCAGGGGATACTATCCTTGGCATGAACCTTGCACATGGTGGTCACCTGTCCCATGGCAGTTCTATTAATATTTCGGGCAAGTATTTTAATTTTGTTTTTTATGGTGTAGAAAAAGAGACAGGTATGATAGATTATAAAAAAGTACAGGCGATTGCCAGGGAGCATAAGCCAAAAATGATCATTGCGGGCGCCAGTTCTTATCCCCGGGCTATTGATTTTGCCAAGTTTAGTGAAATGGCCCAGGAAACAGGGGCCTATTTGATGGTCGACATGGCCCACATTGCCGGGCTGGTTGCGGCCGGGTTACACATGAGTCCTGTTCCATACTCAGACGTGGTTACCACTACTACCCATAAAACTTTGCGTGGACCGAGGGGCGGGTTAATTCTAAGCAGGGACCAGTACAGCGCCCAAATAAACAAAGCAGTCTTTCCGGGGATTCAGGGCGGACCCCTGATGCATGTAATAGCCTCCAAGGCGGTAGCTTTTAAAGAAGCGATGGAGCCTGAATTTAAAGAATACCAGCAAAAAGTAGTGAATAACGCGCAAGCGCTGGCCGCGGCTTTGCTTGAGCGCGGTTTTGAGGTGGTCTCAGGAGGTACTGACAATCACCTGATCCTGGTTGACTTGCGCAGTAAAAACATTACCGGGAAAGAGGCCCAGGAACTAATGGACAGTGTAGGGGTGACGGTAAATAAAAATCCAATTCCATTTGACCCGCTGCCACCTAATACGTCCAGTGGTATTCGCATTGGCACACCTGCAGTCAGCACGCGCGGGCTAAATGAAGAGGATATGGTTCAGATTGCCGAAATTATTGATTATGCCGTTGTCCATCGTGAAGATACATCCAAACTGGATAGCGCGAGGGCTAAAGTAAAAAAGCTATGTGATCAGTATCCCCTGTATTAAGAGGTGTGATGAGCATGGAACGGCCAGGTTGGGACCAGTACTTTATGGATATTGCCAGAGTTGTGGCCTACCGGTCCACCTGTCTGCGGCGTCAGGTCGGAGCGCTGCTTGTTAAAGACCGGCGGATTCTTGCCAGTGGTTATAACGGGGCCCCGGTTGGCATAAGGCACTGTCTGGATACCGGCTGTTTGCGTGAGCAAATGGGGGTACCTTCCGGTGAGCGCCATGAACTTTGCCGTGGAATGCATGCCGAGCAGAATGCTGTGGTTCAGGCAGCCATGTACGGCATTGCCGTAAAAGGTGCTGTATGCTACGTTACTTACCAGCCCTGCCTGCTTTGCGCTAAAATATTAATTAATGCTGGTGTGTGGAAAGTGGTTTACCAGGGTAGTTATCCAGACCCGCTGGCACTGGAGATGTTTGAAGAAGCTGGGGTTGAGCTGGTTTGCCGTGGTGGCTTAGATACTACAAATTAAGAGTCAGGTCGAAAGGCAGTGTAAAATAATTGTTGAAAATAATGGCTGTATTCGGGACAAGGCCTGAGGCGATAAAGATGGCCCCGCTGGTGCAAGAACTGAAGAAGTACCCGGATGAGATCGATTGTAAAGTAGTAGTTACTGCCCAGCATAGGGAGATGCTTGACCAGGTACTGGGGCTTTTTAAGATCAGTCCTGATCACGATTTGGATATTATGCGACCAAACCAGAACCTGTTCGACATTACCAGCCGGGCGCTGTCCGGACTGCAAGCTGTCTTTCAATCGGAGAGACCTGGCCTGGTCCTGGTGCATGGCGATACTACTACCACTTTTACAGCAGCCCTGGCCGCCTACTATCTGCAGATACCGGTGGGGCATGTTGAGGCAGGACTGCGGACGTATGACAAGTTTTCCCCCTTTCCAGAGGAGATTAATCGTCATTTGACCGGGGTGCTGGCCGACCTGCACTTTGCCCCCACTCCCACGGCCAGGCGAAATCTTCTCAGCGAAGGCATATCCAGTAAAAATATCTTTGTGACAGGAAACACAGTGATCGACGCACTGCTGGCTACAGTGCGGCAGGGATATAAATTTACCGATCCGGTATTAAGTAAGATTGACTACGGCAGACGCAGGGTCTTGCTGGTAACAACCCACCGCAGGGAAAACCTGGGCGAACCGATGCGTGAAATTTATCAGGCGCTCAGGGAAGTGGTGACATTCTACCAGGACGTGGAAGTGATCTTTCCGGTACATAAGAACCCTCTGGTCAGAGATGTAGTAAAAGAAGAACTGGGCGGACTCAAACGGGTGCACCTGATCGATCCTCTTGAATACCAGCCTTTTGTCAACCTAATTGGCTGCAGTTATCTGGTTTTAAGTGATTCCGGTGGACTTCAGGAAGAGGCACCTGCTTTGGGCAAGCCAGTGCTGGTCTTGCGCAATACTACTGAGCGCCCCGAGGCGGTAACAGCCGGTACCGTGCGGTTGGTAGGAGCCGCCAGGGAGGACGTGGCTTCTGAAACCAGGCGACTACTGGATGACCGCGGTTTTTATAGTAAAATGGCCAACGCAATCAACCCATACGGCGACGGTTGCGCTTCACAGCGGATCTTGCAGGCAATCAAGTTTAAGTTTGGGATTTCACAGAGAGCTGTTGAGGAATTTTATCCGCCAAATCTTAGCTAAATAGACCAGCTTTTGACTTTTTATTTTTTAAAATTTAACTTAACCTATGGAGGAATCCTGTTTTTTATGTAGAACATATAAATGGAGTATTATAATGTGCATGCTCACTTTAGTAAGGATGCATTAGAAATATGAAGAAAAAGATAGAAAAGGAAAATCATCCGGAAATAAATAAAGATAAGGACAAACGGAGTAATCAAAACCAGGCCTTTCAGACATTAGGAATGGCTTCGGCTATCAGTGCGGAAATCGCCATCATGACAGTAGCAGGCTATTACTGCGGACAGTTTCTGGACCGTAAATTTGATACCGGTCCCTGGTTAATGCTGGCAGGAGTCCTGATAGGGCTGGTAATGGGGTTCATAGCTATTTTTAAAACCTTGCAGAGGTTTTTGGGAGAGAGGAAGTAAGTTAATATGCAGGATTTGGATTTTAATGGCCAGTTAGTCAAGGCATTAAAAATATCCGGCTTGCTTATGTTATTGCTTATCCTTGTATTGGTGTCGCGACCCGGGGACCACATTGTGTGGGGCCTAGTGGTCGGCATTGCCACCGGTATGTGGAGTGCTTTTTTTCTGGCCAAAAGGCTTAATTTTACCGAGAAAGCGGACATTAATAAGGCTAGAATGCAGATTCATATCGGGCTCGGACTGCGGTTGCTCCTCATTATGGCGGTTTTGTTTGTTGTCGCCTGGACCGGCTGGGTGAGCATTTTTGCAACTGCGGCAGGCATTTTTGTGCCCCACGTGGTTTTTATCATTGTGGTGATCTGGTGCAAGAGAGCCGGCGGGAGGGCTCTTTTCAATAACAATCAAAAGTAAATAAAGGGGGTGAAAAAAGGACGTGCTAAGCTTACATGAGGTAGAAAGTAGGTTGGATCTGTGGGGCAGTGTTTTACATCTATGGGAGAAAGATTCCCATGGCAAAGAGGTGATGTGGAATTTAGCTATCGGCGGGATGAATATGGAATTCAGCCCGAAAACGATGATCATGACCTGGCTGGTCATGATCTTGATCGTGGTATTTGTTATTATCGCCACCCGCAATATGAACTTGCGCCGCCCGCACGGGACGCAAAATGTTTTGGAGATGATGTTTGAGGGAATTAGGGGCCAGGTTAGTCAGACTATGGACCCGCAAAGGGGAAGCAGCCTGCTCAGCATTGTTTTAACGTTTTTTATATTTATTTTGATTTCTAACTTACTTGGTTTGATACCGACCTTCACTTCCCCGACAGCTAATCCCAATACTGCTTTCGCCTTGGCTTTAATCACATTTATCCTGATCTGGTTTTATGGTATTAGGTACAAGGGCATCGGTTACTTTAAGCATTGGTTCAAGCCATATTTCTTCTTTCTTCCGCTTAATTTGATAGAGGAATTTGTCAAGCCGCTAACACTGGCCTGCCGGCTTTTCGGGAATATCTACGCCGGTGAGATCCTGATTTGCACCTGGTTGGGGATGTTTTATGGGTGGTATCAACTGACTGGAGGTTTTATTGCTTCAGTGATATGGTTGGGCTTTAGTATCTTTGTGGGCTTCATCCAGGCGTATGTTTTTACCGTGCTTAGCATTAACTATATTGCCACGGCTATTGCTGAGCACGAGTAAATAATTTCAGATTCTTGTCTTGCTTGGAAGTCAAGTGTAAAATACTCTTCAACATTAATTATTCTTGAAAGGTGGGCATACGGGTGGAAAACGAAATTTTATCTGCTGGAGCCGCTATTGGAATGGGTTTAGCTATGGGCGTGGGCGCTGCTGGCGCTGCTATCGGTGACGGTGTTCTTGGCAGCAAGACGATTGAGGCGATTGCACGCCAACCGGAAGCCAAGGGTACCATAATGGGTAGCTTTTTTATCTTTTTTGGCCTGGTCGAGGCCTTGCCGGTTATCGCGATCGTTATGGGCTTCATTTTAATGGGTTATATAGGTGGCTAAAAATGGGGGTCAGGCGCCGGGAACCGGATGTAATATGTACCCTCCAGTGGATGGATTAACCAGCTGGTTTACCGGTGACCGGACTTGACGGACCCCGGTTGATGAACCGAATTTACCCGGCGTCAGGTGCTTGACGCCCGGCGTTCGAATGGGGGGGATTGGTTTTGGAGAATTTTCCAAATGGAACGTTGATTGGACAGATTATTAACTTTTTAATTTTGCTGTTTTTATTAAAAAAGTTTGCCTTTAAACCACTGGGGAAGTTATTGTCCGATCGTCAACAGCTTATTGCTGACAGTATAACTACTGCCGAACAGGAACGGCAGCAGGCTGAGCAAATTAAAGCGGAGTATGAAGCTGAAATGCAACGTACCCGTGAGATGGCTCAGGAAATAATCCAAAAGGCCACCAAGGCTGGTGAAGAACAGGCTGCCGAAATAATCGAAAGCGCCAAAAATGAGGCGAAAAGGTTAAAGGACGCCGCGCTTGTTGAGATTAAGCATGAAAAAGAAAAAGCAGTGGCCGAAATGCGTGATGAAGCCGCAACTCTGGCAATCCTTGTAGCAGGTAAGATAATCAACCAACAGATTGATGAAGATATCCAACACAAGATGGTAAAGGACTTCGTTAAAGAGGCAGGGGAGCTGCTATGCTAAAGGGAGCTGTTGCGGGGCGTTACTCGGAAGCCCTGTATAACCTTGCTGTAAAAATAAAAGAGGTAGATAGAGTTGAAGACGAGTTAAAGACAGTCGTAGCTATTATCAATAAGAATGATGTTTTACAAAAAATACTCTATCACCCCCAGATTATCGCTGCCGAAAAAAAAGACTTGCTGGATAAATTGTTTAAGGGAAAGGTCTTGGATTTAACCAGAAACTTTCTTTCTTTGCTGATAGATCGCCGGCGAGAGACATTCCTGGGAGATATAGTGGATGAGTTTATCGTCAAAGCAAACGCGGATCGTAATATAGTGGCAGCCCGGGTTAATTCGGCAGTGGAGCTGCAGGACCAAGAAAAGAAATCTATCGACCAATTGCTGGCCAGGCTGACCGGCAAAAATGTACTGTCTGTTTATGCTGTTGATCAGTCTCTAGTTGGTGGAGTATTGGTATACATTGGAGACAAAGTTATTGACGGTACGATTAAGGCAAGGTTGGCCGCCTTCGAAGAAAGCCTCAAGCAAATTAGTTAACAATAGATAGGGGTGAGCCAGTAGTATGAATTTGCGACCTGAAGAAATAAGTTCGATTATTCGCCAGCAAATAGATAAGTACCAGGCACAGATCGAGATGACTGACGCCGGCAGCGTGATCCAGGTTGGTGACGGGATTGCCCGGGTATATGGCTTGATGGAATGTATGTCCATGGAATTGCTGGAGTTCCCCGGCGGAGTGCTGGGAATGGCTCTTAACCTGGAAGAAGACAACATTGGTTGTGTTATTCTCGGACCGTACAAGCATATTAAAGAGGGTGACACAGTTAAGCGTACCGGCCGGATCGTATCCGTGCCCGTTGGTGATGCCTTAATTGGCCGGGTGGTAAACCCACTCGGACAGCCGCTGGATGGAAAAGGTCCGATCAAGAGTGATAAATATCTACCCGTTGAGAAAATCGCACCGGGTGTTATGTTCCGGAAGTCGGTGCACCAGCCACTGCAGACCGGTCTAAAGGCTATCGACTCGATGACCCCGATTGGCCGTGGCCAGAGGGAACTAATCCTGGGTGACCGCCAGACTGGTAAAACAGCGATTGCTATTGATGCGATCATTAACCAGAAGGGCGGAGATGTGATTTGCATCTATGTGGCTGTTGGACAGAAACAGTCTACTGTGGCTAATGTGATGCAGCGCCTGCAGGATACTGGCGCCATGGACTATACCATTATCGTTTCCGCGACCGCCTCTGATCCGGCGCCACTTCTATACATTGCTCCCTTTGCCGGGGCAGCGATGGGTGAAGAGTTTATGTCCCAGGGTAAGCACGTGTTGATCGTCTATGACGACCTGTCCAAGCAAGCGTCTGCTTACCGCGAGCTATCGTTGCTGCTGCGGCGGCCACCCGGACGTGAAGCTTATCCGGGTGACGTTTTTAACTTGCACAGCCGTCTTTTAGAGCGGGCTTGCAAACTTTCCGATGACCTTGGCGCCGGTTCCATGACTGCGCTGCCGATTATCGAAACCCAGGCTGGTGACGTTTCCGCTTATATTCCGACAAACGTAATCTCTATCACAGACGGGCAAATCTTCCTTGAGCCTGACCTTTTTTATGCTGGTATCAGGCCGGCCGTTAACGTGGGTATCTCGGTATCCAGGGTCGGTGGTGCGGCTCAGGTTAAGGCAATGAAGAAGGTTGCCGGCAGCCTGCGTTTGGACCTGGCCCAGTACCGTGAATTAGCTGCTTTTGCGCAGTTTGGGTCAGATTTGGACAAGGCTACTCTGGCCAAATTGACACGTGGTGAACGTATGGTGGAACTGTTGAAGCAGAACCAGTATGTACCGATGCCCGTGGAAGAGCAAGTAGCGAGCATTTTTTCCGCGGCCAATGGTTATTTAGATGACCTGCCGGTGGAGCAGGTATTGCCCTTTGAAGCGGAATTCCTCAAGTTTATGAGAGCAAATAAAGGATCAATTCTCGAAGACATTCGCAAGACAGGCGATTTGAGTGACAAGACGGATAAAGACTTGAGAGCGGCTATTGAGGCTTTTAAGGCTGATTTTAAGGCTGCTCATGGACTTGGGTAAAAATTAAAAAGAAGATCGCCGGTGTTAGTAGAAACAAGGTGGTGAGAAACCTATATGGCAAGTTTGCGCGATCTCCGGCGGCGGATTAAGAGTACTGGCAACATGCAGAAGATTACCAAGGCGATGAAGGCAGTGTCAGCCGCTAAAATGAGGAAGGCTCAAGAGGCGGTACTGTCGGCACGACCTTACGCCAAGCGAATGAGGGGCGTGATGGGACGGGTTGCAGCAGCTTCCGGCTCGGTCAATCACCCGCTTTTAGCGGTGCGCGAGCCGAATAAGGTTGCTTATATTGTGATCACGGCCGACCGGGGCCTGTGTGGTGGATTTAATAGTAACGTGATAAAGATGGCAGCTCAGACGCTGAAGAACACCAGCGGTGAGATCAGTATAATTGCTGTTGGCCGTAAAGCCCGTGATTTTTTCAAAAAGGCTGGTTATAAAATCGACATGGAGTATGTCGGCCTGGGTGATGATATCAAATATAGTACCGCCCGGGAGATAAACTCGAATATTGTTAATAAATATTCAGCTGAGGAATATGATGCAGTTTATATCATTTACAGCCAGTTCGTCAACGTGTTAGTTCAGAAACCAGTACTGATAAAACTTCTTCCGGCTGAGGCGCCTGAAGAAGGTCAGGCAAAGCAGGTAAATTATATTTTTGAGCCTGATTCGCCAAAAGAAGTCCTGGCTGAATTGCTGCCCAGATATCTTGAGAACGCCATCTACCAGGGGTTGCTGGAAAGCAAGGCCGGCGAGCAAAGCGCCCGGATGACGGCGATGGAAAACTCCACCAAGAGTGCAAGTGATATAATAGATAGTTTGACGCTGTCCATGAACAGGGCCCGCCAGGCCGCAATTACAAGTGAGATTTCCGAGATAGTGGGCGGCGCAGCCGCTCTTGAATAAGGGCAAAGGGGGTAAAGTGAAGCTAATGAACGTTGGTCATGTTGTGCAAGTTATCGGCGTTGTGGTGGATATTCGTTTTCCACCCGGCCAAGTTCCTGAGATTTACAACGCGATTAAAATAAAAAGCGATAAAGAAGACATGTTCGGCAGAAAAATCGATCTCACCCTGGAAGTAGCCCAGCACCTTGGTAATAATACCGTGCGGTGCGTTGCTATGTCGGTTACAGATGGATTGGTGCGAGGTATGGAAGCAGTGGACACTGGCGCTCCCATTACCGTGCCGGTAGGAAAGCCCACTTTGGGGCGTATGCTTGATGTTTTGGGTGAACCTATTGATGAAGCGGGCGAAATTAAAAGTGAAATGAAATATTCCATCCACCGGCCGGCCCCCGTGCTAACGGATCAATCAACCAGGGAGGAGCAGCTGGCAACTGGGATCAAGGTGATTGACCTGTTGGTACCGTTTTTAAAGGGCGGCAAAATTGGTTTGTTTGGTGGAGCAGGTGTGGGCAAGACTGTCGTAATTATGGAGCTAATTAACAATATTGCCAAGCAACACGGTGGTATTTCAGTGTTTGCCGGGGTTGGAGAGCGTACCCGTGAGGGTAATGACCTCTATCACGAGATGACTGAATCAGGCGTTTTGGACAAGACTGCGATGGTGTTCGGCCAGATGAACGAGCCGCCGGGAGCCCGTTTGCGGGTTGTGCTTACCGGACTTTGCCTGGCGGAGTACTTCCGTGACGAAGAAGGCGCCGATACCCTGCTGTTTATTGATAATATTTTCCGTTTTACACAGGCTGGCTCTGAGGTTTCCGCGCTGCTGGGCAGGATGCCCTCGGCCGTGGGCTACCAGCCGACCCTTGCCACAGAGATGGGGCAGATGCAGGAGCGTATTACATCTACTCAAAAAGGCTCTGTTACCTCGATCCAGGCCGTTTACGTGCCTGCTGACGACTTAACCGACCCGGCTCCGGCTACAACCTTTGCGCACCTGGATGGCACAGTGGTGCTGTCCCGCCAAATCGCCGAGCTTGGTATCTACCCGGCGGTGGACCCGCTGGACTCAACCTCTCGCATTCTTAGCCCGAACGTGGTCGGGGCTGAGCACTACAGTGTGGCCAGGGGTGTACAGATGGTACTCCAACGCTATAAGGAACTGCAGGATATCATCGCTATCCTGGGTATGGAAGAACTAAGTGATGAAGATAAAACTATCGTAGCACGTGCCAGGAAAATGCAAAAATTCCTGTCGCAGCCCTTCAATGTGGCGGAACAATTTACCGGCATGGCAGGTAAAATCGTGCCGATCAAAGATACTATCCGCGGATTTCAGGAGATTCTCGACGGCAAGCACGACGATTTGCCTGAGGACGCCTTCTATATGGTGGGCAGTATAGAAGAGGCCGTGGAAAAAGCTAAGACATTAGCCTGATAAACTAGTCAGCAGGTACTTGCCCGGCCAGGGCCTCCGCAAAGGGGGCTCTGGACCCTGCGCTAACACGCAGAAATATATATGTGTGATACATATAGAAAGGCAGTGGATTGTATGTCGGATAAGACCCAGCGACTAGAAATAGTTACACCAGAGAAAAAAGTCTTCAGCGATAATATAAGATATTTAATCGCCCCCGGGGCTGAAGGTGAGCTTGGTATACTGCCTGAGCACGCAGCACTGATTACCCCTCTGAAGATTGGATTGCTCAAATTCGATCATGATGAAAATCGGATTATTATGACAGTGAGCGGTGGCTTTATGGAGGTCAGGGACAGTAAAATAACTATTTTGGCTACCGCTGTGGAGAGGCTTGATGAAATTGACGTTGCGCGTGCTGAGGCTGCGAAGATGCGCGCTGAGCAGAGGCTGGCTGAAAAAGCGCCTGATCTGGATGTCTTAAGGGCTGAACTGGCTCTGAGGCGAGCGCTCAACCGGTTAAACGCAGTTCAGTAAAAAATAGTATATCATATGGGTTCTGTCTTTGGACAGAACTCTTTTTTTTGTATTTATAAGTTAATATATGGTAAGAATAGTAGATGTAATATCATATACTATTTTAGGTGGAAATAATGCCCGGTATCGGTCAAAGAAAACAGCTCTTTTTAATGTGGTTGCCTATTATCCTAATTTTTGCTGTTATGCTCCTGGTGCTTACGAGCAATAAATCGCTCGATAAAAGCAGAGAAGAAGATGTCTTAATGAATTTAATTAAGTCTTCGGGGGCTGAGCTAAGCTCAACCTATATCACGGGCTTGGTAAAAGTTGACGGGAATATGCCCGGTGTGGGAGATTCGGTGGAAATAGCTAGCATGGTTGCTGAACCACTGGGGTTAAAAGGGATAGTACTTAAAGCGGAAAACTGGCAGAATGCTTACGCTTGTGGTTCAAAGATTCAGGGTGAGTTGTCTGACGGCAGTCCGGTTACCATAGTGGGTCAGGTAATGGTCCTGCCGCAAGGTGAAAAGATTTCCCATGTAATGGTCAATGTGGCAGGGGCTGATTATAGTAAGACAGGAATTTACAGAAAGCGAGTGGGCAAGGCACTTAAGCAATGCGGCGAGGATTTTCACGTGGCCGTAACTTTATCTGGAAGAATAAACACAGTGCTTGGCGATATGGAACTAACAGCTTGTGCTGAAGATATGATGAGCAGCGCCGGTGCGGCTATACAGGAAAGGACAACAAAGGAAAACCTGGTCAGTCTGACCGGTTACAGCGCACGGCTTCCTGGCTATATGCGTTATGCCGGGAAAGATATAAACCTTAATGTGGCTTTGCGACGCAGTACGGCGGATCACGCAACCAGCGTTTATGTTGCGTCCCCAATTATCCTAACCGAGTATTAGAAAGAAGGTGTTATCTTTGCGCAGGTTGGTAATTGGCGTTTCACTTCTGGCAACCGCGCTGGTCCTGGGACTCCCATATATAAAAAGCAATCAAATATATGCTAAATATGTTCCCGGGGTGACGGTAGTCAGGGTTTATCTGCACCAGGAGAATAATGTCCAGCAAATGCAGCTGGAAGATTATCTGGTCGGGGTGGTGGCCGCTGAGATGCCCGCCGAGTTTCCGCTCGAAGCTTTGAAAGCACAGGCGATAGCAGCCAGGACATATGTTGTCAAGCGGCTGAGCGCCGGTGGTGTGGCCAATCCACTACATCCCGGCGCAGATATATGTGACGACCACCGTCATGGTCAGGCCTGGTTATCCAGGCAAGACCTGAAAAAACGCTGGGGGACAGTTAGCTATTATAATTATTATTATAAGGTAAAAAAGGCCGTTAACGACACGGCTGGAATGGTGCTGACCTACCAGGGTGAGCTAATTGACCCTGCTTATCATGCCTCTTGTAGCGGCAGTACCGAAAACTCTGAAGATGTCTGGAGGGATAAGGTCCCTTATCTCCGTAGTGTATCTTGCCCCTATGATGCAGACCCTGAACCGCTCCAGTCAGTCTCCTTCAGCTTTGAGGAAATTGACCGGGCAATGGGCGTCTCCCTTCAGGCCGTAGCTGTATCTGCCGGAGCTAACTCCCTACCAGTAATGAAAGTCCAGGAAAAGACGGAAACCGGCAGGCCAAAGAGTATTATTATCGGTGACAGTCATTTTTCTGCAGTAGCTGTGAGAGACCTTCTGGGGCTGCGTTCCACTAATTTTACCTGGCAGGTGACGGAAAATGGGGTAACATTTAATACCATCGGCTACGGACATGGCGTGGGACTGTGCCAGTATGGAGCGAAGGGCATGGCTGAGCATGGCTATAAACACCAGGTCATTTTAGGGCACTACTACAGTGGTGTGGAAATAACTAAAATTTCTGAAAAATAAGCGCCCCTTACGGGGTCTTTTTATGAACATTTTGGGCCTACCTCACATATATATTAACTAACGAAGGTAGAGGTTGTCAGTAACAGCTTAAAGCTCAGATTTTTCTGTTGTCTGACCACCGGCTGCCACATTTGGAGGTAGGCAATGCAGGAATATATTCAAAGGCGGGTAATCGATATATGCGAATACATCCTGGAGTCTCACGCTACAGTACGGCAGGCCGCCCAGGTGTTTCAGGTGAGTAAAAGCACTGTCCACAAGGACATGACAGAGCGGTTACCCTCACTGAACAAACAGCTTGCCAGAGAAATAAAAGCCATACTCGAATATAACAAGGCTGAGCGCCATCTACGGGGTGGAGAAGCCACCCGGAGAAAATATAAAGATTTACAGAAACAGTCAGCTCAATAACAGAAATGTCGGTCATTATTGAAAACCAAAATTTTTTTGCGCAGGAGCAATCCTTTTTTCTGGTATGAAAGGGGACAAGCTGATTAAGGGACAGCAATACCGTATGGTATAGGCGCCGCGAATTTATTGGTTTAAAATGATTCTGTAAGATATTGATATAAGATACAAGAAAAACAGTTAATTTGGTTAACTGTTTTTGCATTTAAAGAGGAAATTTCTAAATGCTGTCGAAAATGTTTATTTAATGATTATTAAATTTTTCTTGTCTATTGGGGGAGTCATGAATTGCTTCGATGGATCCTGTTTTAAAAAAGACTTGGCTAAAAGCCGGGTGCTACTATTCTGTGGTGCGTTTGTCATCCTTCTAGTCATAGTTGCAACCTTGTTACTAGGAAACACTTCTTTCCATTATACACCTACAGTATCTTTCCTAAATGATCGCGCCAGGGATATAACCGGTGCTACAGCAGTAAATGTGTCAGGGTTTATTGTTCCGGAAGGACTAACTGGTAACGGCCAAATCGTAGCTATTGCTGACAGCGGGCTAGATGCCGGAAACATTAATGACTTGCACCCTGACTTGCAGAGTTCCCCGGGAAAGATGCCCAAGGTGGTAATGTTGCGATCCTTGGCCGGGCGGGACGTGCCGGATGATCCTGACGGGCACGGCACCCACATGGCGGCAACAGTTGCGGGGACAGGTGCGGCGTCGGAAGGCAAATTCCGTGGTGTGGCGCCAGAAGCAAGTATCTACTTTCAGTCTATCCTTAATGAATCCGGCGAGGCGGAGCCACCAAAAAACCTGGTGGACTTGTTCTGGCCGGCTTATTCGGCAGGCTCCCGTGTTCATGTGGACGGTTGGGGCGGCGGTCCTAATGCTTACCAGGAAGCAGCTGCGCAAATAGATGAATTTGTGCGTACACACCCCGACTTCTTGCCGGTTTTTGGCGCAGGTAATGCCGGCCCTTCTGCCGGCTCTATTACTTCTGAAGCCAACTCTAAAAATGCCCTAGTCGTAGGTGCCTCCAATCTATCGCGGCCTGCAATGGTTTCCGGAGTGATAGATCCTTGTTCGCCTGACGAATTCTCATCCCGCGGCCCGGCCGGGGACGGGCGGATTAAGCCGGAATTGTTGGCGCCAGCTTCTGCGGTGATCTCCGCCCGGTCGCGCTTAGTGAAAGGTAACCTGCCAGGATACCCTGAATACACGTGCTTGCAGGGAACCAGTATGGCAGCAGCTGTTGCCGGGGGCTCAATAGCCCTGCTAAGGGAATATTTTAAGGAGTACTCAAGTATAGCTAACCCTTCAGCCGCGTTGCTCAAAGCTGTGCTGATCAACGGGGCCCGCCCCCTGTCAGGAGGCTCCGGGCGGGATGGTTTCGGGGTCATAGACTTGGCCGGAACAGTGATTGCTCTGCAAGAAGGTATCTTTATGGTGAAGGAAGAAGCAGCAGGGATATCCCAGGGCAGTGAGTCAACTTATACCTTTCATGTGTTAGATTCATCCACGCCTTTTAAAGCCACTCTTGTCTGGAGCGACCCGCCTGCAGATCCGGGCAGAGCTCAGGCTCTTATCAATGACCTTAATCTCATGGTCAGGACCCCTGACGGGAAGGTCTTTTATGGAAATCATTTTCTTGGCAATAATTTACCGGATCGCATAAATAATGTGGAGCAGGTCTACTTGAACTCACCCGTTCCCGGAGATTATACCGTGCAGGTTTATGGTCAGACCATTCACCGGAATGTGGTGGCTGGCAACGCCGAACCGTCTCAGGATTACGCTCTGGTTTGGGGCCAGCCTGCGGCGCAGAATACGGTTGCAGAGGTCGCTGGGCCGCAGGTTGCGCTGGCTGACGACACAAGCATCGGCCTCAATGACGTGTCTGTGAACAATCTGATTAATGATAGCATTGCCCCGGTAGATGCAGAGCATCTGTTCCCCGGGGCGGCGGTTTTCCGTACACCAGAGAAGGTTTATGTTGCTGCCCGCTTATGGCGAGCTGTTGGTGTAAAGGCGCTTAATATTGCGGATAGTACGATATTTACAGAAATTGATCCAAATTCAAGAACAGGAGGTTACATTCTAGACCCGGCAGGCGGCCTGCAATTAAATGGAAAGGCTGCTGTACCAGGTGAGCTACCGGCTGGAATTGAAATTAGTGCTGTGATTAACCCAGTAAACCAGACAATAAGACAGGCCCATGTTGCCTATTCCGAGCGGGAAGGAGTTGTTGCGGCTGTCCATATCGAGAACGGGCAAAAAACACTTTACCTTGCTGGTAACGGGGGAGCATTCAGGGTTTCGCCCGTAGCGGCTTACTTTTATGAGGATAGATATACCGATACCAGTTTTTCGGACATGCCATTTGCTACTGGCGCCCTGGATGAACTGGAGGAAATCATGCCTGGAATGCCTGTTCGTCTGCACCTTGCGCCTTCCACTGGCGAAGTTCAGTATCTAGCTGTGAAGCGATGGGTAGCGCTTGGTACGGTGCGTGAAACGGTTGCATCTACAGGTGAGGTCAGGTTGGAGAACGGGACAACGTACCGGCTTTTTCCTGGTGCGCCGATCAAAAAAGATCGAGAAAGTACTAGCTTTGAGAAAATAAAGCCAGGCGACCATGTTACTGCAATATTGCTGACGGATACTGGCGAAGCCATCGGATTAGTGGCTTATAGCAACGTTTTGTATGGCAAAGTTGTCGACTTTACCAGAAAGGACAGGATGCTTTACTTTATTAATGAAAACGGACACTACTGTTCTCTTTATCTACATCCAGACGCGGTTATTTATCGCTGGGGAATTAAGACTACGGTCGATGCCATTACTGCAGAGAGTAGGATCAGGGTTACAACCGACCCCGGTGGTAAAGAAGTCTGGAGGCTGGACCTGGCGGAAACATTTATTACTAAGAGCACTTTAACAGATTACAATCAAGATACAGGCACGATCACTACCGCAGAAGGCAGGCAGTACCGCATTTCTGAATTGACTAGCGTTTATAAAAACGATTATCCAGTATTGCCCGGTGTTTTGTTACCTGGTGAAAAAGTTGAGTTGGAATATGCAGTAGCCCCGCAGCCTACTGGATACGTGCTCTTTTCGGTAAATGCCCGCTCTAATGCGCCGCCGCCTGTGTTTTTGTCATCTGCTATTAACCTGCAGGGCCGTCTTGGGGTGACCGGGAGGGCTGGGGATGATGCTGAGGTATACTTGTGGAAAGGAAGTTCTGTACAAGTTGTGCCGGTAGATAATTATGGCGGGTTTGGTTTTAGTTGTCCGGCAGGGAACGGCGACGATATGTTTGATTTTATTCTAGTTGCAGTAAATAGGCAAACTGGCGGGGTGGCAGGCAGAAAGATAGCCGGCAACGGCTGGAGCGATAGAGATGGTGTTGATATGTCAACAAGCGTTGTCGGATTAATGACAGACGTCTTAAAGGATACTACGCCTGCGGAAGATGTTAATTGGACCGACGCACCGATTACACGATTGCAGATAGTTGTTACGCTGGCTAGCTTGCTTAACTGGTCAGGCGCCAGTGAGTCGCTGCTTTCATTCAACGACATGGAGGCAATCCCGTTGGCTTTACATCCGGCTGTAGCTGAGGCTGTAGCCAGGGGAGTGATCAGGGGATATCCAGACGGCAGTTTCCTTCCCCAGAAAACACTGACCCGTGCTGAGGCCGCGGTAGTGTTTGCCGCTGTGCTGAGCGATTTGGGGGTAGGAGAATGTAAACAAACAACGGGACCATATTACGCAGATTCAGGGGATTTTCCCCCCTGGGCTGGCGAAGCTATTGCCAAAACTACCGCCAAAGGTTTATTCTGTGGACGGCCACCTGGTAGTTTTGTGCCTGAAGAACCGGTGACAATAGATGAGGTAAGAATACTGGTGGAGCGGTTAATGTTTGTTTGCTTTCAGTTGACCGGGTAAATAATTATTTAGACCCTATGCATAAAATTAGCTAAAGTAAACAAATTATTTAAATAAATATAGCCAGGCTGATTGAGCCTGGCATTTTAAACAATCGTAAAGATAGCCAACGTTTTCTAACTTCCTTCTAGCCATAACATTATTACCCTCTTACCTGCCTCCATGTTCATATTTTCTAGTTGCTGTTTGTAGGATGTAGCCTGCGCCTCCATTTGCCGGCGTTCTTCAGTATTAGTGCTGGTATTTATTTTACTCAGCAAATCATTGTATTGCAATTCTGTATTATTATAGAAGGAAGTAATGTCTCGGCTCTCGTCTTGCATCTCAATTTTTTCTCCAAGCCTGGCAAGACCTGCCAGCAAATCCTCTGCACGATCTAAATCCGCAGTTAATCTTAATACTACAATCTTTTTATTCCCGTTCTGCTCAGGAAATACCTGGGTAGAAGCATCTGCGCTAGCCGCTATTGATACCGCCCTGGCTCTAGCATCAGTGAGGTCGTCGACAGCCAGCTTTAAGATTGTACTGGTCACTTGCATTCGTTTACTTAACAGGACATTGGTACTGTCCTGAGATGTTAAATCAACGAAGTTAGATGGATTGTTGTTATTGTTACCGTGAGCAGCTATGGAACGATTAATAACATCTGCTGATTCACTATTTTCTGTTGCTTCATTGTTTTCGGGTATGCCGTTCGGCACATCAATGTTATTGCCATTGGTAGTGCCAATAACAGTTTCTGTTGTTTCTTCATGCGCATCGTTTCTTCCTGTTGTTTGGTTGGAGCTATCAGGTCCGATTTTGTCATTACTGTCAGCCTTGTTTGGCAAATCAGTTTCGGTCGTAATTGCTACATTATTGCTGCCATTTCCGCCCGGGATATTTAATCCCATATTTACTCCTGCAGCACCACCTGCGAATAGTAAGATCGCTGCTGCTGCAGCAATCGCCTTTCGCCATTCGGCCGGCAACCATGCAAATACGCTTTTGTGTTCTGCCCGTATTCTATTCATGATCATACCGCATAACTCCGGCGGCGCCTGCAGTTCTTCCTGTCGCATCTTCTGTAGCACCCTGGAAAGCCGTTGCTGCAACGCCAGTTCCTGAGCACAGCTCATACAGCTGTCCACATGTTCTTTTAGTACTTCTTGCTCTGTTGATGATATAACCCCGTCTTGGTGGAGCAATATTAGTAATAATGCCTTTCGACAATCCATTTGGCTGTCACCTTCTCCTAGTCCACGGGTAGTTTTTCACCATTCTCCCGCGCCAGTTCTGTCATTCTGCGCCTCATTATCTCACGTGCCCTGCTGAGTCGTGATTTTACCGTACCAAGTGTACAACCTAACACACGCGATATTTCATCATAACTGTACCCTTCTATCTCTCTCAGTACCAGCACCATTCTGTGCTCATCTGAAAGCCTCATAAGCGCTACCTTGACCAGATCCCTTAACTCTTTTTGCTCCAGCACCCAGAGAGGGTCATCGTTTTCACTGGCTACCTCATGCTGAATTTCGCTGCCATCCTCACTCCGGTATGGTTCATCCAGTGACATCTGCTGTTTCACTTTCTTACGCCGTAAATTCAGCCAAACATTTACTGTAATACGATGCAACCAGGTGCTAAAGTCTGCTTCGTTTCGAAAACTGTCAAGCGCTCTGTATGCTCTAATAAACGCTTCCTGCGCTAGGTCCTGGGCATCCTCGCGATTGCCAGAAAGATGCAGACCCAGTGTGTACACTCTATTTTGGTGGATGCGTACCAACTCTTCAAAAGCAGAAAGGTCTTTTTCCTTTGCCCTTTTTACTAGCAACCTGGTATCATCCACGGGAAGTCCACTCCTTACATACAATAAAACCTCCCGTTTAACCTGTTAGACACAGATAGACCGGATAAAGTTCCGGCCGCGGTAGGCTCATTGAAAAATTTATATGGTCTATTAAGTTTGATCTGTGATTAAAAGTTTGAAAATATTGAATGACTGTTATTAATTATAAGGTTATGGGGTTTTGGTGTCAATTGCATCGGCTTATTTTATAAGGGGTGGTGTGTATTGGTAAAAATATTTTTGGTGTTGATGGAACTTTTGGAGGGGGCTGGTTGTCTAAGTAATCAGGTAGCAAAAGAGGAAAAGACAGACTGTATGGCGGTGAATTGTCTGACCATATAGATGTTCTTAACTCGTTGGCTAACTGGTAATTTTTTAAAGGATTTTGTACCTTAAATTAAGTAGCAATATTCTCAGCATATTCACAGCAATGGTTCTTATTAAAAGGGGGGTGAAGGAGCTTCAAAAGAGTGTACTAATATGGGGAAAGTCCGCAGTGCCTCGTAGAGAAAATAAAATTTTTAGGAGGGAAATAAGTGAGGAACAAGAAAAGTAGAAAGTTCTTGTCTATTTTAGTTGCCCTGTCAATGTTGGTAACCCTGTGTGTGCCGATGGCGGCATTTGCGGGAACCACTTATGAGCAGGTAACTACCAAAGGATTCAACCCTGATTCCGATGGAGCGGCGGATCTAGCACTGGGAACATTCATGATCAATATTGATCCTATTCAAGGTGACAGTGCAGCGCTTATAGAAGTACTGGATGCTGAGAATGCCAGGCTTGAAATTAATGACGTGGATTTTGAAAATTATACTTCAGGTGTTGGAAGTTTAAGTGTTGAACCAGTCGATGATAAAACATTTAAGGTATCTTTGGAATCCTTAAATAATGGTGAAGAATATAAGGGGACAATCACGATTAAAGTTGACGCCAAGGATTGTGCTGAAGGCGATGTTAAAGTAAAGATTACTAAGCTTTCCGGCCAGTTGTCGAGCGGTGAAGTAGTAGTCGGCAAGGCAGCCAGTGGTGAAGTAGCTATC
The DNA here is from genome assembly GCA_028696455.1 of Desulfotomaculaceae bacterium. GTDB lineage: Bacteria > Bacillota > Desulfotomaculia > Desulfotomaculales > Pelotomaculaceae > MVQL01. The sequence goes on along the minus strand of JAQVGZ010000010.1, from coordinate 4,979 downwards.
GAAGTGATCAGTGTTCCGTCTATTACTGAAGAAGGCGGTAGTGTTACCTTCCGTCTGACTGAATCAGTAGCGGGCGCATTTGAAGCTGGCAACGAAAGCGTTAAAATTGTTCTGCCGTCAGGTTTTAGCTGGAGAGATGCGGATGTAAGTCTTTTATCCGGTAATGTTGATCTTGGTAGCGCATACGTAGGAAGCAACAGCCGCTACCTGTTCCTGGATGTTGATAAGGCAAGTACTGTTAAATCAGTATTGGACATTACAGCCGACATCGTTGTCGATGACAGTAAGGCCAAATATGGTGACGTGAATGTAAGTATCAGCGGTGACTCTGATATTGCTCCGGCAGATTTGACTATTGCCGTATATGCGGAATACACAGTTGAAGTAACTGAAGATGATGCCACGACAGTAGTGGCTGGTCAGCTTGAACAAGAAATTGGTACGGTTGTAGTTCAAGAAGGTGCTCCCGGCAGTTTATTTGAAAAAAGGACCATTACCCTGACCCTGCCAACCAATGCCAGATGGTATAATGTTCCTAAGGTTGAAACAACTAAAGGTATTGTTCTAGATGATCCTGTAGCTATTGGAACCGACGGTCGCATCCTTAAGTATACTGTTAAAAAAGGTTCCAGCGGTAGCGAAGGTGGGAAAATTGAGTTTAAGAAAGGTAAAGTTCACCTTGCTGTAAACGAAACCGGTGATTTTAATATCGTGGTTGGCGGCAGTGCCGGTGTGAAGGGTGAAGCCACAGTGGCAACAATCGAGCCAGCTATTAAAGCAACTGCTAATGTGGCCGAAGTGAAGATTGGTATGCAAAACCAGGCTGCCGGAGACATCGAGATCGTTGAAGGCAAAGCGGAAGCTATTAATGATGGTAAAGATTTGCTGGTAGTGCTCCCCTCTGGCGTTGACTTCCAGGTAACTCCGGATGTAGAGGTAGTGGAAGGTGACCTTGAAATTGACGACAAGAATATCGATGTAGACGATAATGTACTGACTATCCCTGTACTGGGTACCAGTACTAAGGCTAGCAAGATCAAAATCAGCGGCATTGAGTATAAAGTAGACCGCACCGTTGCCGAAGGCGACGTACAAGTTAAGATCGGCGGCGTTGCTGTCAACGAAGTAAACGACCCGGATGCAATTGATGACCTTTATGATTCGGATGCTGATTATGACGGTCTGCCTTTCAAACCCGACATTGATGATGATAACTCAGGTGACTTCACAATTAAAGAAACTGGTATTTTCCCGGCAGTGGAGTGGGCTGCAAGAGTAGTAAACGCTAAATGTGTTACACCTGCTCCCTCAGATGCCAGTTATGAAACTATCTTCAAGATTGGTGATACCAAATATACTGTTAACGGCGTAGAAAAAACCATGGATGTAGCACCCTACATCAGTGGCGATCGCACTTATCTACCGATCCGGTATGCTGCTTATGCTGCCGGTGTTGTAGATGCCAACATTATGTGGAACCAGGCTGACCAGAGTGTGATTCTAGTAAAGGGAGACCGCGTGGTCAAGATGGTTATTGGCAGTTCAGTTATGTACATCAACGGTGTAGACTTTACTATGGATGTTGCTCCTGAGCTTGTTGATCCAGGCCGCACTATGCTGCCCATCCGTTATGTGGCACAAGCACTCGGCTGTGAAGTAGAGTGGGATGCTACAACTCAGTCAGTAACTGTAAAATAATTAACTAGTTAAATAGTAATAAAAAGAGACCGGGTTTTGTAGACCAGGTCTCTTTTTTGTGACTAAAGTTGTGGAAGGCGCGGTATTTTTAAATGGGGGGAAATTAAGTGGACAAAAAGGGACATATTAGGTTAATCGCTATCCTGCTTAACCTGTCGATGCTGGCAGGCATAATAGTGCCGGCATTGGCATGCGCGGGTACCACTTACGAGCAAATTACGGCTGAGACATTCAATCCTGGTGTATCAGCTTCAGCAAGACAGCAACTGGGAATGTTCATGATTGATATTGAACCAATTCAAGGTAACAGTGGAGCACTTTTGGAGGTCATAGATTCCGATAACAAAAGAATGAGCATAATTAGTGCTACATATGGTAGTTATCGTTCTGATGCAGGCAGTCTGATGTTAGCTCCAATAGACGAAAAAACATATAAGGTTGTTATTACTTCTAAAATTAGTGGCAATGATTATCGGGGGTGGGTTGCTCTTCAAGTTGACGCCAGGGATTGTGCTGCCGGTGATGTGAAAGTCAAGGTAACCGAGCTTTACGGTCAGTTTGTGAACGGTACAGTGGTAGTCGGCAAGGCTACTGGAAGAAAAGTAAATATACCTGCCCCTAAGGATGAAGTATGTGAAATTATTTTCAGGATTGGTGATACAAATTATACAGTTAACGGCGTCGAGTATAACATGGATGTGGTGCCCTATATGAAGGAAAACCGCACATACCTGCCGGTCCGTTATACTGCTTATGCAGCTGGTGTTGCAGATGCTAACATTATTTGGAACCAGTCTGACCAAAGTGTAACCATGGTTAAAGGTGACTGCGTGGTCAAGATGGTCATTGGCAGCCACACCATTAATATCAATGGTGTGAACTTTATAATGGATGTTGTCCCTGAGCTAGTGGAGCCGGGGCGAACTATGGTGCCGATTCGTTATGTGGCACAGGCTCTGGGTTGTGATGTCGTATGGGATGATGCTACCCAATCTATTATAATAAAACAGTAATATATACATTAGCCAGGATATAATGGATTAATTCAGCACTATTGCAGGGATATCCATGTTTCCATAGAATTAAAATAAAGTATAAAAGCTTGTATATGGAGGTAATATTATGAAGTTAATGCATGTTCCTGTATTGATTGTTGTCTTTTTGTTGCTGACAATAATACCAACATCGGTATTTGCTGAACCTGCCGTTTATGAGCCGGTTTCGATCGAAGCCGTATCTGGAAATTCTGTAAATGAACTGGGAGGTATCTTTGCTAAATTCACCGCAGGAAGACTGCATAAAAATGATTTTGTTATATTTAGGTTGCCTGAAGGCTTCATTTGGACTACAGCGGATGTAAAATCCAACATATCTTCTGCATCAAGATGGATACAGAGCACCGAGCAATGGAATAGCATTACATACGATACTGACGGCATCCGGTATGGAACAAAAAACTATGTTTTGGTTCCTGGTAAATATGCCGGCAAAGAAAATGGTCTTTTCCAAAACAGTACCTCAGTTTTAAGTTTTACCAGCTTAAATGAAAGAGAAGTAAAAATGGAAGTAATTGCTGAACCGAAACCTGGTCAGGATTGTTGCTTCTATCTTTATCCCAAAAGAATTTTTGTGGCATCAGGGTATGAAGGTAATATAGGAATAACAATTGATGCCTTTGATGATTCAGGTTTTGCCTATAATGATAATCTTTATGTTAGTGTGGAATGTACGGGTGTAAGAAGTGTATACGCCGGTCTCGGGGGGCAGAGGATAGGTACGATAAAAATTACGGAAGACACTGCCCGTCAGTTCATTAATGACACGAGTATAACCTTTCAATTACCCTTAGGAGCCAGGTGGGAAAAGTTGTGCGATGCTGAAAACAATGGTTTAAAAGTGACCGGGGTAATTAGTAACGACGGGAGAACAGCGGAATTTAAGTTTGCGGGGGCTTCTAAAGCGGCAGTAGATTTACAGCTTAAAGATATGGAAGTGTATATTGCACCGGATATGACTGGTGATTTAATTGTTGAAATTGGCGGGACGGCTGGCTTTGCTGGGAAATTGCAGGTAGCCGACCTGATCAGGCCTGGCGTTGCCTTCATCATTGGTAAGGATCATTTTATACAAAATGGTACGGAATACAAAATGGACACCGCCCCATATATTAAGAGAGGCATTACCTACCTGCCTGTTCGCTATATCGCAAGAGCTCTTGATATTCCCGATCACGATATTTTATGGAATCCTTCCGACCGAAGTGTGGTAATCATAAAAGGTACAAGATTTATTAAATTTGTTGTTAATAGCAATATAATGTATATTAATGGGAGCTCCGTGAGCATGGACGCAAAGCCTGAAGTTGTGGAGCCAGGCCGCACGATGGTGCCGCTGCACTGGGTTGCACAGGCATTTGGCGCTAACATTATTTGGAACGAGGAAAATGAAACCATTATAATTAATTAATTACAGGGATTTTTAATCCGGGTTACTGCCCCCGGATTAAATTTTTCCTTGACTGAATAAATAATACAAGATATATTAAATGCAGATGATAATTAAGTTGTCTAACTAATTATCTGATGGGGGGTATTATTTTTGCGCAGGATTGCTATGCTATTGGTGCTATGTATTGCCGTAAATTTTATTATTGCAATAAATAGTGCCCTAGCGAGGGAACCGGAAACACCAGAGTTAACTTTTCAACAAGCTGTTGAAAGGGCCAAGTCAAATAGCAATGCACTGAAAAATGCTAACTATGATATTGATAGAAGCTTTAAATTACGTGATACTGCTGCCGATAAAGTAAAGTATACCCCTCTGGAGCCCTCAACGACAGAGGCAGAAAGGGCCTTCACCGGACTGCAGCAGGCGGATTTAAATTGGCGTATGGCTAAACGAGCTTATGCCGCTGAAGAAGATAGTGTTATAATGCAGGTTTATCAGTCGTATAATGGTCTACTTCAAGCAATAGAAAATGTAAAGCTGGCAGAAATACAGTTAAAAAATGAAGAATGGCAGCGCATTGTCGCTTCAGTTAGTTACCGGGTCGGCATGTTGAGTAAATTAGAGATGATTCAAGCAGAAGCAGCGGTTACAACAGCAAGGTCCACCCTTGAAGCGAACAAAAAAGCACTTGATGACGCCTATCAAAAGTTTAACTTCTTAGTAGGACTGTGGCCGGAAGACAAGCCGATATTGGTGGATAAGCCTCAGTATAATGAGTTAGTGGTTAATGACTTGGATTATGAGGTGAAAAAAGCACTTGAAGAAAGTCCGAC
>JAQVGZ010000151.1 GCA_028696455.1 Desulfotomaculaceae bacterium | reverse complement strand
CTTGAATCATTTGGGCTGGAGCCTGTAACCCTGGTGACAATTGCAACCGACGGCATGGTGGAAAGCGTTGATTGCGTTAAGGCTGCCCATCCAACCGCCCATCACCTGGGCTTAAACATCTTTGACAATACTTTTGATGAAGTCCTGGAGCACCCCATGATCAAGCTTCGTCAGATAGGGGTGGAGGCCTTAGATGGGAGTTCTCGGAACTGCGAATGCGCAATTCACTAGCTTCCGGCAGGTGAGTGCAAAAATAATCGGCCACCTAGTGCAAAGTAATCGGCTAGGGAATACAAAAAATGTCGGCCAGTTTAGGAGCGGAAATTGTATTGGCTAGCCGATCAAAATTGCATTCGGTAGCCGGAATGATTGTAATCAGTTGTAAATCAACTGGTTAGACAAGAAAGTGGTGCTGGTTAACCCCTAAAAACTGATACAACGTCCTGGAATATGTTAATGAGGAGGACGTTGATGAAGAAAAAGAGGTTATCCATGCGCAAGATTCAAGAAGTCCTGAGATTACATTATGAAAAAGGCCTAAGTCAGAACGCCATTGCTGGCGCCTGCCATATTGCCCGTTCTACTACCCAAGATTATCTGAAGAGATTTCAAGCTGCCGGCTTGAGTTGGCCATTACCTGATGATCTGGGCGAACCAGAACTAAACGATCTTCTTTTCCGCCGTCTCCCGGACTCAACCGATAAATCACAACCTGACTGGGCTTGCATCCATAAAGAACTGAGCCGCAAAAGCGTCACTTTAAAGCTTTTGTGGCAGGAGTTTCAGCAGGTGCATCCGGAAAGCCATGGTTACACGCGGTTTTGCCAGCTGTATCGCCAGTGGGCCCAAAGCCATAAAATAAGCATGCGTCAGCGGCATAAAGCCGGCGAGAAGACTTTTGTGGACTGGGCCGGTCAGACTATGCCCCTTACTGATCCAGTCACTGGAGAGGTTAGCCAGGCACAGATTTTCGTCGCGGCGCTGGGCTTCAGCAGCTACTTATATGCCGAGGCCACCCCAAGTCAAGAAAAAAAATACTGGCTATCCTGCCATGTCAAGGCCTTCCGTTTTTATAGGGGATTAACAGACATAGTAGTTCCTGATAATCCCAAGACTGCCGTAACCAGCCCCTGCCGCTATGAACCGGAGCTGAATCCGGCTTATCAAGAATTCGCCCGCCATTACTGCCTGGCGGTCATCCCGGCCAGAGTTAGAAAACCTCAGGACAAACCGAAGGTGGAGTCGGGGGTACAGGTAGTAGAACGGTGGGTCATCGCTCCTCTGCGAAACAGGATTTTTTTTAGCCTGGCAGAACTTAACCAGGCTCTCTGGGAACAACTCCAGCTGGTAAATAACCGCCCTCTAAGTGGCTTAAATCAATCTCGACGGGAACTGTTTGAGCTTATCGATCAACCGGCCCTGCGTCCTTTACCGCCGACAGATTATGAGTTTGCTCATATTCTGAAGACCAGAGTAAAACCGGATTACCATATTGAACTTGAGCAGCACTTCTATTCCGTTCCCTACCGGTTGGTCAATAAGGTGGTGGAATTAAGACATACTGCTGCTATCCTGGAGGTTTATTATCAAGGTCAGAGGGTGGCTTCACACTTGCGCCGGCATCAACCAGGACAAACAACTATTCCGGAGCATCTGTCTCCCGCCCACCGGTGGATGCTGGAATGGACTCCGGCAAAATTAAAACAATGGAGCAGTGATCTGGGGCCTGCCACCGGGGAAATGATTCAAAAAATCCTGGATCAGCCCCGGCATCCGGAGCAAAATCATCGTTCCGGCCTGGGCTTTCTTCAGTTAGAGAGGAAATATGGCCAGCTTAGATTGGAAAAGGCCTGTGTCCGGGCGCTGCATTTTAATTTATATACCTACAAACAGGTCAGGACCATTCTCCAGTCCGGTCAGGATTTCTTACCGTTACCGGGAGCAGCCAGTGAAATCTCTAAATGCCATACCCACATTAACATTAGAGGGTCACGATGCTACCGGTAAAAGGAAAAACTTATGCGGCTCTGCAGGTAATTTACCGGCGGCGGCGGCAAGCCTTGACCGGAACCAAGTATATCTCTTCTGCGCAGGGCGTGCTCGGCCTGCCCCGCATGCACTTTGTGCCGGCAGGCCTGCGCGCGCTACCGCCGGTCTACGGCTTGCTGGGCCGCCGCCATCCTCGCTCAAACATTTTCTTTAACAGGAGGTATCGATGCTTCTGCATCAGACATTGGAAAAATTGACTCAAATGAGGTTGTTCGGCATGCTGTCAGCCTTTAAAGAACAGCTGGAGAATCCTCAGTATCACGACTTGCCTTTTGACGAACGTTTTGGACTGATCGTGGATAGGGAATTTCTCCGGCGGGAAAACCAGCGCCTTCATAACCGGTTGAAAGAGTCCAGAGTGAAGATGGCAGCTGAAAGCGAAGATGTGGACTTCCAGACTCCCAGGGGCCTGCAAAAATCCTTTTTCCTGGAGATGTCCGGCTGCAATTGGCTGGCTCAAAAACATAATCTGATTATTACCGGACCTACCGGTATAGGGAAGACCTATCTAGCCAGTGCCCTGGCCCGCAAAGCCTGTCGGGAAGGATATCGCAGCGTCTATTATCATTTCCCCAATCTGATCACGGAGATCAGTATCGCCAAAGCTGACGGTTCGTATCCATCATTGGTGGCCCGCTTAGCCAAACGTCATCTGCTGGTGATAGATGATTGGCTCCGAGACCCCCTGCAACCAGACCAGTCCCGTTTGCTCCTGGATCTGATAGATGACCGCTTCCGCCAACGGTCAACTCTACTGACCAGCCAGTTGCCGATAGCTGCCTGGCATGAACAATTCCAGGATGCCACCGTTGCCGATGCCATCCTCGACCGCATTGTTTATGATTCTTATCGTTTAGAATTAGAAGGAGGTTCTATGAGAAAAATAACTTCGCCCTTGACTTAATCGGCCACTTTTTTCATGATAGTACAATCAGCACCACTTTCCCTCCAGGTGGCCGATCTAAATTGTATTCACTAGCCGATTTTAGTGAAATACGCATTTTCGGGGTGCCTGCAATGAGACACCCCTCAAATAAAAAGTTTAGGAGGCAATATGC
>JAQVGZ010000150.1 GCA_028696455.1 Desulfotomaculaceae bacterium | reverse complement strand
AAGTGGTTAATGAGATAACCCATCCGGAACAAATATTTATAGATTATACCGGGCTAAACTGTTGGAATTGTCAGGAGTGCAGCTTTAATATAGATTGCCCGTATGAGACAGTGAAAAATCTGATGATTAGGCTAAAGGACAGGTATGCCGCCAATATTATAGATCAGCAAAAAATGATGGAGGTATTTCAAACTTTTTGATAACCAAGGAATTAATATTAAGAAAAATTTTTAGTAAATTGGTACCGTTTAATTATTTCAGGTCAACTGAAAAATTAAAAATGAAAGGGGGTGAAAAAATGGCCGATAGACCAATGTTAACCCAAGAGCAAATTGCTGATTTAGTCAAGGATATGAGTGACAATGCTAAAAGCTTTGTTCAGAAACTGGCTGCGGAGGAGTCCTTTCAGAATAAGTTTGCCAGTATTAAATCCGCCGAAGAAATGCTGCAGATAACCAGTGCTGAGGGTATCACCATTAGCATGGAAGAACTGAAGAACATTATGCTGGCAGCCTCCAAGACGGTTCTGGACACCGGATCTGAATTGTCGGATGATGCTCTGGAAAGAGTAGCCGGCGGCGGTAGTGAAGATGATTATCAATATGCTCAGGCTGCTGTTGCGATTTAAACGGGTGATTTAACGGCAATGGGATGCATGAGTTAGTTGACTGATTTTATGAAAACTGCGGGGTGCTTTGACTCCGCGGTTTTCATGAATCATTAATGATTAGTAAACATTTTTAGAAAAAGGCTGTGAGTTTTTATGGGGCAGGTTAACTTCAAAGCCGGGGAATTTTTAGCTCGCTTACTGGAGCTCACCGGTATTAAACCGGTTTTGCAGTACAGATGGCAGGTTCGGTGCAGTGAAGTCGGCTCTTTTCTGGTCTATTATGGAGTTAGAAATTATTCTATCCAGGGCAGGGCAGTGCTGCCTGTCAGTACAGCTGCCGGTGCTGTGCTGACAGGCCTGGATGGTGTCAAGTGCTGGCGCGAAGTTATAGAAAGCATACGGGAAGATAAACGAGAAGCAGTAAAAAATGAGCTGATCAATTTATATGCCCAAAAAATAATTGTGGATAGCAGTGATCTTAAAAGTCAGGTAACTTTGGCAAATAAAAAGACTTGTACACTTTGTGTTAATAACGACTATATTTTGCCCGGATTGGAGTTTGACGAAAGAGGTGTTTGTGCTGTTTGCCAGCAGTATGAAAAAAACGGTGACGGGGCAGACGACCCGCTGATTACCTCGGAAGATGAAATTATGTCCATAGTGAAAAGCCATACCGGCTCCCGCTTTGAGGTAATGGTTTTGTATACGGGCGGGAAGGACTCTTCCTATCTTTTATGGTACCTGGCCAGGCGCCTGGGGCTTAAAGTGCTGGCAGTCACCTTGAATATGCCTTATATGAATAAGGCAGCCCGGCAAAACATACTGGCAGCCCAAAAGCATTTGCCGGAAGTGGATTTTATCGAAAGGACTGTTTCCCGGCGGGTTATTAATGAAGCCATGCGCGGGCAGCTTAGGAGGGTTGGTTCCCCCTGCTTTTGCTATATTCTGGCCAGCATTCTTTTTTATCCCCTGGCTGTAATAGAAGGGATTCCCCTAATTATGGATGGGATAGAGCAAGTGCAGAGGACATTCATAACCATAGGGGCTGGGCGCGGGAATCCGACAGGCGGAGCTAAAAGCAAATCTGACATTCAATTAATGAATGAAACCGGTGCTGTAATGCCGTATAACACGGCTACCCGGCAGTATCTGGTTAGATATTGGAACACCCTAGGCCATCCGTTATACAGAGAGGATTTTAGCTGGTCATCTGAGTACATTAAGGCCCTCGCCTCGATCAAAGAAGCGCTGGCTGAATATTACGGGCCCTTTCTGTCCGTACTGGATAAACTGTCTGATAGCACGCCGGGTAAAAACATTTTACTGCCGCAAATTAAACACCTGGCCAGCAACCAGGTTTACGGTTCCTGGCAAGACGTGGCCGAGCTATTAAAAAGGGAAATAGGCTGGCAAATGCCGCACGGGCAGGAGAGCCTGTTACATACCAGTTGTTACCTGGAAGAGGTGAAGGATTACACCCAGTACAATATGTTTAAAAATATGCGTACAACTTTATTGCCCCAGTCAATTATAGAAATAAGCGCTGCTGTTTATCACGGGTTAATCAGCCGGGAGGAAGGACTGCGGGAACTAGCGGCAAGGGGTTATCTAAAGCCACCCCGGGCCCTTGAGCAACTGCTGGCGGATTTGGAGATAGACAACGAAGTAATTACAGAAGGAGAGATGGTTTATGCTCTTGGCTGCGGTAGGTGTCCCAGTCTTGATTTCAAAATAGGCGGTGATTTTAATCAATAATTCGTCGGTGATTGAGTCGTCGGTAATTGCCCGGATTAGCCAGGACTTTCTTGCCTTCCACCGCATTCACTTTTTCTATGCGGCTTTTGAATCCGGCCTTTTAGATGCTTTGCAGCTGCCAACAGACCGGGACGAATTAATCGTGCGGCTTGGGGTTAAGCACCCGGAAATTCTGGACAGTTTGTTGGAGCTGGGGGTTTTGCTAGAGGAGTTATCCCTTTTTGATGGTTATTATAAAATTACCGGTCAATATACCAAATTGCTGATGGAAAAGGATGCTCTGGGAGCGGTTATGCGGCAGATGGTGATGGTTAACGGACCTGTCTTCCGGCGTTTGGCAGAACGGTTGCAGGGCGGTCCTCCGGGGGATTACCTGAGCGGAACCGGCGGCATGTTGGCGCATTCCGCCCGACTGCTGGAACCTTTGGTGGCAGACTTCCTGTCGGACGAATTGGTGAAAGACAGACCTTTGAATATTTTGGAGGTAGGCTGCGGTACAGGTATTTATTTAAAGCATGCCGCTTTGATAAATCCCCGGGCTTTTGGTGTGGGTCTGGATATGCAGGAAGACGTGATTAAGCTGGCCGACGCTAACCTTGCAGACTGGGGTATTGATGACCGTTTTAAGGTAATAAAGGCGGATATACGCCATCCTTTGCCGGAATTAGCCGGGCCTTTTGATGTGATTTTACTTTTAAATAATATTTTTTACTTCACCCCTGCTGAGCGGTCGGCCCTTTTGCGCTGCC
>JAQVGZ010000065.1 GCA_028696455.1 Desulfotomaculaceae bacterium | reverse complement strand
GCCCAAATACTAGCCAAATCAAGGTATAAGTAAACGACAGGTTGTTTTTAATCTTAAGGTCAAATCCCTGGCAGTATGCAATCATTAATTATTATACAAAAAGTAATTAATTACATTTAAATATACAATATGTATATTATAAGCGCTATAATTAGCTTAATCACTACCAACAAAAATGAGAATGCCCATGAATATTCAAATGTTTATAATCCTAACCGTATTCCTCACCATATTTGCAGGTCTTAATTACTATATTGGTCTGCGCGGCTGGCAAGCTTTTGGTCGGTTTATTCCAACCAGGTACGGTGCAGTCTATTGGATTGCATTTGCTCTACTGGCCTTTTCTTATTTAATTGGCCGGTTTGGAAATAAGTTAATGCCAGAATCGCTAAGTACGCGTTTGAGCGTAATTGGCTCATACTGGCTAGCTGCTATGGATTTTCTTGTGCTGGCATTGGTCGTGGTTGACCTGGTGCGCCTGGCAGATCGGTGGTTGCACTTTCTACCGCATGAGGTCAAACACTTTCCCTACATAATCGGTCTGGTAGTTGTGCTGTTAGTAATAGGTATTGTTGGATACGGTGCTTGGAACTCAAGGAACCCACAGCTCACCCATTATGACTTAACTATCAATAAGCCTGCCGGCCAACTGCAGGATCTTCATGCGGTGATGGTCTCAGATATCCACCTTGGCAATATTGTTTCTAACGGCAGGTTGCTTGCCTTGATCGATAAGATAAACAACCTTAACCCGGACATAGTATTGCTGCCGGGGGATATTATTGATGAAAGTATTGGCCCTTTTGTAGAGCAGGGGATGCAGGATAGCCTCCGGAAGATAAAAGCAAAGTATGGGACCTACGCAGTATTCGGCAATCATGATTATATCGGTGGACATGCTGAAGAAGCACACGTCCTTTTACAAGAGGCCGGGGTTATAGTACTGCGGGATGGCGTACAAAAAGTTGCCGGAAGTTTTTATATCGCCGGGCGGGATGACAGGTTAAAAAGCCGTTTCGAAGGGGTTGAGCGTAGGAAACTATCTGAAATATTGGCCGGTATTGATAAATCCCTGCCGTTGATTCTGCTTGATCACCAACCGGATCAACTTGCGGAAGCCCAGGAGCAAGGCGTTGACTTGCAACTTTCCGGTCATACCCACCGTGGACAGCTGTTTCCTTTTAACCTTATTACCAGGAATATATTTGAAATTGATTGGGGATACCTCCGCAGGGGGGAGTTCCAAGTTGTTGTGTCCTGCGGGTTTGGAACCTGGGGTCCTCCAATCAGAATTGGTAACCACCCGGAGATAGTAGAGCTAAACATTCATTTCAAGTAAAAGGTTTTGTGAACGAAGCCGTAAACTTAATCTTGTTAGGTACAAGAATTTAGTAGGTTTTCACAAATATAGACGGTTTTGCTGACACTCATAGATTACCATAGTTTTTAGGAAAGACAACTACCAGAATTAATTACCCTCTTAACAAGTGTTTTCACAATTTCCAGTTTATATATATTCTTTGAAAGAGGATTTGCCCCAACCGTTGCGAGCATCGCTGCTTCTGCCGCAGTGTCGTCGGATAATTTTTTCCCTTTAAGATACTCCTCTGCCTTATGGGCACGAACAGGAGTGGGTGCAACCGCCCCCAGAATAATGCGGGCATCGGCACAAATCCCTTGATCAAGAGTGATGACCGATGCAACACTAACAATAGCGAAATCGATCGGCTTCCTGAGGGTGAACTTAAGGAACGCCTGCTCTGCAGCCGGATCGGGCTTAGGGATATTGACCGATGTGATCATCTCATCGAGAGCGAGCATATTCCCCAAAGGGGTATAGAACTCCTCCACCGGAAGAGTGCGGGTACCTTTCGTACCGGCGACAGTAAGCACCGCACCAAGGGCTGTAAGTGCCACTGCTGTGTCGGAGGGACATACCGCAAAGCACTTCTTGGCCCCCATGATCGCATGGTATTGATTTTCACCGGGTACAGCATGGCATGTCTTTCCCCCTTTTCGGAAGCACTTGATCATACCTCCAATCCCATCCGGGTAGCGATAGTACCAGCAGCGGGTATCCTGACAGAGGTTACCGCCAAGCGTTGCTACGTTCCGGATCTGGGGAGAAGCGACAGTTCTGGCAGTCTCTTTGAGCACTGGACAGTTTTTTTTAATTAGGGGGGAGTTAATTATATCTACTAGCTTAGTTAAAGCACCGATATTGATCCCCCCATCATTTTCCTCGATAGTATTTAGGCCCGGGATCGTCTTGATATTGATGACAGCTTCAGGATAGTCCGGCAGGATCCGGTCCTTTAAAACACCGATAAGGTCTGATCCGCCAGCATTAAGCTTTGCCTTTCCTTCATATGCCGCAAGCAGATGTGTCGCCTCAGCTACCGAACGGGCATTATAATGGGCAAAATTTTTCATTGTTTTCCCCTCCTCTTCGCTGCATTTACCTTACCCAGGGCATTTAAAATTCTGTCAGGTGTGAGCGGGTAATCATTTAACCGCACACCGATTGCATTGGATACCGCCATCAGCACAGCAGAGGGGCCGGGAGCCGTGGCAATCTCACCGACACCGATGGCATGAAAGCGGTGGCCGGCGACCGGAGTTTCAAGAACGACCAGTTCCATCTCGGGAAGCTCAGCAAAAGTCCGCCACTTATAATCGATCATGTTAGCGTTCATAATGCGCCCGAGCCGTTTGTCGATTATTGTCTCTTCAAAGAGAGCGCTGTCGATACCGCCAGAGCCCAGGCACCCATTCAGCTGATTTGTTAGGGAGGGTGGATCAATCACCTGTCCAACATCAGTAGCGCAAACTACCCGGATCAGATCTACCTTGCCTGTTTCGACATCAACTTCCACTTCCGAGAAAACTATCATGAAGTTGGGCTTGGAAAAATCCGGTTCAAAACGTCCGCGGCCAAGGCAGGCGCCGTAATAGTGCAGCCCTTTGCTCCAGGGGAGCTTTGCCCCCGGTTTCCCTTTCACATAGACCATTCCCTCTGATGTCTCCAGGTCTTCCGGCGTTACCTTGAACAGCGGGGCCATTTTCTCAAAAAGCTGTCTTTGCGCATCTTCAGCAGCAGCGATCACTGCATTGCCGATGGCGTAAGTCCCCCTCGAGCCTACGGGCCCAATTTCAACAGGGTTAACGAGTGAGTCCACCGGGGTGAAAAAAACCCGCTCCAGGGGAAGCTGCAGAACTTCCGCTACCATCTTGCAGATGTTGCTGCGCTGGCCTGTGCCGTGTTCAGCGAGGCTGCAGTGAATAATCGCCTTGCCGTCACCGTCAAGACGAACAAAAGCCTCGGACACGTCCTCACCGATATCAGCATTACCGTGCACTCCAACCCCTACGCCCCGGCGCCTCGCGCCGTCAACGGCTGTTGGCTTTAGCCACCCCTGCCACTTTTCCTTCCAGCCGAAAGTCTCCGCGCCTTTTTCTATCGCCCTGGTATAATCAGTGCCCTGGCATACCCACCACTCCCCATCACGCCAGTAATAGCCATCCCCTGGTTTCACATAATTTTTTTTGAAAAAATTAACCGGGTCGATGTTGGCTTTCTCCATTGCCATGGTTAGGAGCGGAATCAAGGCGCATTTCAACTCCTGGCCCCCGAAGCCCCGCACCTGTCCTGAAGCTGTTCGATTTGTGCATATTACTTTGGGCTTGAGACTCCAGTTGGGGCACCTGAGCATGAGTTGTGCCTCACCGCAGCCCACGGCAATCATGAACTGGGCACATTCAGAAAAAGCACCGGTATTGACAAGCCAATCGCCCGACAGGAAGGTCACCGTGCCGTCTTTCTTCATGCCTACCTTGCCATGGATTCGGGAGCCCAGCCGCACTGTAAATGCTGCCAGATGCTCCGACTTCTTAAAGCATAACTTCACTGGTTTGCCGGTTGCCTTCGACAGTGCGGCGGCAGGCATAACAAACTGCCAGGACATGTACTTTGAGCCATAGCTCGCCCCAACAGGGCTACCGATTGAGCGTATATTGATGCCTCCCATCAAAGGCTGGAGGGTTACTTTAAACATGTGGGGACCTTGGGAAGCCGACCAAACGGTCAAGTTATCTGCACCTTCCCATGAAGCTATTACTCCTGGTGTTTCCGGAGGCAGCGGATTGGGTATATTTTCATAGGCACAGGTTCCCTCAACTACAAAATCAGCCTCTGCAAGCCCCTTGTCGACATCCCCAATGACAATTTCCTGGAGCGTGCGCGGTCCAAACGCGCGGGACTCCGGTGGCAAAACATTAGCGTTGAACTGCTCATATATCAGGGGCGCATCAGGTTGCATCGCCTCTTCAACATCATAGACCGCTGGCAGGGGCTCGTATTCGACTTTGATCAGCCGGATGGCTTCTTCTGCGATCTTCTCAGTCTCAGCCGCTACAAGGGCAACTGCTTGACCAACATAACGGACTTTACTGTCGAGGACCCGGACATGTTGGGGTCTTGCCCCAGCCTTCCAGTCGGGAACATCCTTGTAGGTGAGGACTGCCTTCACCCCGGGAAGGAGCTTAGCCTCCGTAGTATTGATACTTTTGATCAAGGCATGGGGCAGGGGGCTTCTGAGGATTTTGCCATAGAGCATGCCGGGTACAGTTAAGTCACTGATAAATTTTGCCTTCCCGGTTACAATGTCGAAGGCATCCTTGCGGAGGGTGGGTTTCCCGATATAGCGGTAATCGGTAATCATTCGCCTCCCCCCTTTCGGGCTGCTGCTATCACGGCGTCCAGAACGTGGTAATTGCTGATGCACCGGCAAAAGTTCCCGGAGAGGGCTTCTTTGACTTCGTCTCTTGTGGGAGAGGGATTTTCAACAAGGAGGGCCTTGGCGCTCATAATGATCCCCGGCGTACAAAAGCCGCACTGGAAGGCCGTATGGTCGATAAAGGACTGCTGGAGAGGATCAAGCTCGCCGGTTTCAGGATCTTCAAGGCCTTCAATGGTGACAATTTCCTTTTCTCCGCACTCTACGGTCAAGAGAATGCAGGAGAGAACCGCTTTGCCGTCCATCAGTACAGTGCAACACCCGCAAGCGCCCTCATCACAGGAGATTTTGGTACCGGTGAGCCCTAACCTCTCCCTGAGGGTGTAGGCTAAGGTATGAGACGGGGAGACCTCATGGAGGCCCTCCCCCAGCATAAATGAGTGAAGCTTACCATTAACGTTAAGAGTGAGGGTAGGCAGGGATGGCTTTATTTGTGTCGGTGTCATGACAGTTCCTCCTTATACCTTCGATCTCTGCTTGGCAAAACCTTACCATTTCTGACATTGTAGATCAAGCCCCAGCAACTTATGACAGCATTGTTTAGCTGATTTTCTTCAGGCCTTCAAAAGGAGCGGCAAACATACAAAAATTCGCGAATTATCCGTAATCTAAAGAAAAACCTCTAAAATTATATTTAGAGGCCTTTCCTATTTTAACAACCTATGTATAAGTTTTATCATTTGGTAATTTTGTTTAACTTATCATCTTAACAGGGAAAGTTCAGGGGTAATAAGCTCGAAAACTATCGGGTAACTTTGCCAGCATTCGGTTTAACTCATCCAGCTCCACTGGCTTTGCCAAGTGATAATCAAAACCAGCATCAGCAGCACGCTGCAAATCTTCCGGCATAGCATAACCGGTCAGAGCTACCAGGAATATATTATTGAGCGCTTCGTCCCGGCGGAAAGCCCTGGCGATATCATACCCGTCCATGTTGGGCAACCCGATGTCGCACAGCACGATCTCCGGGTGGAACTTTCTTGCCTTGTCTAGCCCCTCGGGACCGCTATAAGCAACTTCAACTTCATGGCTATTGAGTTTGAGCAACTCACAAAGGGTATCAGCCACATCAACCAGGTCATCAATTATAAGCACCCGCCGGCAGTGGTGAGAAATAATCGGAGATCCATCCCGCGGATCTTCAGCAGAGACTTCTCCTAGCGGAAGGCAAATAACAAATTCCGCCCCTTTGCCGATCCCGGCACTATAAGCGCTTACGCTGCCGCCGTGCAATTCGATGAGTCCCTTGCTTAGCGCGAGCCCAAGCCCAAGTCCGCTGCGGCTCCGGTCAGGATTTGTATGCGCTTGCATAAATGGCTGAAACAGGCGGGAGAGCATCTCCGGCGCCATGCCAACACCGTTATCGATGACACGGATGACGGCTTGATTCAGCAAAGCGTCGCAAGCGATGGATACTCGTGTATTTCCCCCACGTTCGGTGAATTTCGCCGCATTCATTAGTAAGTTACCGATCACTTGCGCTAAGCGAACCCCATCGACATTCAAGAATATCGCAGTTGGAGCAAACTCGGCCTCTAAGCGCACGCCGCTTTTTTCGAAAAGCGCCCGGTGATCCTCCATCGTCCGCCGGACGAGTTCGTTAAGCTCATGCCGCTGCCGCTGAAGCTGGATCTTGTTTTGCTTGATGCGGGTAATATCGAGCAAGTCGTCAACTAAATGCGAGAGCTGCCCGACCTGTCGCTCAATAATATCTTTCGCCCGCTTCGACTGGCCCTCGCCGGGTAGAACGCGATCGAGGATGTTAAGGCTGTTGCGAATGGCTGCAAGCGGGTTGCGCAGCTCATGTGACAGCACAGCCAAAAATTCGTTCTTACGGTGATCGGCCTCGTGGAGTTCTTCCGCTAGGGTGCGATAGCGTTCTTCGCTCGAACGCAGAGCCTCTTCAGCCTGATTGCGCTCTCTTACATCGCGGAAAACTAGAACCACGCCAATAATGTTTGCCTTGTCATCTTTAATTGGTGCAGCGCTGTCATCTATCGGTATCTCTTCACCGTTTTTTGTTATCAACAAAGTATGGTTTGCCAGGCCCATGGTAGAGCCTTCAAGTATTACCCGTGTTACTGGGTTTTCCGCGGGTTCACGCGAATACATGTTTATTATTTTGAATACTTCTGTAATTTTTTTACCCACGACCTCTCCCATCTGCCAACCCATCAGTTCCTCGGCAACTGGATTCATGAATGTTACCAGGCCATTTTCATCGGTGGCGAGCACGGCGTCTCCAATACTCCTGAGCGTTGTGGCAAACCACTTCTCGCTCTCTTTTAATTTCTTTTTCATTTTGTGCTTGTACAGCGCCATATCGATGGTTATATGCAGTTCTCTTTCCCTGAAAGGTTTGACTATATAACCGTAGGGCTCAGTTAATTTTGCACGCTGTAATGTATTTTCATCCGCATAGGCGGTGATATAGATAAACGGAATATCTAAATCGGACTGGATCTGCTCGGCGGCTGTCACACCGTCTATTTCTCCTGGCAGCATAATATCCATCAACACTAGATCAGGAGACGTTTCCCCTGCTTTTTTAATAGCCTCTTCTCCGGTAGATACAATATCAGGAGCGGTGTATCCCATACTGATCAGTCTTTGTTGTATGTCTAGGGCTTCAATACCTTCGTCCTCAACAATCAGAATCCTTGCACTAGACATTGGTGTCATTCTCCCTTCTTTTTCAATTCCGTAAATGTAATGGTATATCCGGTCCCGTTGCTTGAATCAAGATGAATACTGCCCTTAAGTTGTTTTACCAGCACGCTTACTAATTTAAGTCCCAGTGAATTAGAATTCCGAATATCGAAGCTCTTCGGCATACCGATGCCATTGTCGCTAAAAGTCAGCACGAATTTATTGCCTGCTGCATGGCGTAGTTCAATACATATCTCATCCGTTCTGCCTGCGCGCCCGGGAAAATCATGAAAGGCATGTTTCAGCGAATTTGTAACTAGTTCATTAATAATTAAAGCGCAGGGGATCACTGTATCAATGTTGAGCGTAAGGTTTTCAACATGTATCTTCGGCTTTACTACTCGCTTGCTTGTCCCATAAGAAAGGAACAGGTTGTCTATAAGGCTTTGAATATATCCGGCAAGGTCTATCCTCGTCAGCGACTCGGACCGGTATAGTTTTTCATGGATCAGAGCCATCGAGAAAACACGGTTCTGGCTCTCCTTGAACAGCACGATGGCCTGCTCATCTTTGATATAAGGCAGTTGAAGATTGAGCATGCTGTGGATAATCTGTAGGTTGTTTTTTACGCGGTGGTGTATCTCTTTAAGCAGTGTCTCCTTTTCATGTAGAGCTGTCTGCAGGTGAGCCTTACTGGCGTGCAGTTCCTCGTTAGCGTCTACAAGCAGGGCTGTACGTTCGTTAACACGCTGTTCGAGCTCCCTATTCAGCTTTTGTATTTCTTCCTCTGCCTTCTTGCGATCGGTAATGTCGATGCCGATCTCCATGACCAGGTTGGAGCCGTCCACGTCGGTGAAAGGAAAGTCGAAAATATAATAATTGCGGCCGTCCGGGCCGGTCCATTCCCACTCATGTGAGGGCATCATGGTTTGCAGGACTTTAAAGGTTTCGCAAATGCCGCAGGGTTCGCTGCGCCCGAACAGAAACTCAAAACAGCGCCTGCCGTGGGACTCACCAAAGCGCTCCCGGAAGAAGCGATTGGCAAAGGGCACATGATAATCCGGTGTTAAAAGAATCAAATAAGCCGGCAGCATTTCGAGGATATTATTAAACCGCTGCCGTTCCAACATCAAGGACTCCTCGGCCCGCTTGCGCTCGGCAATGTCCCTTTCAAGAAGTTCGTTCGCTCTGGCCAGTTCTGCTGTTCTCTCCTGCACCCGCATCTCCAACTGTTCTTTCGCTTTGCGCAGTGCCTCCTCCGCCTTTTTCATATCCTCCACCAGCCGTGAATTCTCAAGGGAAATCGCCGCCTGAGACGTCAGCAACTCTGTCATCTGCTTCTTTTCCGGGGTAAATATCCCTTTCGACAGACGGTTTTCCAGGTAGATTATCCCGATCATCCTGGATTGCTTGATCACCGGCAGACAGAGGACAGAGCGCAGTTGCATCTGCTGGACCTCCGGATTGTCTTTAAAAGCGCCTTCCCGAGAGGCGTCGTCCAGGATCATCATTTCCCCAGTCCGGTATACATAACGGACAATCGCTTTGCAGATGTCTTCAGCATCTTCCAGTTTTTTATTAAATGTCTGCACTACCTGTTTTGCCAAAATATGGCTTGCCGCACGGATATACAGGTTGCCCTCTTGTTCCATCAGCAAATATCCTTGCTGCGCCCCCGAACTCTCGATAACCACATTCATGATCTTCTTCATTAGTGTATCCTGCTCTATCTCAGCGGAAATGGCGAGGGATGACTTCATCAGGTATTCAACATCAAGTTTGGGCAGGACCCGGGAAGGATACTCCGACTCGAGAAGCGGATAAGAATTTTTTTCTTCCTCAAAATATTCAGGATACTTCTCGACAAGATTGATCGCTTTTCGTTCCGCGTGACATTTCTTGTATAAACGCACCGCCTCAGTAAAATATAATCTCTCGGAACAATGACCGGTTTGCAGAATAAGCTCGCCAAGGCATTCGTTGAGGTGACCTTCCAGGAGCGTATACTTCTGTTTATGTGCGGTGTCAATAGCGTCGAGGTAAAGACTCCTGGCATCCTTAAACTTTCCGGTGATTCTCTCTTGCTCGGCATAAATAAAGGCAAGGTAAGGTTTCAGTAAAGGTCCCAACGCAGCCCATTTTTCAACCTTTCGAAGGATAGGCTCGATTTCAGTCAATAATTCATGCTTATTTTTGAAGCGCAAGCCCTGTTCATACAGCTTAAGCGCGTTTAGAACCAGAAAAACATGCCACTGTCTTTTCAGCACATTGTCGGTAAGACCAGACAGGTATTTCCGGACCCCTGTAAGGCACTCCTCAGCCGCTTCATGTTCCCCCAAATAATAATGTGCCAGAGCCATGTGGACATAATAACTCCCTGCTGAGGCGATATGGTTATCCCGCTCCCATTGCCTAAGTTTTTCTTCCATGGACACCGGTGAGTATTGCCTCTTCATAGGCTCGATCCAGCCCGCCTGCATCGCTTCGGCAAGGCCTACAGAAAAGGACAGATTGTATCTCCTGGAAAATTGCAGGCATTCCCGGGCATAGTCTTCAATAATAGACAGGTCTTCTCCCTGAACTTGCAGATTCCACATCAGGGGACCGTAAGAAAGACCAGCATTATACAAGTCGCCGCAGTTCTTTCCGCACTGGATCGACTTGAGACAATAATCAACAATCTCCCTCGGGTGACTTCTCGAGTGCATGTTGCACCATACAATCCCGTTCATCCCGCGGGTGGCGCCGAAAGTATTTGGGTATTTTGCAGACAGTTCGCGGGCCAGGTCTTCGTATTTAAAAGCCGTTATAAAATCTTCCTGCTCCCCAAGCTGAAGTCCCATAATACTGAAAGAATAAATCACAGATTCATCCATACCCCCCGCTAGGCAATGCTGGGTTGATTGCGCGGCAGACAGATAAAGCTGCGGCACCAAGCCGGACATATACAGGTCGGGTATAAGCTCGCTGTAAAATGCAAGCTCAATCTTGCTCCTCCTGTCTTTGGTAAACGGCATGTCCAGGATGGCTTTCCAGACATCGGCATCCTTCGAGGAAATTTCGGCCATCAACTCCTGCCTTCTCTTTTCCGCTTCATCCGGACTATCCGGGATGGACTTGCCAAAATAGGCCAGACCCCGGTTGGCCGTCTCGATGGCCCCGATAAAATTGCCTATGGATGACAGTGTAGTCGTCTGTTCCGCCAAACATGCCGCCTTATCCAGGTCGGTTTTGGCATGGTCCAGCAGATATTTAAGCAGTTTTTCAGAATTTACGTGATTGCCGCACATAAGCTCGGTTTTTGCCGCTTTTTGATATATCCTGAACGTGCGCTCGTAGTGACCGTCCTCCCAGCAGTCTACCGGTAATAGTTCCGCACTGAGGTTGAAATAATCATTTGCCGCTTCCATAGCAAGGGAGTCAAGCGCTTTGTTGCCGGCATAGTAGTTAAGGTCCGAGAGAAGATATGCCGTTTTTGCGTCCAGACTTTTTTCCCTCCCCAGATTGAGGTGGGAAACAACGGTAAACAGGTTATCGAGCTTTTCGATGTCCGCAAAATCTTCTGAAACAGCGGCAAGGAAATAATTGCCCACCTGCCAGTGGATCCGGCGGCGTCTTTGCTCTGGTATGTCAGCTAATACCGCTTCCTGGACTTTATCATGGATGAACTGCAGCTGGTGCTTGCTTTCTATCAGCAGTTCCTGCCCAAGCGCCGGTTTCAGCATCTCGAAGGTATCCATCAAAGTACTTTTCATGATTGATGCCAAATCGGCAGGCGAGAAGGTATTTCCCATACAGGCGCAATATTCAAGCAGGGTAATCAAATCCACCGGAAGTTTCTGAATTTTGGAACTAAAAAGGGCAACTACTGTAGTCGGCATGCTGGATTGGCGGATCCTCTCCAGGTCCCAGCGCCACTGCCTGTCTTCATCAAGAAAAAGAAGATCCTCGTTATAAAGATATGACAGGCTCTCACTGACAAAGAGCGGGTTTCCTTCACTCAGCGGACATATGAAATCTGACAACACCTT
This sequence comes from Desulfotomaculaceae bacterium, assembly GCA_028696455.1. Lineage (GTDB taxonomy): Bacteria > Bacillota > Desulfotomaculia > Desulfotomaculales > Pelotomaculaceae > MVQL01. The sequence continues at coordinate 2,065 of JAQVGZ010000065.1, read as the reverse complement.
CGTCTGCGCAAGAGGAGAGTCGAGAATACATGATACCATTTCGTGGCAGTGCTCAGGCTTCAAGGGTCCAAGCCTGATTTCCTTTAACGGCTGGCCACCTTTTTTCGCACTTTGGATGAGCTTAGAAAGGGGATGGCTCGAGTCCACCTCATTATGGCGGTACGCCCCCAAAAAGAAAAGGTATGGGTGATCCATGTAATTAGCAAGTATGTTTGTTATAAAGTCGAAGGATGCTGTATCACACCACTGAAGATCATCTATAAATAGGGTCAAAGGATTCTTCTCACTCGCCAGACTGCTCAGAAACCGATCAAAGAGGTCATGGAACCTGTTCCGTGATTCAACAGGGGGAAGCTGTGGAACCTCGGGCTGCGGGCCGATCAGGATTTCTAACTCCGGGATCACATCCGTTAGTACCTTACCATTTTGGCCCGTGGCCTTCAAAATCCTGTTTTTCCAGAGCGCAATCCTTTCGTCGCTTTCGGTGAGAAAGGTCCGGATCAAATTTCTGAAAGCCTGAATCAGCGAGCTGTAAGGAATATTCTTCTGGTATACGTCAAATTTCCCGGATGTGAAATAACCCCTGTGCTTCACAATCGGCTTTTGCAATTCCTGGATAAGGCGGGTCTTTCCGATTCCGGACAACCCCGATATGAGCAGCGTGCGAAATGCCCCCCGGGCAACTTGCTCGTATTCTTTAAGGATAATTTCAGATTCGTGGTCGCGGCCGACCATCTTGGAAATGAAGGTAACCCTATGCGTATAAACATGGCTTTCCAGAGGGAATTCGCGTATTGCACTGGTAGCGGCATATTCATCCCGGCACCGCACGAGGTCGGCAAGCAGGCCGTTGCTGCTCTGGTAGCGTTTTTCAGGCCCCTTAAGCATTAGTTTGGCAATAACCTTACTTAAAGCAAGGGGGATGTCCGGGTTTAATTCATGGACGTTTAAAGCTTCTTCGGCAAGATGGGAATGGATCAATTCAAGGGGATCATCAGATAAGAACGGCAGACGACGTGTCAACATCTCGAAGAATACCACTCCGAGAGAATAGAAATCCGAAGAGAATAACACCCTGTGGCTGATGCGGCCGGTCTGTTCCGGGGATGTATAGGATAGAGTATTCCTGACATAAGAACGGTCGTAAATATAATGACTGATATCCCTCACATCAATTGCGCTGATGAAATCTATCAAACGGATATCGAGCGTGCAGGGGTTGACAAGAATATTATGTGGTTTGATGCCGCCGTGAATAATTCCTGCTGCGTGAACCTTGTCTAAAGCCTGTGCGAGTTGGCAAGCTATGCTAAAAAAGGCATTTAAGGAAAACCTTGATTGCGCTTTAGTCAGTTGATTAAGTGGCACGCCATCAAAATAATCCTGAGTTATAAAGTAGATATTATCTTTTACTATGAATTCAATGGGTGTAATAACAAGAGGATCATCTATAACTCTCAACTGTTCGATTCTTTGCCTGAATTGCGCTTTTTTATATTCAGACAGGAAGGTCGTTTTTAAAATTTTGAGTGACAGCAGCCTGTCTGGTTTTTTTTGTGATATGCCTTATAAATAACAGACTGTTGGCTCTCTGCTTTTTTTTCGAGTATTTCATAATTAGGAATGACCATGTTTTTCCCTCTTTTGATCGAAATTATACTATACAAAACAAAATATAACAATGTAATATCTGACAACTAAAATTATTATTAATAGTCTCAAAATACGGAAAAACGCCACAAATCACTATTTAAGTATTAATTAGGGATATTTGCAACATATAGCCCTACATTATTGAAATTGGCAAATATATTACTACATGTTTTGGTTGCTTGATTCAAGAAAATACTACTATTGTATTTTTTTAAAAAATCATACCTGTTTTCACTTGAAAACCCTTTGACCAATACTTTTATATCTCCAAAACTTTTTATTATTAATTCAACTTTCGCAGGACAAAAGGTGAAGTCGTCCCTTTAAAAATGCTGGTAGACATGAAATGAACTCATCGATTAGATCATTTAAAGAACTGTCAGATATTGTTAGATGCTTTTTTAAGGTGTTC
>JAQVGZ010000064.1 GCA_028696455.1 Desulfotomaculaceae bacterium | reverse complement strand
GAACACCTTAAAAAAGCATCTAACAATATCTGACAGTTCTTTAAATGATCTAATCGATGAGTTCATTTCATGTCTACCAGCATTTTTAAAGGGACGACTTCACCTTTTGTCCTGCGAAAGTTGAATTTTATAATTAAAAAGTTCTTTCAAGGGTTAATAGTTTGACCGCAGAAGCCCACCGAAAAATTAAGTTATCCTAAAACAGTAAGTAGTATAACACATATAGGCTATTTAAATAAAAAAGGAGACATACTCAAGCTTTTTTTTTTAAAATTAACTAGAATCATGAAGGGATTTTGATCATAGTATAGAATTATATAGCATAAATTTTTAAGGGGGTAGCCTAATGGGTAAAAAGATTACGTTATCTGTCATTAAAGCTGATGTCGGTGGATTCGTGGGCCATTCAAGCGTTCACCCGGAGCTGCTGGAAACAGCTAGGGGTATGCTAGCCGGAAGCCCGCTTCTTATAGACTTCCACGTCACTCACGTGGGCGATGACATTAACTTAATCATGACACACGAGCTTGGCAGGAACTGTGGGGATATTCACCAGCTAGCCTGGGATACGTTTATATCATGCACCAATATCGCCAAAAAAATGAAATTATATGGAGCAGGACAAGATCTATTATCTGATGCGTTTTCTGGAAATATCAAAGGTATGGGACCAGGCGTGGCTGAAATGGAGTTCGAGGAGCGCAAAAGTGAGCCTGTAATTATATTTATGGCTGATAAAACTGAGCCGGGCGCCTGGAACTTCCCAATTTACAAAATGTTTGCCGACCCGTTCAATACTATCGGACTGGTTATCGACCCCAATATGCACCAGGGCTTCTTATTTGAAGTACGCGACTTGATTGAAAATAAAAAGGTGACTTTTTCGTGTCCTGAAGAACTCTACGACATGCTTGTTTTCATCGGCGCTCCGGGCCGTTACTGCATCAAGTCCGTTTATAAAAAAGGTACTAACGAGATCGCAGCCACTTCAACTACCCAGCGCCTTAACCTGATGGCTGGTCGTTATGTGGGCAAAGACGATCCGGTATTAATCGTGCGTTGCCAAAGTGGCCTACCGGCAGTAGGCGAAGCTCTTGAGCCTTTTGCCAACCCGCATATAGTATCTGGCTGGATGCGCGGCTCGCACCATGGTCCACTGATGCCCGTCTCTCTTAAAAATTCCAATCCCACTCGCTTTGATGGGCCACCCAGAGTAGTAGGCCTGGGCTTCCAATTAGCTGATGGTAAGCTGCATGGGCCACAAGACTTCTTTGATGATGTAGGCTACGACCTGGCCAGACAAAAGGCCAACGAGGTAGCAAATTATCTGCGCAGCCTAGGGCCGTTTGAGCCGCAACGCCTTCCCTTAGATGAGATGGAATACACAACAATGCCGGATGTCATGAAGCGTTTAAAGGATCGTTTTGAAAAATTAGATTAACAACTAGCTATTATAAATCAAGCCGGGGTAACCCGGCTTTTTAGTATTTTACATCCCCAGCTTAGCATGTCCTGACTGATTTCCCGTTCTATCGAAATAAATACTTTTACTGGTTGCTGATATGGGAATACCAATCACCAGCTCGCCCTTGATCATGCCAATTTCTCTGGCGACTGTGCCGGGACGGCCCATAATTCGGTTGTCCGCGTTCAATAAACCAGCTGTTTTAGCTGCTGAGCCCAAGGCTATCCCCAAATCTAAAACCCGCCATACACATAGGTGCATGCCGGATGGTGAATCAGCAGTTGACTTTAATTTAGAGCACTGACCGTAACCGCAGTTTCCACAATTAAGTCCCGCCGGCTCCGGGTGCTCGAGCGACAGGAGCAGCAAAGCTGTTGAGGCACGAATACTCTCGGCGTCACGGTCAAAGTTCACCAACCCTTTTTCTTCGCCGTAGCGCTCCATGGCATCCGCTAGTTTATTCAACTCGTCACCCGAAATTACCCTGGCACTCACAAAGTCCTGCCCCAGTGTTTTGGGCGCTGTACATGCGGAAAGAGCCATCAGGTCTGCTACCATGCGCAATGCATCCTTCAAAAGCTCCACCTTCTCAGTTGCTGCATCTGTAACATGGACGTCTAAATAAGTAGGATAAGCATAATAACCACCACCCATATTAGCAGCAAATAATAATTTTAAACGTTAAATCTAAAATTAATTACGTCACCGTCTTCTACGATATACTCCTTACCCTCCAGGCGGAATAAACCTTTTTCCTTGAGCCTGGTCATATTACCCAAATCTTGCAAGTCGTGAAATTTCACCACTTCCGCCTTAATAAAGCCCCGCTCCAGGTCTGAGTGAATTTTTCCCGCCGCCCGTCTGGCATCGGTTCCCTTTTTAATAGTCCAGGCTTTCACTTCATCACTACCCACTGTAAAAAATGAGATCAAACCGAGATAATCATAGGCTGCCTGGGTTAAGCGATCTATTCCCGATTGAACAATACCCAGGTCGTTTAAAAATAGCTCCTTATCCTCGTCAGGCAGCATGCTGATTTCCATCTCAATGCGACCGCATATTTCAATTAACGGCAAGCCGTGCCCGGCGGCATATGCTTCAAGTTTATCCTTTCCGGGATAGGACTTTGATTTAAACTGCTCTTCATCCATATTAATGACCAACAGCAGCGGCTCTTCAGTTAAAAAATTATAATTTTTTAAGGCCAGCTTTTTTTCCTCAGGCAATTCCAACTGCCCGATTGGTTTTTCATTCTCCAGGGCAACAAGACATTTTTCTAAGACTTCCAGTTCCAGCTCATTTTCTTTTTTTACTTTCTTTCCATGTTTAATCCGATGGATTCTCTTTTCTATGATTTCCATGTCGGCAAAAAGTAGTTCCATATTAATCGTCTCAACATCACGTAAAGGATCTAAGCTACCGTCAACATGCGGGAGGTCAGGCTCGTTAAAAGTCCGCACAACATGAGCCAGCATATCCACATTACGAATTGCATTCAAGAACTGGTTGCCGACTCCCTGCCCCTGACTTGACCCCCGTACCAGGCCAGGCACATCACTAAACTGAATCTGTGCATAAGTTGTTTTACGGGGCTTGAATAAGCTGCTAAGATAGCCCACCCTGCTGTCCGGTACCATGGCTACGCCCACGTTGGTCTCAGTTTTACCGGTTAAAAAATTGGAAGTTGCCTCTTCGGCACCGGTGAGCAAATTGAATATCGTGGTCTTTCCCACCATTGGCAACCCAATTAAACCACAGTTTAAACTCATAATTAATCACCCAAATAGTAGTTTATCACCTTGGTAAATGTTTTACAAACCATGTTTTTCGATCACGCTTTAATGGCTGCTATAAAGTATAGGTAGATGCTTATCCAGCCCGGCACACATCCAGATGTTTCCTTTGGCAATCAGAAGTAATTGTCATATATAGCCATCCTGCCTCAAGAACGCTTTGCACATCATCGCTCCGGACATCATAATTAACACCCTCTCCCAAATAGATCGCAACGGTAATATCTTTTAGTCCAGCAGGGTTTTCCAGATCGATTGAGTAATTGCCGGTCCCCTGCCTTTTTACCTGATAGATGGTCTTAGCACTGCGATTTAAGAAATCCGCATACCAGCTCATCGGGGCCATTGTAATCCGGCCTTTTTGTTGTTCTGCGCTAACTTTCTCTTCAAAAGCACGGATTGCATCCAGACAAAATCGTGTATCCGAAGGGTGAGTATAGATCATTCTGATTGTTTTTTCATCAGCTGCAAAGTTGACCAGGTCTTCCAGCCACTGCTTTACCTCATCAGGCTTTACCTGACCTCTTTCCATCTCCTCAAAAGAGGCGAACTTTTGGTATGGCGAAATCGGGAAAGCCCACATTTTTTCACCGCCATATTCGCCGTTGATCCGGGGGTGGGAGGGACTAGCGCCGGAATCGCCGGCATAATAGTAAGAATTAACCCCAAATTGCTCCAGGCAGTACTTTAGCCAGGTCGGATGATTACCGCCCGGATCACTATACTCCCGAACTTTTTTACCAGTAACAGCTACCAGGGCGTTGGAGTTCCATTCAAGTAACTGCAGCGCTTTTTGTTGGGGTAGATCTTTAACATTAAAGGCAAAAAAATTATGCATCCAACCGCCGTGCGAACCCATTTCCCCATAATTTTGCAGCACTTCCAAAAATGGACGGCCCTTGAACCTGTTCTCGGCAAAGAAGCCTGCGCCATCCCCGAGCTTGTAGGTATCAGGACCGGCCGTAACATGGATGGACAATGGGAGGTCCGGTTGGAATAAACCCTGCATCATCATGACCAACAGCGCCCGGAAATACGCGCCGCTGCAGATGTGCAGATTAAGTACAACTCCACCCTTGCCCCCGGGACTGTTCACCAAACGTGGTACTTTAGCGTAATCAATTAGGAAGGTCCGCAACACAGATCTGAGGGTCAAATCGTCTGAACACAGTTTGTATTTTCCGAGGGGCATGTTTGCATAAACTACGGCACCCCCGCTCTCGTAAACCTTTTCTGTAATTACTGGATTATTTTCTCCATCATCGCCGTTGTCAAACGCTATTACCCGGGCATCAATATTAACAGCACGGGAATGTTCAAATCTAATTTTTCCATAAGAGTAGCTGTTCACAGCATGATCCTGATCTAATTTACCGGGAGTGATCCCCCACTCACGGCCTTTCTCAGCAGACACAAAACACCAGTAGCCGAAGTAGATAAGTTCCTTTCCCGCGGATACGGGCTGATAGTACCTGACCCCGGCTAGGCTGGAAAGCAGCGGCGCCTGTCGCTGCTCACCATCTGGGAACTTAGTCGCGGGATCAAATACAAGCATTGCCTTCCCGCCATTGTTTAAAACATAGGTATTGATTAACTCCGCAATTTCGGACGGCATCAAAGAATTAACATATTCCGGAACCACTAATGCTTCAAAATGCTTTTTTAGGTTTTCGCCACTTTGTCCTACCAGCTCACCCGGCGTAATAATGCGGTAATTGAACCCCTCTTCCTTTAGTAGTTGCTCGTACACTGCCAGGATTAATTTTTCCTGTTCAGTTTTGCAGTTACTGATTAATAACCCCACCTGAATGGTTTGAAGAGGCCCGGACCAGGAAGCGTGGATAAGGATCGTTGTTATTGATAGTAAACATAAAATTGAGGCTGAAACTTTTTTATTAAACATTATTTTCCTTCCCCTGGAGATAAACATTAGAAGTTATTGTCTAAGAATATAAATATTTTACTTTAAATCTCATTAAATGTAAAAAGAATCTAACTGGCAAAACGAGAACACGATTGTTTAAATTTAGTCTCACAGCGTTTTCTTCTTAATGACACAACATATCTGTTTCCTGAAATATTTTGTCTAATAAATTTAATTAAAGTAATATAGACCGGTAAAAATGTATGGTAATCTAAAGGAATCCTGGCTGTGATAAAGAAATGATCAGTTACGGACTGTCCGTAAGGAGGCTAAATATATGAGTTTATTTGGCTGGTTTGGAAAGGCACTGCGTGTAAATTTAAGCACCGGCTTAATTAGCAGGGAAGATTTAGACCCAAAGTTATTGTTAGACTGGATTGGAGGCCGGGGGTTAGGAACCAGACTAATTGCCGGGGAAGTACCGGCTGAATGTGACCCTTACGGAGCGGAAAACAAACTGGTTTTTGCCGCTGGACCTCTGACCGGGACCAGGGTGCCCGGGTCCGGACGTTTCAGTGCCTCCTCCAAATCTCCGCTCACCGGCACAATAATGGACTCCAACGCCGGGGGGACGTGGGGCGTAAAGTATAAAAAGTGTGGCTATGATGCTCTGATTATTGAGGGTATTGCGCCGGTGCCTGTTTATTTGGTGATCTCTGAGGAGCAAGCGGCGTTGCATGAAGCGGGTGATCTTTGGGGCGCCGATCTCATCGAAACAGATAGCATCTTAAAAGACAGGCTTGGGAAAAATATTAGCTTAGCCGGCATCGGGCCGGCCGGAGAAAACATGGTCAGATTCGCTTCGATCATTAGTGATGGAAGCCATGCTCTGGGCCGGGGCGGCCTAGGGGCAGTAATGGGTGCTAAGAAGCTAAAAGCCATTGCCGTGCAAGGGAAGAAAAAAGTGGCTATAGCCAATGCTGAAAAGCTTGATTTCGTAGTCTATGAGACAGGCAAATGGATCAAAGCCAGCCCGATTACCTCCCAGGGACTACCGGAATTCGGCACTCCGGTACTCGTCAATCTGTTTAATAAACTGGGTGTTTTTCCAGTTCGTAATTTTCAGGCTTCACAATTTTCCGGGGCGAATAAAATCTCCGGGGAGACCATCGCGGAAACCATAGCTTCCGGACGTAGAGGATGTTATGGGTGTCCGGTGCAATGCACCAGGTTAATTCGAACAGGGAAAACCGGAGTCATAGCTGGTCCTGAATATGAATCTATCTGGGCGCTGGGCCCGGAATGCGACATCGGTGAGCTGGAGGTCATTGCCGAGGCTAACTATCACTGCAACCGGCTGGGACTGGATTCGATCTCCACAGGTGTAACCATCGGCTGCGCCATGGAGTTGGTGGAAAAGGGGCTTCTGACAGACGGGCCAAAATTCGGTGACAGTACGGGGTTAACCAAGCTGATCAGGCAAATTGCCTACCGGAAAGATATCGGCGACCTCCTGGCCGAAGGCTCACGCCGCGTAGCTGAGCAGTACGGCGCCGAGCAATACGCCATGCAGGTAAAAGGCCTGGAGTTACCAGCCTACGACCCCCGCGGGCTGCAGGGGATGGGGCTTGGGTTTGCCACTTCCAACCGTGGCGCCTGCCACCTGCGGGCTTATATGGCTGGACCCGAGGCACTGGGCGTGCCCAAAATGGTTAACCGCTTCAACGTAAGCGGTAAAGCTGGATTGGTCATTACCCAGCAAAATATCAACGCTGCCATTGACAGCCTGATCATGTGCCATTTCATCAATCTGGCTGTTTCTGAAGAATATTTCGCTAGGATTTTGTCCGCTGTAACCGGAGTAGAATACCAAACTCAGGACTTGCACAGGATTGGGGAGCGGATCTGGAACCTGGAGCGTCTATATAACCTCCGGGCCGGACTGGAAGCACCTTTTGATACTCTGCCGCCCAGGTTACTGGAGGAACCAGTGACAAATGGGCCGGCCCAGGGAAAAACAGTAGATCTTAAGTCCATGCTTAAGGAATACTACCGTTACCGGGGATGGGATGATTCCGGCTGGCCACTGGCCTATAAGTTACAGAATTTGGTACTGGAGGGCATAATATGTTAGAGGAATTTAGAAAATATGGACGTGATCTCTTTCTGGCCGGCCTAAATAGCTCACATAGCGGCAACCTAAGTGTGCGCTTTGGGGACCGCATCATTATCACCAGAAGAGGAGCAATGCTGGGTCAATTGGGGAAGGAAGAACTGATTGAAACAGGTCTTGCCAAGAATGACAGCAATATTATCCTGGCCTCCACTGAAATCAGGGTTCACCGGGCAATTTACAAAAACACCGCCGCCCTGGCTATCGTACATGCCCATCCGGTCCACGCTATCGCCCTTTCTCTCATAGAAGATGAAATCATTCCGGTCGACTCAGAAGGGTCCTATTTGCTGCATAAAATCCCGGTCCTTAGTGCAGAACACACCATCGGCTCTCAAGAACTGGAGCATAAGCTGCCGCAACTTTTAAAAGAGTATAAAATAGTTATGGTGCGCGGGCATGGTAGCTTTGCAGTAGGACCTGTATTGGAAGAAGCCTACCAGTGGACTTCCAGTTTGGAAAACATATGCCGAATTATTTATCTTACCCGCACCTTGAGGGGAGAGTTTAAGCATATAAATTTTAGTAAATACAAAGAATGGTAGTATTACCTGATAAATGCGTGTAACGCTAACAAAGGTTTTAAAAACTTATGTCTACAACCGAATAAAAAAAGTATTTCTCCAAAAAATATAATTACACTCTCAGAAAGGGGGAATTTTGTTGCCACGCGAAGGATTGATCCCGACTGTTCTCGGCACCGCCGTTACCGCTGCGGGACTAGCCTTGCGCAGCTCAAGCCCCGTAATGGGCTGGGGAATCACAGGCTTTGGATTAGCTCATATTTTACTGGGAACCATCGACCTGATTGAACACCGGCCGGATTATTGAGAGTTCGGAGAGGAGTGATCTAACTCCTCTCTCTTTATTTGACTAACGTGTTGTGCGGATATACCGCCCACCTTTTTTTTGAAAAGCTGCCTTTAGCTCTTCAATGCTGCATCGTTTCATGAAAGCAAAACATTGAGGGGGATATATACCCCCCAGCCAGTGCGCGTCTGACGAAACCAGGTAGCTAAAGTCTTTCTTTCTTAATTGAGCAAGCTGATTCGGGTTTCGCTCCAGGTGTGGTGTTAATTCTACATTATCTATTGCCAGGTAATCAGGAATAAAGCCCAGGCTTTCCCAAAGACTGAAGGCCTTGCGGTCAATATGGGCTGCTATACAAAGGCCGTTAATAGCATGGACTCCTTTGACCACATCCGCCAAGGAAAGGTCAGCTCCCATCAGAAGCAATCTATCCACTTCACCGGTAATATTTCCCCTGCTGTCCACTAACCATTGCGCTCCAAAACTTTCCCTGCGGTTTTTCAGGTCGGGCAGACTTTGATAAACAGTCTTCTGCCAGCTAAACACCTGTTCCGGGGTGTCGAAAAGACAGATTAGGTGTATATCTTCCTTTGTTTGCACTTCCATACCTGGGAGAACATCAACTCCCATTTCTTTTCCCTTAATATAAAAGGCTTCTACATTTTCTGCCGAGTTGTGGTCGGTAATGGCAATTATTTCTATATTTAATTCCTTTACCCGGTGCAATACCTGCGGAGGCTTCATATCATCCCCTGCACAGGGTGATAGTATGGTATGAATGTGCAAGTCGATAGACCATTCCCGCATGTTTTTCACCTGCCCAAACCCAAGGCGTACAGGTGTCCTGACAGATGATAGGCATTGTCTGTCGAACTTAGAAGGACTATACCCTCCTTTTTTGCCTTAAATAAGGTATCTTCCTGAGGAAGATTATTATCTACTAAAACAATGCATGATAAATTTAAAAGAACTGCCACTGCCACAATATTTTGGTGTGTCTGGATCGTAAGCCAAGCATCACCTGCTTTTGCATGAGCCATGACATAGCTTAATAAATCTCCGCAGTAGCAGCCTGTTACTTCCAAAGAAGGGTTAATTTCTTTTGGGGTCAGTACACTCAAGTTTAATGCCTTTACCAACTCCACACACTTCATAGTAAGCACCTCACTTAGCAAATATCTTTATAACCAGAATGGTACCCTGAGGTGTCGACTCTATTGAAAACTCATCTGCTGATTTCTTAATGTTTGGCAGTCCCATCCCTGCACCAAAGCCCATTTCTCTGACCCGGTCAGGCGCTGTGGAATAACCTGGCTTCATTGCTTTCGATATTTCCTCAATCCCCGGACCAGTATCTGATACCGAAATGGTCACGTCTCTTGGTGTGATTACCGCAGTCAATAATCCTTGATTGGCATGGATTACAACATTCATTTCAGCCTCATAGGCAGCAATTGCGGCACTGCGGATCACTGACGGAGCCATTCCTAATTTAGTCATTATTCTTTTGATAGTGCTAGCAGCCTCACCCGCCCGCTCAAAATTATTTCCAGGGATAGGGTATTCAATATAGTGTGAGGTAAAATCAACAGGACCCTTTTTTTCAACGTCATCCTCTACCTGGTCTATTTTTAATATTTGCGATAGACGCGCCACAATATCCCCGGCGGTCAAGATACCCACAATCTTTTTTTGATCATCAAGTACCGGGAACCGGTGAAATTTATATTGACGGCATGCACTAAGGGCCTGCCCCACGGTATCATACTCACTGAGAAAAACAGGATTTTTGGTCATTATCTTTGCAACTTCAGCATCTAAATTATCCTCTTCCATGGCCCTAAAAATATCAGCCACACTGATGATGCCCAATAACATCTTATCCTGATCAACAACCGGGACACCAGAGATTTCCTTTGTCCGCATGAGTTCTTTTGCCTGGCGTACAGTTAAGTCCGGTGTAATGGTAATTAATTCCTTTGTCATTACGTCACGAACTATCGGTTTAATAACGTGATGGCTCATCAGAAATCACACCCAATCCAGCATTATATAGTAGGCCGCATGCCTCATATAAAGGATATCTAGTACAAAGAATGGGAATATTGTTTTTCTCTGCTAAATCAATAATGTCCTGGTCAGGTACTTTACCACGTACAAATACTACACAAACTATGTCAATAATTGTTGCAGTCCTTATCACCTGTGGATGAATCAGCCCGGTCAGGAGAATAGTCTTCTCCTTATCATGAGATAAAACATCGCTCATTAGGTCAGCGCCACAAGCCGTTTTGACTACTATTACGTCCAGGCTGTGCCCTGTAACACAAGTTGCGTTCAACACTTTCCTAACTTCCAAAAGCGTCAACACAGATCCCCCTCTAAATATTCCTGAATTTTTATTAGAACAAGCAGGATAAATTTCTTCTGCTTCCAGCTTTTATTGTCAGATTTTTCAGAGCATAAAACCGCTTTCAAAGTAACCTTAACCTATAAATTGTTCCACCTTTCCCTTCTAATCATTTATGGTGGTTTTACATAGTTCACAACTTAAAAAAACCGTCATGCTATACATATATTCGTTTGATACCCAGAAAAAACCTGCCGGGGTATGAAAAATAGTTTTTGACACATCACCAATTCTACCTAATACTACACCAATATTGTATATGATAGCAACATTAGTAGCGGTGGCCATCCAACCTTTTGTGATTTTACTTTTAGGGGTGCCAGGCTCTATTAATTAGCAACGAAAAGGGTGTAACCATCATCACCCCATATTCAAGTTACGCTATAAAAATGTCAGGGTGATTGCGGATTGAGATTTTCACTGAATATACTAAAAAAATTGAAATATGGTATTATGTAGATATCAGTTTTATTTAAAAAGGAGTATATTAAATGAGTTTATTCATTGAACAAGGACCCATCAGGCCACCCAGCGAGGCAACTAGTCTATTACTCAGACTCACCCGGAACTGCCCATGGAACAAGTGTGCATTTTGTAGAAGCTATAAGGGTGATACCTTTTCCAGAAGAGGTCTAGAAGAGATTAAAAATGATATAGATACAGTAGTTGAAATGTGCCGTCTTCTCCACAAGATCTCCCGGCAAAGTGGTTTCGGTGGTCTGATCAACCGGCAGTTGCTGACTCAGATTTATAAGTCCGGGGACTATCAGTTGTTCCATATTGCTATCTGGCTGATTAACGGAGGCAAAACAGTATTTTTGCAGGATGCCAACTCATTGGTCATGAAGAATTCCGATGTTGTAGAAATATTAAAATATCTGAAGGAACAACTGCCTTCAGTGGAACGGATTACTACATATGCCCGCTCCAGTACACTAGCACGTAAAAACGTGGAGGCTCTGATCGAACTAAGGCTAGCGGGATTATCTCGTATCCACGTAGGCATGGAGTCAGGTTCTGATGAAGTGCTTACATTTATTGAAAAGGGCACTACCGCCCGGCAGCACATAGAGGCCGGTAGGCGAGTAAAGGAATCAGGGATATCTCTTTCTGAATACATTATTTTAGGGCTGGGTAGCAAGCGCTGGGCCCAGGAACATGCGCTGGAAACGGCCAGGGTTCTAAATATCATAAACCCCGATTTTATTCGCATCCGCACACTGACCATTGCCAAAGGAACAACACTGGAGCAAAAAGCGCTAAGTGGGGATTTTGAAGAGGAGTCAGAAGAAGAAATTATCAGGGGAGAGAGACTGCTTATTGAGCATCTCGACGGTATTCAAAGCAATTTAGTCAGCGACCACTCGATGAATTTGCTTGAGGAAGTTAAAGGTAAACTCCCCCACGACAAATTAACCATGTTAGGCACAATAGACCGTTTTCTAAGCCTGCCAGAAAGCGAAAAACAAAATTTTATCCTGGGCAAGCGGTGGGGATTATACCGTGTCATGAACGATATGCTTGATGCTTCACAGCATGCGCGGGTTAGTGCCGCAGTCTCTATGTTAAAAAAAGAAAATAGGCTGAAAGAAGCAATTTCGCAGCTAAAAAACAAGGTGATATAAAAACCTCAACAGCAACAGCCTGAGTTTAAAGAGGTTCTTCATTATCAAGGCCGGCGTATTTCAGGTGACATCTTACCATTGACTCCTGCCAGAAAGACATTAGTGGAATGGCGCGTTTGCCAAATTTATCTGTTCTTGGATAGAATATATTTTCCCCGCTTATTTCCCTGGCTGTCCTTTTGCCTTTATACCATTCACTTAAGACCATGCTATGACGTTTTTCAATAATATTTCTACAACGGTTAAGAGCCACCTCCACACTTTCAATGATCATCGGGCTATGGCTGGAAAAAAGTTGCCTGGCCTTAAGTTCCTCGGCCGTTTCGATAGATGAAAGGTAATGTTCCAGGTTACAGTGGGGAAAACCATACCAGGGGCCGAAGCGGTCAAGGCCCAGATCACAAGTAAAGAGGGAGTCACTCTGAGGGGCATAAAGGCAAAAATGACCCGGCGAATGTCCGGGAGCCTGGATAGCACGCAACTGTCCTTTGGAAATCACCTCAATTTCTGCTAGCTCATAGGGCAAAATGCCGTGGATGCAGCGAAAGCCCATCCCGTGGGCAAGAATACTTTTGACCAAATGGTATACTCCTCCCTGTTGATAACCGGTTGCCTGAGATAGCGCCACATCCGATTGAATAAATTTATATTCAGTTTTATTTAGGGCCGGCTGGCAATTTGTTTCACCGGCTATCCGCCAGGCGCCCGCGACATGGTCGATATGAAAATGTGATATAAAATAGCGGTTTACTTTGTTATCCCGGATAAATGCCAGTGTCCCCTCATCACCAAACCTACCATCGATCATGATGATTTCTTCACCGGTAATCAGTAAGCCATTATTCATCATCCAGGATTCCTGTTTTGGGGCTTCAAGGTACTCCACCCCATCTGCAATAGCAAATCTCTTCAAAAAAACACCCCCGTTAAAAGCACCTTAAAATATGAACCTGGCGGGGGTCTGCCGTCAGGCCTAAACTATAGCCCGGTTAGTTACCATTAAAAACCGGCTTTCTTTTATTTATAAAAGCTGCCAAACCCTCTTCGAAGTCATTACTCAGGCTTGCGCTGACAATAAATTCCCGCTCATGATCAAGCTGTGCCTCTAAAGAAGGCCCAAGAGCCTCGTTTATCAATTTTTTAGCCATTTTATAAGACATTGGCGGACCCGCGGCAAATTGTTTAGCCATCTGTTCAACCCTTTCACTGAAGAAGCCGTCAGGCGCCACCTCATTGGCCAGGCCAAGGACGACAGCTTCCTGGGCATCAATTACCCGTCCGGTAAAAATTAAATCTGTAGCCCGGGCTGGCCCCAGCATTTTCGTTAGAAAAAAGGAAGAACCGCCATCCGGGGTTAGACCAATTTTAACATAAGCCTGATTAAACCTGGCGCTCTCACAAACAACCCGCACATCACAGGCTAGCGCCAGGCTGAAGCCCGCTCCGCTGGCAAACCCGTTAACAGCAGCTATCACT
>JAQVGZ010000063.1 GCA_028696455.1 Desulfotomaculaceae bacterium | reverse complement strand
GGTACATATTCCATAATATTACATCAAAAGGGTCTCTTTCGTGTTCAAGTATGGACTCCCAAACAATTGTGGCAGTGGGTTCATTGTATCCCATTTTAGATTGGGCTTTATTAATGCCAGGATGTCCCGGGTTACTGGTTCGCTTCGCATCGCAGCTGATTGCTAAAGAAGGCTTTAATTTTTTGTTTTTGTGGTGGCCCAGCAATATCCGTTCGGAAGTCATCGCGATTCCGGAGAAATGTCCTCCCTGAAACCCCACAGCCTCTGCCAATAGTATATACTTAGCGTGAGGGACTCGATGGGTAAGGTAGTTTTCTAAATGCCCCCGTCTGATTTCCGGGGCTTCTTTGCCAATATCATAAATACCATCGAAATCCCGCCACGGATTATAAACTTTTAACGAGTTGGCTGGATGGTAAGATTTTAGTTCCCTAATAAAACTTTTAATATCTGACATAATTTCACCACCTATTAAGGTAGTGGGGTTATTTTAATTCATTTCTTTGACAGAGCCGAAACCATTATGAAATACTATATTTATAAAATAACCCTCCATACCAGCGGGCATCTACATAGTGTAAATGGCATAAATTAATGATATTTTAGATTGATTGAATGGTCAAGGCAGAATCTGCCCTTCCAGACGCATTGAATTAATTTATCCACTGGAAAAGCCTTACATGGTAATTTTTTTGACACTGAAACAAGCAAGTGTTAGAATAAAAAAAAAATTAAATTGCAATATATCTGCTTGCAGTATATCTGCCTGGGGATATAGGGCTTTTCGTTTTACCTGACCGCAAGGTTTTTCCAAGCGGAAAGGCGCGCATCCGGTATGTGTGTTAATATTTTGCCGTTTTGCTCCCTTTCCGTGGTATTGTCGGGAAGGGAGTTTTTGATTTTTAAGGAGGCTTCACCAAGTGGACAAAAGAATCGGCATCATCGGTATTGTGATTAAGGACCTTTCATGCGCGGAACGTATCAACGCCATACTCCATGAGCATGCCGGCCTGGTTGTCGGTAGGATGGGGATTCCCTACAGGGAGAGGGGTGTGTCGGTTATAACCCTGATTGTCGACGGCAGCAACGATGAAATCAGCGCCCTGACCGGCAAACTTGGCCGGGTCTCCGGAGCGATGGTAAAATCCATGATTACAAAAAATAATCGACAGAATGAAGGAGCATGAAGCATGAATTTTCTCAAAAAATATCAAAAGGAATTTGCGGAATACGACAAACTCGACCATGATTTTATCGATGACGACAAAATATGGAGACAGTTAAACAAATGTGAAAATCCAGCCCGGGAAGATGTGCGGCGCGTATTGAAAAAAGCCGAGCAGTGCGTGCGGCTTGAGCCTGAAGAAACCGCGATTCTTCTTCAAAACAGGGATGAGAGCACCATACAGGAAATGTATGAACTCGCACATCAGTTGAAGAAAGAAGTTTACGGGGATCGCATCGTGTTTTTCGCGCCTCTTTATATCAGCGACGAATGCGCAAACAATTGTCAATACTGCGGCTTCCGCAGCAGCAACACGGCGGTGCGCCGCAAAACGCTCAGCCTGGACGAGATCGAGCAGGAAGTGCGGACCATGATTGAAGAAGGCCAGAAGCGGACTGTGCTCGTATACGGGGAGTCTCCCGCCACCGGAATAGATTTTATGTGCGAAACAATTAAAAAGGTATACAGTGTAAAAACGCGGCACGGAGAAATCCGCCGGGCCAATATCAACTGCGCGCCGCTGGCTGTTGACGAACTGAAGAAGTTGAAGGAAGTCGGTATCGGTACGTTCCAGGTATTTCAGGAAACCTATCATCACCAAACCTACCGTGAGATGCATCCCGCAAACACCATTAAAGGCCATTACCGCTGGCGGCTTTACTGTATGGACAGGGCGCAGCAGGCTGGGTTGGACGACAACGGCCTGGGTGTACTATTCGGGCTGTATGACTGGCGCTTTGAGGTCATGGGGCTTTTATACCATACCATCCACCTGGAGGAAACATTTAACGGCGTGGGACCACACACGATTTCCTTTCCCCGCATCACTCCTGCCGCCGGTACGCCTTTTTCCGAGCATCCCAGGTATGCGGTCAGTGACAGCGACTTTAAGAAACTGGTTGCCGTTCTGCGCCTCTCCGTTCCATACACCGGTATGATTTGCACCGCGCGCGAACCGGAAAAAGTGCGCCGGGAGGTAATTCAGTTAGGGGTCTCGCAAATTGACGCTGGAACGCGCATCGGCGTCGGCGCCTATACGAAATCAAAAATCGCCAATCAACTTCCCGGCAAGGAACAGTTTTCCATCGGCGATTCACGGACTCTGGATGATGTGGTAAGAGAGATTTGCGGCATGCATTGCATCCCATCCTTTTGCACAGCGTGCTACCGCGCCGGCCGCACGGGAGAACAATTCATGAAGGTCGCAAAATCCAGGTTCGTACATAACTACTGCATCCCAAACGCTATTTTTACGCTGAAGGAATACCTGCTTGACTATGCTTCAGATGAAACGAGGCTCATCGGCGAAGAGGTGTTAAAACAGCACACGGAACAGTTTAAGGGCGAACCGGTTTATAACACGATATTTAAGAATTTAAGAAGAATTGAAAACGGCGAGCGTGATCTGCGCTTATAAAGGTGAAATCGCAGCCATTGCCAGCTCAAACCGGGGGGACGGTTCCCCTGGTTTGCTCCTGGTTTCCTGGGTGAAAATTACTACCACAAAAAACACATTATCTTTTGCAGCATGCCATCAAATAACATCCCGGTTAGCCAGATAATAAAATCTGAAAACCGAAGTTTGAATTTTCAGATTATTAATCATATAATATATTATAAAACCATTCACTGCTGAGGAAAACTTATACTTACAAGGGGGATCAGGAAAATGCTCTTGGCAAAAAGTGAGATAATGTCCATCGCCAAAGAAGTTATTGACCGGTATATACTGTTTATTCTCAAGAAGCTGGGTATCTGGGAGAAACCTGAAAACCTCTGCGTTAGACTTGCTGATGCAAATGACGATGCGTTTGGTGTGTGCCTTACCTATTTTAAAGATCAGGAAAAAAATGAACTGGCTGCGGCTGTGGTGGTATTGTACCTCAGCAACATAACCTGTATTAGAATTTTTAACTGGTTTAGGCTGCCAAGGCTATGCATGTTTTCCAAAAAGCTTCTGGAAAGAAAAATTCTACATGTCCTGGCCCATGAACTGAGACACTACTGGCAATATTATACAGGGGAGCACAAGAAGTACCACAGGATGACCAAAGGTATATACCAAAAAGTACTTTTGCTTGAGGTGGATGCGGAGAACTGGGCGGAGGAATTTTTATCCGCTTACGTTTTGAAGCCAAGAATAGCATGGCTGTCACAATGATTGGCAATACTTTCTGCTTAATATTTTTTATTTAATATTGTTTACAAATACAAACTAATAGTATACATAATAATGTATATCGGTATCAAAATATTGGTCATAGGAGCTTAACACAATGAGCAGAAAAATATTTGACGTGGCCTTCCTGGGTGGCGGGCCGGCGGGTTACCAGGGAGCAATTCGTGCGGCACAGCTCGGCTTGCGGGCTGCGGTAGTTGAATCTAGCCATCTGGGCGGGGTCTGCTTGAACTGGGGCTGCGTCCCCACGAAAACTATCAAGGCGTCGGTGGACCTGCTTCACCAGGCCAGACGGGCTAAAGAATATGGCCTGGAAATCGGCTCGGTCCGTCCTGATCTCGGATCAATCATCAGCCGTAAGGAAAAAGTAGTCGGACTCTTGCGGAGCGGCGTGGAACAGCTCTTGCGCGGCAATGGTGTAGCTCTACATAAGGGACACGGCCGGCTGGTTTCTCCTGTAGAGCTAGCCGTAGAAAATGAAGGCGGCACAGAAATTCTGAAAACCAAAAAAGTGGTCATAGCCACCGGCTCCCGTCAGATCCTACCCGGCCCCTTTGCTGAAGGTATGCAGGGGGTGCTGAGCACTTATGACATTCTGAATATCAGCTCGATACCAGGGTCGCTCCTGATTGTGGGAGCCGGCGCTGTTGGTGTGGAAATGGCCTCACTTATGGCTGAATTGGGGAGCTCGGTTACCCTGCTGGAAATGGCTGACCGCATTTTACCCGGTGAGGACAGCGAAATGACAGCCCAGTTGACCAGAATGCTGAAGCGCCAAAAGGTTAAAATTATCACCGGCGTAACGGTAACCGGGGTGGAGTCTGGCAGTAGGATCAGGTTGACTCTGTCCGACGGCCGCACAATTGAGAGTGAAGCAGTGCTCGTGGCAGCCGGGCGGGCACCAAATCTTGAGGCGGCCGGCCTGGCCGAAGCAGGACTGGGCAGTGGAAACGGCCCGCTGCTTGTCAACGAGCGGATGGAAACTGCCGTGCCGGGCATTTACGCGGCAGGTGATGTCACGGGTGGGTGGCTGCTGGCCCATGTAGCCTTTGCCGAAGGAATTGTTGCCGCGGAAAATGCAGCCGGCCGCGAAAGTAGGATGAACTACCGGGTAATCCCGCGGTGCGTGTTCAGCATCCCTGAATACGCTGCAGTCGGTCTTTCAGAAGAAGAGGCAAAGGAACGATTCCCAGCTACGTCCTTTACCTTTCCGCTAAGATCTTTGGGCATGGCTCAGGCCCTGGGTGAACGGGAGGGCCTGGTCAAGCTGGTGGTCCACCAAAAGACAGGGAAAATCCTCGGCGGGCAGATTATTGGCCCTCATGCCGGCGATCTGGTAGCTGAAATAGCGCTGGCCATGCGGCATGGCATCCCAGCCAGGGGCATTGCTAAAACCATACATATTCATCCCACCCTGGCGGAGGCCGTATTGGAAACAGCACAGGCCGCTTGTGGTCAGGCTATTCACATTCTGCCCACTAAATAAGCCGCATCCTGATTGCTTTAGGCGGGCGCCGGTCTGCCGCCTGGCGATTATCTCTGATCCATACGTATATAAGGACGCCTCTCAGAAACACTCTTATATGCCGGACGGATGATTTTACCAGCATTAACAATTTCTTCAATGCGGTGTGCACTCCAGCCCGCTATCCTGGAAACGGCAAAAAGCGGCGTAAAAAGTTCCTGCGGAATACCTAACATTTTATAAACAAAGCCGGAGTAGAAATCAATGTTAGCACTGACTCCCTTGTACATCTTGCGAACTTTGCGGATCACTTTAGGGGCTAGTTCTTCGACTTTTGCATACAGGTTGTATTCATCTATTAAACCTTTTTCCCTGGCCAGCCGGGCAACATAGTCCTTGATAATAACCGCTCTGGGATCGGACACAGAATAGACAGCATGACCAATGCCATAGATTAAACCGGAACGGTCAAAAGCTTGCTTATTTAGGAGTTTCATCAGATAACTTTCAATTTCCTCATCGTCTTGCCAGTCCTTGACTATATGCATCATTTCGTCAAACATCTGGACAACCTTGATATTAGCGCCTCCATGCCTCGGTCCCTTGAGTGATCCAAGTGCGGCAGCCATCACCGCATAGGTATCTGAACCGGATGAAGTGACTACATGCGTTACAAATGATGAATTATTACCACCACCGTGCTCCGCATGAAGTACCAGTGCCAGGTCCAGTAGTGTCGCCTCTAGCCTGGTAAATTTACTGTCCGGCCTGAGCATGTGCAAAATGTTTTCAGCAATATTAAAATCCGGTCTAGGGCTGTGAATGTAAAGGCTATTTTTCCTATGGTAATGAGAGAAGGCCTGATAGCCATAAACTGCAAGTAAAGGAAAACAGGCAATTAATTTAATACACTGCCTCAAAACATTTTTAACAGAAGTGTCATCGGCATTTTCGTCAAAACTATAAAAAGCCAGGGTATTCCTCGCCATTGAGTTCATCAGGTCGCGGCTTGGCGCTTTCATAATGATATCTCGGATAAAATCTTTAGGTAACATTTGATTAAAAGCAAGAAGCCGCTCAAAATCATTAAGCCCTTTTTGATCGGGAAGCTTCCCGAAAAGCAGCAAAAAACAAGTCTCTTCAAAACCATAACGACCATCGCTCGTAAAGCCCTCGGCAAGATGATTAATATCTATCCCTCGGTATAATAATCTGCCCGCGACCGGAATAATCTCATTTTCGTCAATGATGTATGCGTGTACCTCACCAATTTCTGTCAGGCCAACCAGCACACCTCTGCCGTCTAAGTCCCGGAGCCCGCGTTTAACATTGTATTTGCTGAATAACTCGGGGTTTATTTTACTGCATTGTTCAGCCATGTTACTCAAACCGTCAATTGTTTCCCGCTCCATTTTTACTATTGCGCCATCACTTACCACTAAATCACGGATATCTCTTATCATCAAGTTTTCTGCAGCAGCACTTTTTCGTAATGGAATTACTCGTTGCATTAATTCTGTTCTCCTTTCAATACATGTACGGTGCTAAGTTGAAATTAAAAAACGCTACGGAGAAAGTATCCATAGCGCATGCTCAAAATCAGGACGCCAAATTAAAGGGACCTTTTAAGCATCACATTCACCTTCTCTTCCCACGCTTACGAGATTAGCTGACGGGTTAGGATCGAAAGATAACCCCTCCGGAAATTCCGGATTCACCCCTGAAAATTGGTTCTCCCGCTCTCCCCGCCCCAGGGAGACTCAGCGTTTACTCACTTTTTAATTATAAAACATAAATGTGGCAAAATAAGTGCATCCGGTATTTTAGTTTTTACAAAATCTTAAAGCCCCCACTCCTGCCACCTTTCATTTAATAAACAACTAATAAACAACAACAAGTTTTATCTTCTAAGTTTTGATTAGGTATCTTGCCGTTTAAATTAATATAATTATACTTCAATAAACTGGTAATTTCAATATATAATACAAAGGACGCCATTTGCTTAAAACTGTTACTGAACTATTTATCACTGATTACCACAAAGGATCAGGACCCAATTGCTGACTTTTTCTTGACATATTGTTCATTTAAATAAATAATTAAGCAATTAAACAAACAGGAGGTTCCCAATGATTCGCTTAGCCGAAGCTGTTAGATCTACCACCCGGGGCTTGTTTAAGGCTGTCTCCCGTTTTCCTTTGACAGTCTTTTGTCTAGGCTGCACTACTATACTTTTTTGTTATATGGTTTCCCTGCACAAAGACCCCGGGCTATTTATCCAAAAACTCATGTTCACCTTCTTATTAGGCTCTTTCCTGGGGGTGGCCGCCCAGTTTGGCTGTGAACGCTTTCAGCGCTTGCAGAAAATGCGGCTGATTGTATACCTGATATCGGCACTGCTTACTTTCGGCTATTATTTAATCCTGTTGCCTGTTCCAGGTATAACCTATGCGGTTAGAGCCCGCACCCTGGTGGCTGTTTTTGCTATGTTCTGCGCATTTATGTGGGTGCCATCCTTTCGAGGCCGGGCCGATTTTAACAGCATCGCCCTGACTCACTTCAAAATGGCCTTTACCTCGGTATCGTATGCAGCCGTACTTTCTGCCGGCTGCTGCAGTATCATCGCCGCTACCGACACCCTGCTTTTTAGAGTTAACGAGGACATATATGCGTATACTCTGGCCTTTATATGGATTTTTTTTGCTACTTTGTACTACCTGTCGCTGCTGCCTCACTTTAATTCGACTGACGAGAACGAGCAGGCCTATGCGGAACAGGCGGCAAGCTGCCCCCGGGCGTTTGAAGTGCTGATATCCTATATAGCAATACCTCTGGTTGCAGGTTACAGCCTGGTTTTGGCCGCGTATTTTTTTAAAATCCTATTTACTCTGCAATGGCCTTCCGGCCAACTTGGGCCGATGATTCTGGCCTATTCGGCGGCTGGACTGCTGGTGTTTATCCTGGCCAGTCTTTTGGAAAACCGCTTTGCCGTTGTCTACCGGAAAGTTTTTCCCAGGGCACTTATCTTGATGGTAGTTATGCAGCTCATCTCGGTGTACATCCGGCTAAATGCCTACGGTATCACTGAATCCCGCTATTATGTGTTACTTTTCGGCGTGTTTTCGCTGGTTTGCGGTGTTATTTTTAGCTTTAGGCCGGTTACTAAGAACGGTATATCGCCCTGCTGGCGGCCGGGTTTGCCATATTCTCGGTGCTGCCGCCGGTGGATGTCTTTACCGTGTCCCGTTATTCCCAGATCACGCGCCTTGAAAACATGCTAATCTCAGAAGGTGTACTGGTGGACGGGAAAATAAACCCCAAAGAAGACGTCACACTGGAATTAAGGCTGGAGGCAACCAGTATCCTAAACTATTTAGAAAGACGTCATTATCTGCAATATATCAATTGGCTGCCTGCTGGTTTTATAACACACGAGCATATGAAGAGTACGTTTGGTTTTGAGACAGCCTATTCCAGAGGTGATTCTCAATACTTCAGCGTAGGCCTGGACATGCAAAAGCCACTGGTGATCAGCGGCTATGATATAATCATCAATACTAGTTCTCATAAGGACATGAATGCGCCTGACAACAAAACTATTGATTTCAAGGTGCGCAATAACAATTATGTACTTGCCGTAGAACGCATATCAGCCCAGGAAGTGAAGGTATTGGTAAAGGACCCGGAAGGAACCGAGCTAGTCGGCGCCGGCTTATATGACTTTACCAACTCCCTGTCCAAAGCCGCAGATACGCCTAAAGAGTTACTGACCCCTGAGGACATGACGCTGGAGGTTGAAAACAATGGTTACAGGCTGAAAATAGTTCTGCAACATGTTTTCTGCAGTACAAGCGCTGATGAAGGCATTTACTACGATTTCTTTGTACTGTTCGGCGAGCCGGCTTGAACGCAAGACGATCCGGTTCATTAAATATATTTCTTAGCGGCATGGATGTCTGCTAACGCTATTTGCTTAAGCACTCCAGGTCGAGGTACAAAAGAGCCCTGCCATTGACCTTTGGACAGGGCTTCTTCCTTGGCAGCCCAGCCTAAGCCTAATAACCTGCCCGATAAGGTGTGATTTTAGAATGTATATTACCATGGAAAGGGCTTTAGGGGAATCCAACAATACCAGGTTTCCCCAAAGCGGTTAATCGACAAAACATAGTCCTTGACACTAATCCAAACTATGTAATTTCTATCGGCAATATTTTTAGGTTCTGCCATGCGGCTTCAGTTGCATAATCTTTATTTATTAACATGGCAAGCGGTAGCCCCGAGAAAACATATTTTATTATAGGCAAATAGGAGTGATTTACTATTGATCAAAGATAAAGAAAGCTTTAAAGCCAAGTATCTGGAAACTTTCGAACGGGTGGAAAGTAATCCTCTGGAATTAGCAAACTGCTGGGAAAAGTACCATGCCCTGGTGACTTTGGTCAAAGAATTAACCAATGCCATTTGGGTCAGCACCATCAAATCAAATATCAAAAAGGATAAAAGACGCGTCTATTATTTGTCAATGGAATTTATGATTGGCAAAATGCTATCCTATCATCTGATGAATTTGGGCATAGAAAACATTGTACGGGAAGGGCTGGCCGACTTAAATGTTTCCTACGATGAGCTGCTCCACCAGGATGAAGAAGCACCTTTAGGCAATGGAGGCTTAGGGAGATTGGCCGCCTGCTACCTGGACTCCATGGCCCATGAAAAAGAGGCGGGCTGTGGTTTTGGTTTTGGAATTCGCTATAAATACGGCCTCTTTAATCAAAAAATCGTAGATGGCTACCAGGTAGAAATACCGGACCCCTGGCTAAAGGATGGTTACTTATGGGAAACAATAAAGCCGGACCAGATGGTAACGGTCAAATTTAAAGGGCATGTCAGGACAGAAATGGCAGGTGATCGTCTAGTCTTTATTCACGAAAATTATGAGCCAGTGCTGGCCATCCCTCATGACATATTTATATCAGGTTACCGTAACATGGCCCGCGTCAACTATCTCAGATTGTATAGTGCCGAACCTGCAGAGCAGGAATTTGACCTGCTGTCTTTTAACAGGGGGGAATTTGCCAAAGCGGCCGCTTACCGGGCAGAGGTGGAGGCCATCAGCAGCATCCTTTATCCGGGGGACCAGAATGAAGCCGGCAGCGAGTTGCGCCTGCGGCAGGAATACTTTCTGTCGGCAGCCAGTATGGGGGATACCATTTCTTATTATAAGACAATTTACGGGTCGCTGGATAAATTCGCCCAAAGGGTAGCCTTCCATATTAACGACACCCATCCTGCGGTTAGCATCCCTGAGCTGATGCGCATTCTAATTGATGAAGAAGGCATGGGCTGGGAGGAGGCCTGGGAAATCACGGTGAACGTCTTTTCTTACACCAATCACACCATTCTGCCGGAAGCCCTGGAGCGCTGGCCGGTGGAACAATTCCGGGCTCTATTACCCCGCATTTTTATGATTATTGAAGAAATTGACCGCCGCTTCCGACTGGAAGTAAGCCGCCAGTTTCCCGGAGATGATGATTTGCTCCGGCAAACAGCGATTATTGCCGGCGGCTGGATCCATATGGCCCATCTAGCTGTGGTTGGCTCCTATTCAGTTAACGGAGTTTCCCAAATTCATTCCAAGATACTTAAGGAAAAAGTTTTAGGAGCTTTCTACCGGATTGCCCCGGAAAAATTTCATAACATCACCAACGGGGTAAGTCATAGACGTTTTCTTCATCATGCCAACCCGCCCTTATCCGATTTAATTTCCCAGGCCATCGGCAGGGGATGGCTTGATCAGGCTACTGAGCTGAAACAATTATTGCCCTTTACCAGGGACCCTGGTTTTTTGGAGCAACTGGCCCAGGCAAAACACCAAAACAAAGAACAGCTGGTCAAGTTTATTCATGAGCGGCAAGGGGTAAAGATTGACCCAGCATCAATCTTTGACATTCAGGTTAAACGTCTTCATGCCTATAAGAGGCAAATTCTTAATGTCTTAAAAATCATGGATCTTTACAACGGGTTAAAAGAAGGGAAAACAATTTTGCCCACCACCTTTATTTTCGGTGGCAAAGCCTCTTCTGGCTACCAACTGGCCAAGGCCGTAATCAAACTGATCCATTCCGTAGCGCAAATCGTCAATAATGACAGCCAGGTGAAGGACTTTATGCGGGTGGTTTTTCTGGAGAATTTTAATGTCTCGCTGGGAGAAATCGTTTATCCGGCAGCTGATATTAGTGAGCAGATTTCTACCGCCAGCATGGAAGCCTCCGGTACGGGGAACATGAAGTTTATGTTTAACGGGGCCATTACGCTGGGAAGCCGGGATGGGGCCAATTTAGAAATAGCCGAGGCAGTGGGCGATGAGCATATTGCCCTTTTCGGACTGACCGCGGACCAGGTGATTGGCCTTTATGACTCTTGTCGCTACAGAGCCTGGGATGAATACTCCAGCACACCCCGTCTGAAAAGGGTGGTAGATCAGCTGGTAAACGGGTTTATTGAAAAATCTTACGACTTTCACATTCTTTATGATTCACTCCTGCGGGATAATGACCAGTTTTTCGTATTGAAAGACTTTTACCCCTATGTTCAGGCCTGGGAGAGACTGAACCGTAAATATGCAGATCAGGAAAAATGGCTCCATAGCGCACTGCATAATATCGCAAAAGCCGGCATATTCTCCAGTGACCGGGCCATCAAGGAGTATGATTGTCTAATCTGGAACAACAGATAAGTGCGGCAGGGGGGGAATTTTAGCGGTATTTGGTGATAGCTTGCATTGTTTTATATACCATTCACAGTGAGTGTAAACTATCACCAATAACACTTGCAAAGGGCTTTATTTTGAAATTGTCTCATGCAATTATTTTATGCTCGGTTAAAATCTCAACATTGTTTTTTAACATAGCCCACACTGGACAATAAGTTTCCTCACTTAGTTTGATTGCCTTTTGCACTAACGTTATCCGAATTCACAGTAAACTCTAGAACGATTCTTTGAAACGATGTTGGGTGCCGATTTAAAATATGAAAAATATAAGGGAACGACACGGTCCGAGCAGTTGCTTATAGCCGTCTACACCGGACCAAGCTTAAAATGCATCCTGTCCTTTTCCCGGGCTATGCGGGTCAACAAATCCGTCTTATCTACCGGGGGAATGTTTACGGCCGGCCGGCGGGACATGGTCAGCGCACCGCTGGGGCAGGCTGAAGCACAAATACCGCAACCGATGCATTTTTGCTGAATCTCGGGCGCCTTTATCCCGCTGCCGGCATCACGCATGACAATGGCCTTAATTTGACAACTCCCGGCGCAGGCGCCACACCCAGTACAGATGTCCGGGCCGAGAACTGGAATAAAACTGCTGGGGCTGGCAAAAGAAAGACCATACTTCCTGGTGGGACCCAGGGCTGAGCAGCAACAGCCACAGCAGTGGCAGATATACCACGGCTCGTTCAACACATTGTCACCCAGGTGAACCAACCCTAGCTTTTCCGTTTGCTCCAGTACTTGCAGCAACTCGTCTACACTGGCCGGCTTGCCCAGGCCGCGGCGCACGATCCATTCCGCGGTTTCGCCCAGTGAGGTACAGACGTCCATGGGAGCATTCATGGCACAGCTCTTGCCCAGATGGCTGGCCTTGTGCCGGCACGCGCACAGGGATAGCGCCCCGCCACCGGACTGTCGAATAATTTCAGAAGCCTTCTCGTAGCTTAAAACCTCCGTTTCTACAGCAGCTGGAATCAGCCTTTCGTATACCAGCGTCCGCATTAACTTGGTATCGCTGCCAAAAAACTCCCTGGCCACCCTGGGAGTGCGAAAATATCGATCAAATAGCTCCGCCAGTTCTTTTAGGTTTACCCCGTCTCCCGTGCGCATAAAGGTAAACTCAAAGAAACCAATCACCATTGGGGCCAGCGTATAATAAGTGCCGTCTCGGCGCGGCAAATCCACCACCAGCCCCTTGTCAGCCATACTGTCCAATATTTTTTTCAATTCCTCTTCCCGCACTCCGGTAATACCGGCTATCGTGTCCAGAGTCATCGGGATCAATGGAAATTTGCTGCCCACCAGAGCTTCGCTCTCAGTGTAAATACGGTGAAGTATTTCCATTAGGGTTAAGTTAATGGGCGCGCCCACCGGGTTCATATGCAAACGCTCAGCCAGAGCCCGATAAACCTCGTCTTTTGCATTTGCAGTGTGTCCCACCTGATTATCTCCTTAAAAATGGCAAATTGATATTAAGGTTCTTTAGTAACATTAGGATGAGCGTTATTTATATTTTACCAGAGTATGCTGGAAGCAGCAACCAGAAGCGGCAGTATTAGAGTGCATGCACTTCCACCCCATATTTTAAAGGTTATTATTCTGATATATTTAAAGAGCAGATAAATGAAATTACAAGAATGAGCTAGCAACTATTATCGCTTTCAGTAACCATGAAAATATTTACTTTGTAAAAAATTGAAGCCACCTGACGCTATGTTCGCTTTGGATTAATAGAATATCGATTTAACGGTTCAGTCTCTTTAAAGCAGCCTGATGCTCATCCATGATTTCTTTTGGCAACCTTTCACCGAACTTCTTGAAGAAAGGTACCAGCCCATTTAATTCCTCTATCCAAATCTCCCGTTCCACACCAAGTAAATATTCAACCGTGCCGGGCGCTAAATCCAGCCCTTCCATGTTAAGGGCATTTGCCTTTGGGATATAGCCGATCGGGCTCTCATTTGCTTCACCCCTGCCCTCGCAGC
>JAQVGZ010000062.1 GCA_028696455.1 Desulfotomaculaceae bacterium | reverse complement strand
AAAGAAGCTATGCCGCCCTGGACACACCGGAGAGCCAGATGGTTGTGGAGGCAGTAAAACGCTCAACAAGTGAGCTTGGGCCGATGCTTCACTACACGATGTTTCAGATTATGTGGAGCATCTGGATCACGACAGTTTGCCGGGGTTTGTAAGCAATGTCAAAGGAATATACCACGAAATGGATTTTGCGCAGGCCGAGAATACCGATCATGATTCAGTAACGGCCCAATTGCACGCAGATACCAACCATCCGGGCAGTGACGTGATACTGACTGATCACTATACCGGTCAGGTAGAGGAGGTACAACTGAAAGCGGTGCATGACCCGGCAGAAGTGTACCACGCGCT
Source organism: Desulfotomaculaceae bacterium (assembly GCA_028696455.1). Taxonomy (GTDB): domain Bacteria; phylum Bacillota; class Desulfotomaculia; order Desulfotomaculales; family Pelotomaculaceae; genus MVQL01. The sequence continues at coordinate 13,453 of JAQVGZ010000062.1, read as the reverse complement.
TGAGCGCTACCCGGATGTGCCGGTTTATGTTACTGATGAAGTGGCAAGGCAGGTTGAGCAACCGCATGTCTATGACTCCGGCTTCAGCAACCAGCAGTTAACCTCTGATGTGACAGACACGGTACACCATCTGGAAGTGATGGCTCAAACACCTCTTGACTACCTGCCCCATATAGCCCTCTGGTCCACTGCCCTGGCGGCGGCGCCGGTAGTGCAGTCCTGGTCGCGAGGGTATATCAGCCGCGAAGAATGTATCCATCAGGTGGCCCGGATAACCGGGTGGAAGGTGGTCAAGGTGGCTTCTATCCTGGCTTTTCTCTCTTTCCCCTGACGGCTGCTCCAACCTCTATTAATTTGATTGTATGCCCCCTTTGCGGTGTTTTCAAGGTGTTTTGTGATCTAACGATAATAAAGGAAAAATATCATTTAGAGTAATATCTTGTCATGTTGAGGCAGGAAATGTTAAAACTAATAAAGAATGTTTGTATATTATTATACTGGGTTCTTTCAAAACACTTAAGGTGGACAGTGTTATTATAACCTTATTTAAGTTGTAGAAAGGATGAGCTAAAGAAGTTGGATAAGCCAAAAGCTATGATTATTTCAGTTGGGGGGTCGCCGGAACCGCTTATTATCTCCATTAAAGAAAATTGTCCGGAATTTATTTGTTTTTTTGCTTCCGAGCAAAGCGTGGACAAGATAGGAGAGATCAAACAGGCTGTAGGGTATACCTTTAAAGATTGCAAGGTTTTCTTAAATGACCCCCAGGATTTGACCGAATGTTACATCAAGAGTCAGGATTGTGTAAAGCGGTTGCGTGAGGCTGGCTATAGTAGGGAAGATGTGCTGGTGGACTTTACGGGGGGCACGAAACCGATGTCGGGAATGCTTCTGTCCAGCAGCCTTTCTGAGGGCTATAACTTCGTCTATGTTGGTGGCACCAAAAGGGAAAAGGATGGACTGGGTATTGTAAAAAATGGCGCGGAAGTTGTAATCAAAGGGCACAATCCCTGGAATTTTTACGCTGTGGAACAGCGTAAAAAGCTACGTCTGTACTTTAATAGCGGCCAGTTTACTGCCTGCCAGGCTATTATCCGTGACGCTTTAGAACAGTGTCAGCCTGATTCAGCCGAGGTGGAATTGTTCAAAGGTTTAAGTCTGACAGTTTCCGGATACTTGGAATGGGACAGGTTTGAGCACAAAGAGGCTAGGAAACTGCTGAGTGAAGGATACGGCTTGCTTTCATTGTTTGCACGGTTGACCGGTAACAAGAATATAAAAAGTTTTAATAGCGGGGTTGCGGACAACCTCGATTACCTCAACACTTTTGCTAGCCGGACCAGGGGTTATAAGGATATATCCCGGTACCATGTGCTGGACCTTTTGAGTAATTCCAGGCGACGTTTCCTTGAGGGACGCTACGATGACGCCATTGCCAGGTTGTACCGTGCACTGGAAATGACTGCTCAATGGAAACTGCAAACCGCCTATGGCATAAACACTTCAAAGGTTATGCCTGAACAGGTGCCGGTTGTAATCAGAGAACAGTATGTCTTTAAATATGGCAAAGGGGACGTTTTGCAAATACCTCTTGCTGCCTCGTTTGGCCTGTTGGAAGCGCTAGGGGATGAAGCCTGTAAGGTATTTAATGATTTACAGGTAGAAATAACTAAAATATTATCTGTCCGCAACAGTTCCATACTTGCTCATGGAGTGCAGCCGGTCGACGGTGAAAATTACAGCAAGTTCCTTTGTACAATAATGCAATTGTGTGGTGTTGCGGAAAATGAAGTGCCAGAATTCCCTGAGCTTGATATTTGAGATATTTTTATTTAGTTAATTAAAAATTAAGCCATTAACTAAATCGTTGAAATGGCTTATGGGAAAACGGAGGAGGTTTTATGGAGCATTTGTTTTTTGAATGTGAAACTATTACGCCAATGTTTCTAGCTGGAGCAGATAGTAGTGTCCCAGAGTTACGCCCACCGTCTATTAAAGGAATCTTGCGTTTCTGGTGGCGGGCATTGCAGGCAGATAAAAATGAATTCAAGGTCAAAGAGGAAAAGATATTTGGAGGTGTAAGTGAAGGTGGTTTAAAGAGCAGCTTTTCAATTAAAGTAAGTGGAGATAGCAGAGGTAGCATGGAAAATTACATCTCAAGAGAATCGCTAAAAAAACATCCATATAAAGTTAATAGATTTGAATTAAACATCCTGGAATATCTGGCATACGGTACCTATGATTATATCAAAGGTAAGGGTAATGTATTTAACCGGTCTTATATAAAGCCCGGGTATAAGTTTACGATTGAAATAATCACTGGCACTAATGCCTGGGAAAGGGATGAGCTTGCGGGTGCGCTGCGAATGTTTTTCCTCTTTGGGGCGATCGGCTCAAAAGCAAGAAATGGTTTCGGGAGTTTTAGATTAATAAAAAGTAATCCTTCGGATCTTATACAAACAGGTCTGCCTGATTTAGGGATGATTGAAAAATATTTAGGGTATAAAGGTATTCCATCATATAGCGCCTTTTCGGCTAATGCCAGACTTTTTAAAACGAAGGGCAAATTCTACGACTGGGACTCCTGCCTGGCAGAATTGGGTTATGTGTATCGAGACTGCCGCTTGTCTCTAAAACCCAGACAAAAACGCCAGTATATTGGGGCACCATTGATCATCAATAAACAATACGAGTCAATCCTGGACAGGCACGCCAAGCCTTATTTTATGAAGGTTCATAAACAAGACAATGAATTCACTGGATTTATACTATACCTGCCTTCTCTGTACTGTACCGGTTTGCAGAAAGACAGAGAGGGCAATCAAATAAATCACGAGTTAGTAAATAAAAATTTCTTGAAATATAGTGCGGAATTAAACGACAAACTGGCCGGGCGAATGGAGGTGATCCGGTGAGTCAGATGTTGTTGTTGTTTACCATCGGGCCAGTGCAGGCATTTATTGCTCAGGCGCGTAAAACTCAGGATTTGTATGCCGGTAGTTTTTTGCTGTCCCATCTTTGCCGGATGTCTGCACGGAAGGCGCAAAATAAATATGGTGCAAAAGTGATTTTCCCGGATCTGGACGGTGCCTCTTTACCGAACCGCTTTGTTGCCCAAATAGAAGCATCGGAATCATCCGATATCCAAAAAATTGGCGAGGATTTAAGGAAGTCTGCACAAGAAGAGTTTAACAAAATTGCCTTACTGGTTTTACAGAAATTAGATCTAAAACCAACTATGGCTTTTAACCGACAGATAAACGACTATATACAGACTAACTGGGTAGCGTTATCTTTAAAACCAGACCGATACTCAAACACCTACAAAGAACTGGAAAAGTATATGGGAGCGGTAAAAAATGTGCGCAATTTTAAGCAATTAGAGGAAAAGGGACGAAAATGTTCAATGACAGGTGAGCATAATATATTATTTTTCCGAGGGAAGCGAAAAGCTTATTCGGAAGATGCTGTTGAACTTCCGAAAAGGATACCCCAAAAGTATATCACCGATGGAGAAGGCCTTAGTGCTGTTTCACTAGTAAAACGCTGTGCCGGGGAATATTTATTAAACTTTGTATCGGCCAGTAAATACGAGACTAATTTTCCTTCTACGGCTAAAATAGCTCTTATGGAAAGCTTGAGTAAAATAAGTCGGGATACCGTTAGCAGATATAAAGAATTATTCCCTTCGTATTTTGATGAACAGCTGTTCTATGAGGAAAATCTGAGTGAAAAATACCTTGAAAAGAACAAATTTCCTTTGACGATAAAGGAACAGGTCATGACACAATTACGCAGGCTTGAAACAGAGGCTCAGGGAAAAGGGGTAAAACTAAACAAATACTACGCAATAATTATGCTTGATGGAGATAATATGGGCAAGTGGCTATCAGGTGAATTCTTATCGGACAAAAATCAGTTGCAGTATTTCCATGACGGGCTTACGCGGGTTTTGGGTGAGTATGCTGGAATGGTAGGTGAAATTATTATTGAGCCAAAAGGCAAATTGATTTATTCCGGCGGAGACGATGTCTTGGCCCTTGTAAACCTTAATCACCTGGCCTCTGTCCTATCTGAGTTAAGAAAACGGTTTCCAAATTTTGAACAGATTTTGCCAGCAAAAGATGGGGGAACATCCACTGCTTCCGTGGGTGTATGTATAGCCCATTATAAAACCCCTCTTAAAGAAGTCTTGAATTGGGCCAGGAGGATGGAAAAGGAAGCTAAAAATATTGATGATGAAAAGGATGCTCTAGCAATTGCTGTCTTAAAGCATTCAGGTGAAATCCATAAGACTGTTTTTAAGTGGCAATATGAGGGTATAGAGACTCTGGCGGTACTTGAATATATTGTAGGCTCCCTAAAGAATGAAAATTTTTCTAAATCTTTTATTAAGAGTTTAAACATGGAGTTCATACGGCTGATGGGGAATGCGGGGAGATATCAAGAGGATGTCCTGGTCATGGCTGAATTAAAGAGGTTCGTTGAGCGATCCTGTATGATGCCTGTCCAAACTGAAGAGAATAGGGCAGATCGGTATGAGAAGATTAATACAATGCTTAGGTACCTGCAACAATTATATTTGAATTCACATTTAAGAAATTTCCTTTCTTTTCTTAATATTGCAGCCTTCATAGAAAGGGAGGTTAATGTAGTTGATTATTAGCATTGATGCACTGGATACGCTCTTTTTTCGTGACGGTAAACCATTTACGATGGGTGATGATAATTGGGCTGGTGGGTTCTTCCCACCGCCACCAGGGGTTATTTACGGTTCCTTAAGAAGTGCTTACTTTGCCAATAACATTGGACAGTTATCTCTCGCTAATACTCCAGATGACCCAACAGCAAATTTAGAAATCAAAGGGGTGTTTGTACGGCTTGGGAAAGACAGTAGTTTCAGGGAAGCCTATTTTCCACTTCCGCAGGACTGTGTATGCAAAAAGAACAATAAAAAGAATCAGGATAGGGTATATTTATTAAGCTTAAAAGAGTTAACAGGTGTTCACAGCAGCTGTCCTCTTGACTGTGCGCTAGTAGGCGATGATAAGGTAGAGAGGGCTGAGGGTGCTTATTTTAGTGCTTCCACTCTAAGTGACTACTTAAGAAACAATAGGGAATTCTATCTAGCAAAACAAATTGACGATTATCTTTTGCTTGAACCCAAAACAGGTATTGGCAGACAGTCAAAGACAAGAACTTCTGTAGATGGCAAGTTGTATCGGGCAGGTATGTACAGGATGAAGGATATGGATTTAATGGTTGACCTTAGTGGATTAGATCTGCCTGAATCAGGTATCATGAAGTTGGGCGGTGAGGGTAAAGCGGCTTATTATACTAAAGTAAATCAAAATGAGGATACTTTAGGGCAGATTGAGTTGGACGGGCGGAGATTTAAATTGTATCTGGCCACGCCGGCCTTTTTTGTCGGTGGATGGTTGCCGCATTGGATCGATGAAGAGACTTTTATCGGCAACCATCAGGGAATCAGGGTAAAGTTAATTAGTGCAGCCATTGGAAAGCCACTTGCTCTTGGGGGCTTTGATCTTAAATCAAAAAGTCCAAAGACCATGCGTCGGGCTGTACCGGCAGGAAGTGTGTATTATTTTGAGATTTTAGCCGGTGACACTCAGGAAGTGTTGACTCATTTTCATAATAAGTGCATCTCGGATTACAATCCGGAGCAGGGCTACGGCTTGTGTTTTGTGGGAGGTGTCCGGTAATGCTGGTAATCACCACCGTGGGAACATCTTTGTTTGATAACTATAATGAGCAAAGTAATAATGTCGAAGAAGATTATAATTATTTAAAGGACAGGCCCGGCAAAGAGTGGGATAAATGGTCAGGTAGAATTAGTAAAATGAAAAGAGCCATTTCTCAATGGGCCGACAATAACGAGAATGCTTCTGCTGAAATAAAAAGCCTATTAAAAATTAAAGATGAGATAAAAGGAGAAATTGAGGCCAGGCTAATTGCCACGGACACCATATTGTCCCGGCTTGCAGCCGAAATAATATCATCTTCAATTAATAGTCAGGTTAAAGTTGATTATAACCCGAGTAGCGATTGTATTTCCGGCCTGCAGGTGGAGAACAGAAAGAAATTTGAACAATTAGGCCTGGTAGGTTTGATAGAAAGAATAAATGAAATAACGGGTGGCTGGTATGAAAATGTTTGTTTAAATATTACCGGTGGTTACAAAGCGGTTATACCTTACCTTACCATAATGGGACAGGTAAATAATATGCCACTTTATTATATTTTCGAAACGACTGATCAATTGCTTAAATTGCCACAGGTCCCTATCAATATTAATTGGGGGATATTTGAAAAATATAGTCATGTCTTAAGTGACCTGGCCAGCGGGATAGCCAGGGGGTGGGAAGAATATCAAATAAAACACAACCTGCCTGAAGATTTAAAATCCTGTGTCTGGGCAGAAGATGGCATGGCGGAATTAAATGCTCTGGGTAAAATGTTTTGGCTAAAATACCAAAATTTCATAACGATTAATATTACAAAGGGCACTCAGTATTTTAACGATACCGGTGGTAATAAAGCTGAAGTCAATAAAGCCTTGAAAGAGCTGTATAAACGGTTAACTAACTATATTACAAATAATGCGCATACAGATGAAAACGCTATCATTACTGCTATAAAAAGTTTACCTAATACAGATGATTTACGGCATGGCGATAACCCGGGTGAGAATATATTTATCTTTAAATCAACTGACCAAGCACATATAAGGATCGCCTATTCTTTTACATACCAGAAAAATATACTGAAATTAAGCGTATACGATTATGTGCGCGGTACATTTAATCATGATAAGTATATAAAATTATTTAAACAAAAAATATCTGCCCAAAAGAATCCTGAATTTATAACAATAACATTAAAGAAATAGGAGGATGAAGATGTTTAAATTAGCCAGACCTTTTTATATGTTAGTAGAAACCCCGCTTCATGCAGGAAGCGGCAATGATCTGGGGATAATTGATTTACCTATTCAAAGAGAAAGACACACAGGTTTTCCAAAAGTAGAGTCATCAAGTTTAAAGGGGTGTATCAGAAAGGCGTTTGAAGAATTAAAAAACCAGCACGGTGAGATTAAGGCACAGACAATATCTTTAGTCTTTGGGCCGGAAAAGGGTGATGCCCATGCCGGTGCCCTTGGCTTTACCGATGCAAGACTGCTACTTTTTCCTGTAAAATCCGTCCGTGGTGTTTTCGCCTGGCTTACCTGTCCCAGAATATTAAACAGAATGGTAAATGACTTAAAACTCGCAGGAATTAAAAAGCTACCTGAGGTACCGGAGGAAAGTACTGTGCCAAAAGGCTGTCAGCTTATAGTGAAGGACGATCTGGTCGTGCTGGAGGAATATACCTTTAAAGTTAAAAAAGCTGATTCTGATAGTGCTCCGTGCAATGTAATGGCTAAATGGCTTTCGGATAATGTTTTACCTGGAAGCAGCGAGTTTAATTATTGGCGTGAAAAAATGAGAAAAGATATTATTGTGTTGCCGGATGACGATTTTTGCGATTTTGCCAACCTTTCTACTGAAGTTATTACCCGGACCAAAATAAATTATACCACTGGTACGGTGCAGCCAAGTGCTTTATTTACTGAGGAATATCTACCGGTGGAAACAGTTCTATATTCACTGGCGCTGACTACTCCTATTTTTGTTGAAAAACCTACAGAAAAAGGGATTTTTGGACAGGCTAAAGTATCTGAGGAGCAGGCGGTAATGGATTATTGGAGTGCTGGTATGCCTGGAGTTATTCAACTTGGTGGTAATGCTACGATTGGAAAAGGCCTGATTCGAATCAGGATAATGGGGGTGGATTAGGATGACAGGTAAGGTTTCTACGATTACTGGCTTAGAGCAAGGGCGTGCACAATATGCCTATGGTTGCGCGGAAGATGGGCAAAAAATAGAAAAAAGAAAAGAGTATAAGGCTTATGTTAAAAATATTCCCATGCTTATTAAAACCAACGGGTTGGGTGCTGCATTTGCATTTATAGATTCAAAAAAGAAAGATGATCAAACCAAACCGGGTTATGCCTATAAAATGATTTATGAGCAGGTTGATCGCTGGTTGCAGAGTGAAAATAAAAAATACTTGCTGGCGACAGCAGATCCTTCAAAAAGGGATCTGGCAGCAAGAATTGTATCTCTGTCCTCTCCTGATTACCGGGCTGTTACGAATGAAGTTATGGCTTTGTTCATGTGGCTGCGGCGTTTTGCCGAGGCTTTAATTGAGGGGGGGGCAGAAGATGGACGATAAGTTTGAGTTAACTCAAGGTAAGTTAATAGTATTAAAGAATAACAAGGGTAAATTTTACGGAGAAGTTGAGTTTAGCGGTAAAAAAATGACGGTGCCACAGATTTATGAGTTTTCTGATGACACTTTAAATAATAGAGATTGTGAGATAGAAAGAAACAATGGACAAATACAGCGGATTTTGTTAAATGGTACAGAGTTACCACGCAAACCCTCTAACGGTTTGGCCAGGGGAACAAACCAGCAAATACGTTGGCAAGACAGGCCGGTCCAGCAGTCCGGAAGGTCTGGAAGAACCGGCGGGCAGATCTTTACAGGGCAGAAACAAAATGCTGCTGCTTCAGTACCAGTTGGGCAGGTAAAACAATCTGTTAATCACTATAATGTAAAAAAATCAAAATTACCTAAGGATACATGGCAAATAATTTCAGAAAACATAGATAATTATGCTTTGAAACTTAATAAGTATGCTTTTTATGATAATGATAAGAAATTTATATTTTATAAATCCATTAAAGAGAATGAAATTATTTTTAATAACCCAGATTTTTCTGGGATAGACTTTGACGCCCTTTCTAAGAGGCATAAATTATTGCTTGATAAATTGGGATTAGTAATATCCGCAACTGAAATGCAGACACAGTGGCGGCTTGTTGTAGGTCTTGGTGAAGAATCAGTTTATGAAACTTCCATGGCTTTACATCCTGTTTACGGTTTTCCTTATATTCCTGGAAGCGCACTAAAAGGGATTACTCGTAGTTTTGTTATTAATGAAGTTTTTGACTGTAATGAGGATCTTGCTCTGCAAGACGATGGTTTTGATCTTATTTTTGGTAGTCCTAAGAATAGCGCAAAGGGAAATCTGCAAGGAGCGGTGCGTTTTTTCGATGTTTTTCCTCTTCAAGAACCCGTTATTGAACCTGATATAATGAACCCTCATTATAGCGATTATTATACCGGTACATCTAATAACAAACCGCCAGGTGATTATTATAATCCGGTGCCTGTTTATTTTTTAACCGTCAAAGACACAAAGTTTGCTTTTTATCTGGGAATCCGGGAAAAGGATAATGGCCCTATTATTAAAGGAGAATTAGCAGGAAAGCCACCTTTACAGATCGCCGGCGAGTTGATGCAAAAAGCACTGATATGGCAGGGTATGGGGGCAAAAACCGCGGTAGGATATGGTTATTTTACTTGAGCTTACAAATAATTCACATAAGCGTGCTCACAAGAAAGGTTAAATATGAATGCATATCCACAACAGTCATTTCAACATTTTAAAATTCCCTACTGCTACTCGCGCTTTACAGCCGTAGCAAAAACATTCTTGAGACTACCGGTATACAAGGGTAGCACTTTAAGGGGAGTGCTGGGTAGACAGTTAAAAAGAGTGATACTACATACCTGGCAGGGCGAGCTTTTTCATTTGATCTAATCCTCTTGGGTAGTGCTGTAGACTACTTTCCTATTTTATCGTAGCTTTTGAATAGGGTTTAAAAAAAATAGGCTCCGGGGATGGAAGCTCTGACCTTATGGCTGTGGACCAGATAAAAAAATACTCAATAATAATGACTCTGGCGGATTAAACAATCCTTAATAAAATTCAATGCCCGGAGCACCGGGTGTTTTCTTTTTTGAAAAAAATCTCCCCGCCCCCTTTGGTACACTGCAAACACAGGAAAGGGGGCGGGATGCGTGAGCAAATACCTCAAACTTGACGATCAGTCCTTAATGCATCTGGAGGAAGAACTTAAGCCGGGCGGTATGTGGTTGTTTCCGGAGGAACTGGGAACCATTATAGCCCGCCGGGTAGGACAGTCGGGAAAACAGCCGGTGCAGGGACAGAGTGCTGTGGAAATTATGATGAAGTGGGATGCCGATGTCCTCAGGCGCATGGGCAGGGAGATTGCCGCTGCGTACCGGGAAAGCACAGGAGTGACGGACTATACTGATTTCTGGCGCCCCTACGCCCTGTATTATATGCCGGCCAACTTTCCAAAAGTCATCAGGGCGCTGCTGGAGCTGTTAACTGCCGGCCTGATTCCGAAGCACGCCGTTGTCCTGGACCTCGGGGTGGGGCCAGGGACCGTGCCCCTGGCGGTGCTTTACTTTTACAGTCGCCTGGCCCGTTACACCAGGGAAAATCTCTCCCTGAGTTTTGATATAGTCGATCGCCGGCCGGAGCATCTTGTGTTGGCTGATGAAATAGTGCGGCTTTACAGCTGCGTCCTGAAAGTCCCTTTTCAGGTGAAGGTGCGCCGGAGTGTCACTGGTTGCCTGGAAGAAGGACTGGGTAAGTTGTCCGCCATTCTGGCTGAATCACGTTACGACCTGGTATTTCTGTCCCACGTTTTGAATGAATATGAGTTAAGCCAGTCGGGCAGGGATAAGGAGATAATTGATTTCACCTTGAGTTTGACCGCGAAAGACGGCACCCTGGCGCTGCTGGAGCCTGCCACGAAAGATAGCGCCGCACGCCTGGCCGGGCTGCACTGGAGGTATAAAAACGGCAGGACCGGGGTGAATGTGACTGCTTTCAGCCCCTGTTCCTACCCCTGGCGGCGGTACCCCAACCACAGGTGCAGCTGCGCCTGCTGGAGTATTGTCAGGGAACCCTGGCGCAAGCCGGGTACTGTGGCCGTGCTGGAGCGTTACGGCACCCCCGCGAAAAACGAAGTGAAGTATACGTACCTCCTGTTGCGCCGGGACGGCCGGAACAGGTATCATCAGTTCAAGGACCCTGAGCGGCACAGGGCACGGGGCCTGATCAAGCTTTCCCGCCTGCCGGAGCATGTAAACCAGCCAGTGAACGTTTTGGGAGTAGCCATACATATATGCCGTAAATGGAACCTTTTGATTATCGACCTTTGTGATGGCACGGCCGGGAGCTTAAATTTCTGCCACCTCGAGGTGAGGACGGGCGTAACGGGGACAGTTGGTGAATATCTGGCCGGGGTAAGGCACGGGGACTTGCTGGAGATATATAACGCAGGGGCCAGACCCGGCGCCAGGGGCAGCAAATATACGCTTTACGCAACGGAGCGTACTGTGGTAACAATGCACCGCGTCAGCGGTGAAGCAAAGGGGGGGGGTCCGATGAGCATAACCGGACAAAAATATATTGAGGTGCGTTTCGGCACGGTCACCAAAAGCCTGCTTCTAGAGGAAAGGCCTTTGCCCCACATCAAGGTGCAGTCCGGCAAGGAACTGCATGGGTGGTGGCCGGGCAAGCGGGAGTGCACTGCGGAGCGGCTGCTTGTAAACCCGTATAACGGCTGCACCCACAACTGTTCGTTTTGCTACGCCCATGCCATGTGGGGTTATTTTCACCTTTTCCGCGACAGGGGCGTTGTCACCGTGTTTGAGGACTTTGACCGGGTGGTGGCAAAGCAACTGGATAACCTCGACCTAGCCGCTTGCGGCTACCTTTCGCCGGTGACAGACCCTTTCCAGCCGTTAAACCGCAGGTACCGCCTTTCGGAAAAACTGGTGCGGGTCTTTGTGGAGCGCAACCTGCCGGTGGAATTCATCACCAAGAACGAAGTTTCCGATGAGGTGCTCCAACTGATGGAAGCACAACCGCACTCTTTCGGACAGGTTTCCATCATCACCCCGGATGAGGAGCTTCGCCGCCGACTGGTACCTGGAGGCGCTTCTACGGAAATACTTTTTGACAACCTTCGCCGGTTGCGGCAGTCGGGTAAGTTCGCCGTGTGCCGGATCGATCCTGTGATTCCAGGGATAACTGACAGCCCGGGGGTGCTGGACCGTCTTGTAGAAATGGCTGCCGTGGCTGGTGCGCAGCATATTATTGCCAGCTGCATGGATCTACCGGGGAAAATCAAGCCGGCAGTAATAGCAGCACTGGCAGCGGTCAACCCCCGCGTGCCGAACATATACCGGGAACTCTACTCGGAAAGGCTGGACGGGCACTGGCATGCCCGGCTGGAATACCGGCGCAGGCTATTTAAGACGCTGTCGGACACCTGTACCCGCCACCACACCGGTTTTGCCCTTTGTATGGAGTATGAGGTAGTAGACGGCAGGGCCGTGGGGCTTAATCGGGAGTTCATGACTACCCGTAACTGCGAGGGGCTTGACGTGCCCATTTACCTGCGCCAGGGAAAAACCTTTGAGCCCTTTGACTGCGACGGTGCCTGTCTGCTCTGTCCTGAGCCGCGCTGCGGCATCCCGGAGCTGGCCGGCGGGGGTGCCTGGAAAATCAAGGACTACCGCAGGTGGAGCCGGAAATTGCGAGAATTGACATTGTTTTAGAGGAAATATTTGAACCCCTGTAGAAATATGCTGAAAAGTGTTTTTTAGCGGGGTGGAACGATGACACGGAAGAGCGCAAAGAATGAAGAAATCACCATGAGGAGGAATCTGGTTTTAGAACTGTTGGCGACCAGCCCGGGAGGGCGGGCCGCCTACAGTTTTTTAAAAGAGAAACTGGCCGAAGTAGGTCACATTGTGGGGGAAAGAAGTATCCGTGATGACTGCACAGAACTATTGTCCCAGGGACTGGTGGAAAAGGTCAAGAGCGGGGTTGCCATTACCCTGAGGGCCCAGGAAGCTCTATTGGCCAGAGAGGTGCCTGCAGAAAGGTTGAAGGAAAAATATCTCAAGCAAATGGCGATACTCAAGCTTCTTTACAACTACGATTTGAGTACAAACCCTGATGCGGTGAAAAAAGGGATGCATTCCAGGGAAATTTCCACCCGGGCTGGAATCGGCAGTGAAGATACTGTCAAGGACATCCTGCAGGTGCTGGAGGCTGAAGGACTGGTAAAGAAAGAGGGGGATCGCTGGCTCTTCGCCCCGGATTTCCCCCGCCCGGTTCCTGTGACGGGCAGTGAAGCACGGCTGCTTTATGAGTACCTTAACATGATCTCCGGCATGGTGCCGCTATCGCCCCACCTCGCCTCATTAAAGAGCAAGCTGATGCCTGTTCTGGTGCTGCCGGGGTGTGAAGAGTGGCGGGAGGACCTGGTGAAAGTAATGGACCGTATTATTATCCACGGGAGCTTCGAGTAGCTTCATCATGCAGACAAGGAAGCTGCCCTCCTAGAAGAAGCTGTTTCCTCAAGGCGGCCTGTCAGCGCCGTTTATCGCGGCAGGCCTATAACCTTGTGGCCACTGGGTGTCATTTACATATGGG
>JAQVGZ010000061.1 GCA_028696455.1 Desulfotomaculaceae bacterium | reverse complement strand
TGGCCATCAGGCGTGGTTCGAAAGTGATCCTTTCTCCTGGAGCCAGGCAGGTAATAGAGGCCGGAGATATTCTAGTGGTGGTTGGCCGCAACGAGAAGCTTAAGGGCCTGGAGGAGAGGTAGGTAAATGTGCCTTGCTGAGTAAACAAAACCCCCGGATTAAGCTCCTGCGCCGTCTTACAGCCCGCCACTTCCGAAATAAAGAAGGAAAATTTCTGGTGGAAGGCGTCCGTTTTATGGAAGAGGCACTCAAATCGTCTTTTCCCGTGGAAATGGTGGTATATTGCCCGGAATATAATTACTCTTCAAGGGGGCAGGTCCTGCTGACAACAGCTGCCTCCCGGGGGATTCCGACTCTGGAGGTAGAAAAGGCCTTTTTTAGGGAGATTGCAGAGACGCAAACGCCCCAGGGTATTTTGGCTGTATTAAAGTGGCCCCATTACGGCTTAGCCAAGTTGCAGGAGGGGCGAAAGCCGGCGCTTTTGGTAATAGTTGACGCAGTGTTAGACCCGGGCAATCTGGGCGCCATAGTCCGGTCGGCTGACGCGGCCGGCGCCGGGGGTGTTATACTCTTAAAAGGTACGGTGGATATTTTAAACTCAAAAGCGCTGCGGGCAACCATGGGCTCGATCTTTCATCTCCCAGTTATCCGGGACTGTGCAGTGGAGGAGGTAAAAGATTTTTTAAAAAATCATGGCATAAAAATGGTTGCCGGTGTGCCCCGCGGCGGGAAACCAATCTTTGCATGCAAGCTTAATGTTCCTTGTGCCATTATAGCCGGCAGCGAGCCGCGCGGACCGGGGGAAGCAATCCTTTCCGGCGCAGTGGAAAGGGTACACATCCCGATGCCGGGGCAGGCCGAATCATTAAATGTCGCTGTTGCAACGGCCATTATGCTTTATGAAGCTGTGCGGCAGCGCAGTATACAGTAAATTCTGAAAGCTTCCGGTGTATTGACCTTTAAACTTCCTTGTGATTAATTTTGGCCTATGGTATAATGGCTTTGAGGAGGTCCCCAAAAAATTGAGGAAAGGTTGTGGTTAAATGCTTTTAACCGCCGAATTTTTTTGGAGGCTGTTCGAAGCGACGGGTTCCGTCAGGGCCTACATATTATACAGGAGGCTGGTCATTCACTGACTTAAACATATACTAAAAAATGGCCATGAAGGGGAAAAGTAAGTAACCGGTATTCAGCAGGGAAGGGGGGTCATGGACTGGAAGCCTCCCTGGGATCAGGTCAACCGAAGTTCGCCCCGGAGCAGCAGCTGAACACATCAGTCAGTAGGTGTCGCCGGAACTTCCACCGTTATCCGGAAGCCAGTATTGGGTTTATATGACCCCGTACCTGAGGGTGGTTATATCGGAAAAATCAGTCCGTCCCTGTAGGGACGGTTTTTTTATTTTACATAGGGATATTATTATACATAGAGGAGGTTGAACTGGTGGAAGAAAAGCTGCGTATTATTGAAAAAGATGCGCGTCAGGCTATGGCCAGCGCCGGCAGCCTGGAAGAATTAAATGAAATCCGGCTCAAGTACCTGGGAAAAAAGGGTGAACTGACTCAGGTGCTGCGTGGTATGGGAGCTCTAAGCGCTGAGGAAAGGCCGCGCATCGGACAGGTGGCAAATGAGGTGCGGGCATCTATTGATCAGGAACTGGCCGCCAGGACTACAGTGCTGAAAGAGCTGGCCATCGGTCAGCGCCTAAAAGAAGAGGGCATCGATGTTACCCTGCCCGGCGTCCCTGTATTACGGGGCGGCAGACACCCCTTATCCATAGTTTCAGAAGAGATCCAGACATTTTTCCTGGGACTGGGCTATAGTATCGCCGATGGGCCGGAAATTGAAACTGATTACTATAATTTCGAGGCGCTCAACCTGCCCAAGGATCACCCGGCCCGTGACATGCAGGACACCTTCTTTATTAATAATCAGACCTTACTGCGCACTCATACCTCACCGGTCCAGGTACGCACTATGGAAAAAATGGCGCCGGAACTGCCTGTGAAAATTATTGTACCGGGCAAGGTGTACCGGCGGGATGATGATGCCACCCATTCCCCCATGTTTAGCCAGGTGGAAGGGCTGGCTGTCGACCGGCGGATCACCTTTAGTGATTTAAAAGGGACCCTGGACCTCTTTGCCAGAGAGATGTTCGGGCCAAAAACCAAAACACGCTTCCGCCCCAGCTATTTTCCTTTTACCGAGCCCAGCGCGGAAGTAGATATCTCCTGTGTTATGTGCGGCGGCAAAGGCTGCCGGGTGTGTTCCCACACCGGCTGGCTGGAGATCCTCGGCAGCGGCATGGTGCACCCCCAGGTGCTGGAAGTGTCAGGCTATAATTCTGAGCAAGTCACCGGCTTTGCCTTTGGGATGGGAGTGGAGCGCATAACTATGCTTAAATATGGTATTGATGACTTGCGTGTTCTTTTTGACAACGACCTGCGCTTTTTGCAGCAGTTTTAAAGAGGCACATCTACACATGAATATTCCGGCTGATGAGACCGATTGAGGAGGTTACGACTTTGTACATATCTTATAATTGGCTGAAGGATTTTGTAGAGCTGGATATCCCCGCGCAGGAGCTGGCCGACCGGCTGACCCTGGCCGGTATCGCTGTGGAAAGCGTAACCGCACTGGGCGAGGGCATCGAAAAAGTTGTTACGGGGCAGATTGAAACCATCAGCCCCCACCCCAATGCGGATAAACTGGTGATCACCAGGGTCAATACCGGTGAGGAAAAACTACAGATTGTCACAGCAGCCACCAATGTCAGCGAGGGGGACGTTGTTCCCGTTGCCCTGGTCGGCGCCAGACTGGCCGGGGGCTTCGTGATTAAGCGGGCCAAGCTCAGAGGAGTGGAGTCTCTCGGGATGATGTGCTCCGGGCAGGAATTGGGCATCGACTCGAAAACCATGCCAGCCGACCAGGCGCATGGGATTATGATTTTGCCCCCCGGCACACCGCTTGGCCGGGATGCTAAAGAAGTGCTGGGCTTAAACGACTATATCCTGGAACTTGACCTAACCCCCAACCGTGGCGACTGCCTGTCCATCATCGGGGTGGCGCGGGAGGTAGCAGCCCTAACTGGGAAGCCCTTCCACCTGTCCGAGCCCACTTTCCCAGAACTGGAGGAAAAAATTGACGGACAGGTACAGGTGGACATCGAAGCTCCCGATTTGTGCCGCCGGTACATCGCGCGGCTGATTAAAAACGTCCGCATCGGCCGCTCACCGCTGTGGATGCAGTCACGGCTGCGCTCCGCCGGCATGCGGCCAATCAGCAATATAGTTGATGTGACCAACTACATCATGCTGGAAATGGGCCAGCCCCTGCATGCCTTTGATTACGACCAACTTGTCGACCATCATATTATAGTTCGCCGGGCCGGGGAAAAGGAAACAATGGTTTCCCTTGACAATGTGACCAGGGAATTAAACCCGGATATGATCGCGATCACCGACCCGTCCGGGCCGGTTGCGGTTGCCGGTGTGATGGGAGGCCTGACCTCTGAGGTTACAGATCACACGACCGCGATTTTACTCGAGTCGGCTTATTTTAACCCGGTCAGTATCCGCCGGGCCTCGAAAACTCTGGGCCTGCGGTCTGAGGCCTCCATTCGCTTTGAAAAGGGCATCGATATCGGCGGCTGCCTGAGGGCGGTTAACCGGGCTGCCCAGCTTATTTATGAGATGGGAGCGGGTGAAGTGGTCAGCGGGACAGTTGACAATTATATCTCCCCGGTTACGGAAAAAACAGTGCTATTCAGACCGGCCCGGGCCACCCATGTGCTCGGCATGGAGGTTACCAGAAGCAAGGCCGCTGAGATCCTGTCCAACCTGCAATTCAAGACGCAGGAGGCAGGGGAAGACCTGCTGGTTACCGTGCCTAGCCACCGGGTTGATGTGGGCAGAGAAGAAGACCTGATTGAAGAAGTCGCCAGGCTCTATGGCTATCACCAGGTGCCCGCCACTCTTCCCTATGGGCCGACAACCCACGGGGTAAAAACTCGGGAACAGTCATTCCGGAGTCTGATAGCCGATACGCTGGCCGCAACCGGCTTCAATGAGGTAGTTACTTACAGCTTTACCAACCCGGGAGTTTTCGATCTGATGAATCTACCCGGGGACAGCCCGCTTCGGTATACGATTAAAATAGAGAACCCGCTGAGTGAGAAACATTCCGTCATGCGCACCTTGCTGCTGCCGGGGCTTTTGGAAGTACTGGCCAATAATTTTAGCCGGCGGGTGCAAAACGGGGCTATTTTTGAGCTGGGCCGGATTTTTATGCCCATAGAGGCAGGCACCTGCGAAGAGCGCACAGTCCTTGCGGCCGCCGCCATGGGGCGGGCGGAGGGGAGCTGGAACACACCCGCCCGGGAGCTTGATTTCTACTTTTTGAAAGGTGTACTGGAAAATTTGTTCAGGGTACTGGGAACCGCCGCTGCGTCCTTTCTCCCGGAAAGCGCCAACCCCAGCTTTCACCCGGGCAGGACTGCATTAATTGAGGCTGGCGGACGCAGACTAGGTCTAGCGGGCGAGCTGCACCCGAAGGTGCTGGAGAAATATGAGCTTCCGGAGCGGGTGGTTGCTTTTGAAATTGACCTGGACGCCCTGTTTTATGTTTCCGGACAGCCCAGGGTATACCGCCCACTGCCAAAATTCCCCGGTATGGAGCGCGATTTGGCAGTAGTGGTCAAAAAGGAAACCCCTGCCGCAGACGTTCTTGAAGTTATCCGGAACACCGGTGGGGAACTGCTCAGCACAGTTGACTTGTTTGATATATACTGGGGGGAACAGGTCCCGGAGGGCTTCCAGAGTATGGCCTTTAAATTAAAATACCAGGCCGGCGACCGGACTCTCACTGATGCGGAGGTTAGTGAATTAACGGCAGCTATCGCCGCAAAACTTTCTGAGCGCTTTGGGGCAGGGCTGCGCAGCTGAAAATACTATATTAATTAAATTTTCATTAATTTAGGAGGATATTTATATAGATACAACGAAATAACATATTTATTTATGAATACCTGGAGGAGTTATAGCTATGGAGCAGGAATTCCGGGTTGAAATAGAAATATGTGGTGTGTCATATACTCTTAAAGGCAACAGAACCCCGGAGCAGATGCTGGATCTTGCCAAGTATGTCAACAATGTAATGAAAAAGCTGGAAAATTATAATCCAAAATTAAGCAAGTCACACCTGGCTGTTTTAGCAGCGCTTAACCTGGCTGATGAACTGTATAAGCTCCGGGAAGAGTATGACAGTATCGTTAGATTACTTGAGCCAGAAAAAAAAGATGCCGGGTTGGACTCATGAATTGAACTTCATGAGTTTTTTTTATACTACAAAATGGAGAGATTAATATTAGTTAAACGGACGACAGAATATGAGGATGAAGCTGTTAGGTGTGAGAACAATGGCCGGTCAGAATGACATTTTGCCCCGCTCTTTTTACGCCAGGTCAACTACTGAGGTGGCAAAAGAGCTCCTGGGCGCTTATCTTTTTCATATTTCGCCGGAAGGCGCCACCGCAGGCAGGATCGTGGAAACGGAGGCCTATATTCAAGGGGACCCGGCCTGCCACGCCTTCCGGGGGATGACCCCCCGCAACCGGGTGATGTTTGGGCCGCCGGGCTATGCCTACGTATATTTTATTTACGGCATGTATTACTGCTTTAACATAGTGACAGCCCCAGAGGGTGCAGGTGAGGCGGTCTTAATCAGGGCGCTGGAGCCGGTGGCGGGTATTCCGCTGATGCGCTTGCGGCGGGGACGGGATAGTTTGCCTGAACTATGCGGGGGACCGGCGAAGCTGGTGCAGGCAATGGGTATCACCAAAGAGCATAATGGCGCTGACCTGACCAAAGTTCCACTGGTTGTCTGCAGGGGTGAAAGGATCGAAGATATTGTTACCACAACCAGGATTGGCATCCGGGAGGATTCCCCCCTGCCTCTGAGGTTTTACCTAAAAGATAACCCGTTTATATCAAAAAAATAATTTTCGTGAACTCAACCGATGAACTGGTATAATAGTAAATATATGGGTGCACGACCTAATAATGTTTAAGCGGTTAATAACGGTGAACTTGAAATTGTAAACTTTAGAATGATACTGTTTATAAGCTTATGGGGAGGTATGCTATTTGAAAATCAAGGAGATTTATGAACTGGCCATACGCAAGGGCATTGAAAATGACCCACGGTCCCGGGAGGCAGTATTAAAACTACTGGAAAAGGAAAAAAAATACTTTGAGGAATTAAAGGAAGATCAAAAGGCGGAATTTGACCGTGACCGCTTATTTAATCCCTATGGTGACACCAGGGTTCTTTGCGGGAACCTTGACCGCGAAGTAAGAAGAGTCCTCGCCGGGGTAGATATGGAGACCGGGGAGGTGCTGCTGGCTGAGCGGCTGGCCAGCCGGGGCCGGCCGGTGGACCTGATTATTGCCCATCACCCGGAAGGAAAGGCTATGGCAGCGCTTTACCAGGTGATGAGCGTGCAGGAAGACGTGCTGGCCAGTTTCGGAGTGCCCATAAACGTGGCGGAGGGGATTATGTCCTCCCGGATCAGTGAGGTAAAAAGAGGCCTGATGCCCATTAACCACAACCGGGCGGTAGACGCCGCCAGGCTGCTGGACATCCCCCTGATGTGCGTACATACTGCAGCCGATAACCTGGTGCAAAAATATATGCAAAATATGATTAACCGGGAAAAGCCGGAGACCCTGGAGGACCTGGTAAAGGTCATCAAAAAAATCCCTGAATACGCTAAGGCTGTGCAGTATAACGCCGGACCGGCCATTGTCCTGGGCCACAAGAAAAGACGGACCGGCAAGATTATGGTGGATATGACCGGCGGCACCAGCGGTTCCGAAGATGCCTACGGCAAGCTGGCGGTGGCCGGTGTCGGCACCCTGGTGGTGATGCATATTGGTGAGAAGCACCGCAAAGAAGCGGAAAAAAATCATATTAATGTGATTAATGCCGGACACATGGCCAGCGATTCGCTGGGCATGAACCTCTTCCTGGATGAGCTGGCGCGGCGCGGTATCGAAGTGATGACCTGTTCCGGCTTAATCAGGTGCGAGCGCAAGAATTAACTGCAGAATAAGATGCAAGCGGAAGGAGCAATTGCTACATGCCGGTAAAACCGGAATTGCTGGCCCCGGCCGGCGCCTGGGAAGCCCTGGTGGCTGCAGTGCAAAACGGCGCAGATGCCGTCTACCTGGGTGGGAAAATGTACAACGCCAGGGAGTCCGCCGGAAATTTTGACCACCGGGAACTTTCCAGGGCGATTGAGTACGCCCATGTACGGGGAGTAAAAATATATGTCACCGTCAATACCCTCCTGTCCGATCAGGAACTGCCGGAAGCAGTCCGGTTTCTCTATTTTTTGCAGCAGGCCGGCGCTGATGCGGCGATAATTCAGGACCCGGGGCTGCTTTGGCTAGCCCAACAGGCGGTTCCGGAATTAACCCTGCACGCCAGCACCCAGATGACCGTGCATAATATCCCAGCGGTGCAGTTATTAAAAAAGGCAGGTGTGAAGAGGGTCGTACTGGCCAGGGAGCTTTCCCTGGAAGCAATTAAGGATATTGCCGGGCAGGGGGGGGCCGAGATAGAGGTCTTCATTCACGGCGCCCTGTGTGTGTGCTATTCCGGTCAGTGCCTGTTATCCAGCCTGATTGGCGGGCGGAGCGGGAACAGGGGCCGCTGCGCCCAGCCCTGCCGCCTGCGCTATGTCCTGGAAGACGGGGAAAGCCACCAGCCGGCCAGCCCCGGGGAGATAGGTGATTACCTCCTCAGCCCGCGCGACCTCAACCTGAGCAGCCACCTGCCTGATTTAATCAAAGCCGGCATAACCTCATTTAAGATTGAAGGGCGTATGAAAAGGCCGGAATATGTCGCTACGGTGGTAAGAGTATACCGCGGCCTGCTGGACCGGGTCATTAACGGGGGAGATCCGGCTGTCACCGCGGAAGAAGCCAGGGACCTGGCCCAGATATTTAACCGGGGCTTTTCCACAGGCTACTTTTACGGGCGCCCGGGCCACGGGCTGATGAGCTACAAGCGTCCCAACAACCGGGGGATCCGGTTAGGGCGGATCAAGCGCTTCGACAAAAACAGCCGCATGTGCGAGGTAGCCCTGGAGGAGCCGCTGCGCGTGGGAGACGGCATCGAAGTGTGGGTTACCAAAGGCGGAAGGGCGGCCGGAGAAGTGCGCCAGATCGTGTCCGGGGGAAAAAATATTGACCGGGCGCCGGCCGGAGCCACGGTCTTTCTGGATATACCCGGCCGGGTTTTTCCGGGAGACCGTGTTTTTAAGACCCATGACGCCGACCTGGTGGAGCGTGCCAGAGAGTCCTTTGCGTCCCCCCGGGAGCTAAAAAAAATACCCCTTTCCGGTCAGGTTATTGCCCGAGAAGGCGAGCCGCTAAAACTTAGGTTCGAAGATCCAACAGGCCTCACTGGTGAGGCTGAGACAAAGTCGCCCGTTCAGACAGCGCTGACACGCCCTTTAACCCCGGAATATTTAAGGAGCCAGCTGGGGCGGCTGGGCAATACTCCCTATGCCATGGCCGGGCTGCGGTGTGAACTGGCGGGGCCGGTAATCGTGCCGGTTGCTGAGATAAACGAGGCGCGCAGGACAGCGCTGGCCAGCCTGACGGAGCGCCGGCTAGCCGCTGCCGTCAGACAAGAACCTGCTTCTGAAGAGGTTTTTCACCGCCGTCTTACCGCAGCCCTTGCCGGCCAGCATGCTAAAAAGCCCCGGGATGCTCAAAGAACTGCCCTGGCTATTGTCGTCACCGGGCTGCCCGCCCTCAAGGCAGCCGTTAAGGCAGGCGCAGACGTGGTTTATTTCGGGGGCGAGCGGTATCACTCCGGAGCACCGTTTACTCCGGACGATATCCAGGCAGGGATGGAGTTTTGCGCGCAGGCCGGGGCACGGTTTGTTTTATCATCCCCGCGCATATTGCAGGACGGCGACCTGAACCGGTTTTGCCGCCTGCTGGAAAAAGTGGACGGGCCGCTATTGGCGGGGGTTCAGGCCGGCAATTTGGGTCTGTTAAAAAAGGCCGGTGAACTGACGGACAAAACTATTTACGCCGATTTCTCTTTGAACGTTTTTAATGCCATGACCGCAGCCTTCCTGATGGAGGCGGGGGCCGGACAGGTCACCCTCTCGCCCGAGCTGACGCTGGAACAGGTCCGTGATTTGGTCCCGGTGCTCCCCGTACCGGCGGAAGCAATTGTCCACGGGGCATTGCCGCTGATGGTGTCTGAATATTGTGCCGCGGGCAGCCTGCTCGGCCAGGATGAAAAATGTGCCGGGCCGTGCCAGGGCAGGAGCCTTGGCCTGAAAGACCGCAAGGGGATTGTTTTTCCTATTGAAACGGACCAGTTTTGCCGGATGCACTTATTTAATTCCCGGGACCTGTGCGTGCTTGAGTCTGCCGGGGCGCTGGCGGAAACCGGCCTAGCCGCGCTGCGCATTGAGGCCAGGCGCGAGGGGGCCGCATATGCCCGCGAGGTGGTGCAGGCCTACCGTGCCGCCCTGGACTGTTGGCCCGGGCATCCGGATCAATTAAGGCAGTTGAAAGAGAAATTAGCGCAGTACAGCCCGCAGGGGTTTACCAGGGGCCACTATTTCCGGGGAATATTATAAAACAAAGTAGGCCGGGCTAAATATGCTATAATATTTTGGGTGAAGTGCGTATTATGGATAAAAAATCACTGATTAGGTTGGAATACCATAAGGTCAAGGAGCAGTTAGCCGCCCACGCCGGATCGGTTCTGGGCAAAGAGCGGGTGATGGAGCTTGAGCCGGTGGATAACCCGCTCATTATTTCGCGGTGGCAGGCCGAGACCAGTGAAGGGCGCGATTTACTCCGGTTAGACCCGCTTGCTGAGTTCGGCGGCTGGCGTGACATCCGGCTGCAGCTCCAGAGGGCCGGCCGCGGGGCGTTGCTCGAGCCGGAGGAGTTGCTTGCGGTAGCAGACACTCTCACAGCCAGTCGGATTATTAAAAAATTCCTGCAGGAAAAGCAGGAGCGCTACCCCATTCTGAGCGATTTGGGGTTATCCCTGGCCTCGCTGCCGGACCTGGAAAGAAAAATAAAGCAGGCCATCCTGCCCAGTGGGGAGGTGGCAAACGGCGCATCGGCCGCACTGGCGCAAATTCGCCGCAAGCTGACAGGCGCACAGGTCCAAATCAAGGAACGCCTGGAGCATGTAATCCGTTCGCCGAACTACCAGAAATATCTTCAGGACCCGATTATCACCGTCCGGGAAGGGCGGTATGTGGTACCGGTAAAAATCGAATACCGCGCCCAGGTGCCCGGAATCGTCCACGATCAGTCAGCCAGCGGCGCCACGCTTTTTATCGAGCCTATGGCGGTAGTAGATAAAAACAACGAATTAAGACGGCTGATTGCAGCAGAGAAGCAGGAAGTGGCCAAAATTCTCGCCGGGCTGTCAGCTCAAGTAGCCCAGCATGCAGAAGCACTGAAAATTTCCCTGGAAACCCTGGGAGACCTGGACTTTATCATGGCCAGGGCGCGCTACAGCCAGAAATTGCACGCCTTAGCCCCTGTATTTGAAGGTGAGGCCAATCTAAATATCCGGCTGGGCAGACATCCCCTGCTGCAGGGAGATGTAGTGCCGGTAGACCTGCGGTTGGGAAAAGAATTTGACACGCTGGTGATCACCGGGCCGAACACCGGCGGCAAGACAGTGACTTTGAAAACCGCCGGCCTTCTGGTGCTGATGGCCCAGTCCGGCATGCACCTGCCGGCTGAAGAAGGCTCCAGGCTGGGGATATTCAAGCAAGTCTTCACGGATATCGGAGACGAGCAAAGCATCGAGCAGTCCCTGAGCACTTTTTCCTCCCATATGAGTAACATTGTTGAAATTGTCTCGAAAGCCGGCCGGGACAGCCTGGTGCTGCTAGACGAGCTGGGGGCGGGAACTGATCCCGCAGAAGGCGCAGCCCTAGCCCAGTCGATTTTGGAAAAACTGCACTCAAACGGGGCAAAAACCATTGCCACTACTCATTACAGCGAGCTAAAAAACTTTGCCTACCTGCGGGAGCGCGTGGAAAACGCCAGCGTGGAGTTTGACGCTGCTACCTTAAGGCCTACTTTTCGGCTTTTGATTGGCCGGCCAGGCCGCAGTAATGCCTTTGAAATTGCCGCCAGGCTCGGGCTGCCCGCGGAACTGGTCGGGCGCGCCAAAGAATTTCTTACTGTGGAACAGGTGCGGGTGGACGAGTTAATGCTAAACCTGGAGCGAACGCAGCAGGAGGCAGAGGCCAACCGCCGGGAAACAATAGAGATGCGCGAAAAAGCCAGGGCCTTAAAAGAGAAATACGAAAAAATGGAATTTGATCTAGCCCAGAAGCAGGAGATGATCCTGGCCAAAGCCGGCGAGGAAGCACGGGCTTTAGTAAAGTCTGCCAGAACGGAAGCAGAGTCGACCATTAAGGAATTGCGGGCAGAGCTTACCCGGGAAGCAGCGCAGAACAGGGAGACCGCTATTCAGTTAGCGAGAGAAAAATTTGTGAAGTTACATAAAAAGGTTAAAAAGGCTGCCCCGGAAAAAGTTATTGCCGGAAAAGCTCCCAGTGACCTGCAAAAAGGGGAAGAAGTCTATCTGCCCAAGTTTAATCAGAACGGTTTCGTCCTGGCACCCCCTAGCGCCGATGGCGAAGTGCAGGTTCAGGTCGGCGTAATTAAAATCACTGTTCCGTTAAAAGAACTGCGCCGGGTTGAAAGAACCAGGCCGGCTGTGCAGGACGCGGCCGCGGGATTGGCGCTGGGCAAGGCCCGGGAAATTTCCCACGAGTTGGATTTAAGGGGCCTGTATACTGAAGACGCCCTGCTTGAGGTAGAAAAATATCTGGATGACGCGTTTTTGGCCGGCCTTCCTAAAGTGCGGCTGATTCACGGCAAAGGTACCGGCTCGTTGCGGTCAGCAATCCAAAAGCACCTCAGTGGTCACCACCGGGTGAAGTCCTTCCGCTTGGGCGGGCAGGGCGAGGGGGGGCTCGGGGTAACAGTAGTAGATTTGTCATAATGAAAAAGCATATAAATTAAGAAACCGGGTTTTATCCCGGTTTCTTTTCTAGCCGATACTATAGGACCAGTTATAGCCGCTGTTGTTGTCCCAGTTATCCGCACTGTCATGAAAACAAAAAGTAAGCTGCCTGTCCTCCATATTAAGCGTCTTTTTCCAGCCTTCACCGGTACGCTGCATGCGATAGTCATCAACGATTCTCCACTGCATGGGATCCCCGAAGCCAGCATGCAGGTATACTTGACTCGCTCCGCTATTATTGAGAAGCCCGTTGTAAATAATACTAATGTCACTACCATCCGGCGCAAGTGATTTTACCTGAACGCCGCGTTGCTCATCTGACCAGCCATGATGATACAAGCTTCATAACCTCCTTCAGAAAAAAATTTTTCTTCAACCATTATTTTAAACAAAATTAAAATTCCTATGAGTACCTAAAATTGCTAATTGTCTTTACTTGTCAGAACGTGTCGAAATTTTTGTAAAGGGATCAGCCCATTATTTGTTGAATATTCCCGATGGAGGGGGATGAAAATATGCTATTAGATGAAGCGGATGTGTTGGTTAGACTTGGGCATGGAGAAAACTTTGCAAGGCGTATTCTACTCTGTAATTTTTTACCATTATCGTCTTACAAGAAACTGCTTGGTCAGAATCTCATTATGGAAGAGAAAGTAACATCGAAGATTGATGGCAAGGATGAAAAGTTTTATCAGGTTAAACTCACCGAGGAAGGTAAAAATTTTATCAGGTCACTAAAGAATGTTACAGAAAAAGAGTTGTCTTTGGGAATCTACGAACTCGGATGGCTGCTGCGGATTGGGTGTGGTAACGTTCGTGAATTCAATATTTGGATGTGGACCCCATGTAAGTCTACAGTATATTGTAATTTGAAAGATAAAAATTACATTGAAGTAGACAGCGACTCAAAATATCTTAGATTAACCCCAAAGGGGGAAAAATGCGTTAGTAAAATTATTAATAAAGCGCTGGAAAATAGTTACTCCATAACGACCAGCTAAAAATAAAAACCCTCATTCATGTATATTTCCCTCAAATAAAAAAGATAAGAGTCTTACAGCTCTTATCTTTTTTATTATCCTGATTACCTATCTCTTTCCCGGCCAGGTTTTCTATTTTTGTTATTTTCTTTATTTGAGTCATCATCACCGTTTTTATCCTGGTCAGACTGCTGGGCAGCGGTCGTGCCGGAAAAATCACCTGCACTGTGGATGGTACAGGCCTGAGCAGGCACCCGCAAATTGTAGTCTTCTACAAAAGTAGGGACGGTATAGGGTAGTTTAATCAGTGTTTTGAGCAACCGGTCCGGGCAGTACTCATTGGCAGTCTGTCCACTGGCTGCGCATACCTCATATGAAACATGGACACTGTCTCTTTCGGACGGGACTGTTCCCTCAGCAAAAAGGTCCGTGACAAGGCAGTTAGCAGGGGTATTGGGACCTGGCAAAAGCCCCGACTTGCTGTCGACCGTGTCAGTCACCACCCCGTCTGGACGGGGAAAGTCTTTCGCCGGGACGTTAGTGAGAGCTTTGCTCATAATCTCCCGCCATATCCGGGCCGGGTAAGTGCCGCCATAGGCCTGCGGCATGGCGGTAGGAGTATCGTGCCCAATCAATACGGCCCCGACCAGTTCGGGGGTATATCCGACAAACCAGATATCCTTGCCGTCGTCGGTGGTTCCGGTTTTTCCCGCTGCCGGCCGCCCGATTTGCGCGCCAGTACCGGTGCCGCTGCGGACCA
>JAQVGZ010000060.1 GCA_028696455.1 Desulfotomaculaceae bacterium | reverse complement strand
TATAGGGAATAACATACATTGTCCGGCCTCGCATCGAGCCGTCAAAAATCTTGCCTGCTGTTTCATATGCCTGAGCCGGGGCCATCCAGTTATTAGTGGGGCCCGCATCTTCTTCTTTACTGGTGCAAATAAAAGTGAGGTGCTCTACCCGGGCCACGTCATTTTTTGCCGTCCGGTGGAATAAACAGCCAGGGTACTTTTCCTGATTTAGGTATTTCATCTCTCCGGTGCTTACTGCCTGTTCGGTTAACCTTATTCTCTCCTCTTCGGAACCGTCCAACCAGACTATGTTATCCGGCTTGGTAAGCCTGGCCATTTCCTCAACCCACTGTGCTACCACCTTGTTACTATACATAACGATCCCCTTTCAATATAAAAATTAAGACTTAAAACTAGAGCTATGAAATAAAAATTTAATAAGGCCAATAGTTTTCATCATTAGTTTGCCTAGTCCATTGGCGGTCTAACACAACAAATAGGCAGGAATAATCGCTCTGGTAGCATCATCCCCAAAATAAGTGCTATATTTAAGGCTTTTCACCGGTCCAACTCTTACTAAGATATGCAGTTGCATCGTTTCAGACACTCCTGGCTAACTCAAAGCCAGCTTTTTCCGCTGATAAAGTTATCGCTGGAAATTATTACCTATACTTAGGAATCTAGTAACTTATTAACTGACCTATACTTAACTTAAGTAAAAGAATTATACTAATCCTTTCTGAACCATCTACCCCCCCCAAAACATGTGAATCTATTCACAAGGTTATTGAAACCCCTTATAAGAAAAACTGACCCTGTGGAGATAGGGCCAGCGAATGATTTACTTTTCATCGTATTAATCAAGTTCAATACCATGTACTAACTTTTTTCCAGTACCAAACCGGACAAATATAGTAGTGCCACTGCACCCTGTCTTAATTTCTAAAGTGGCATTGTTTCTTTCAACAATACTGTAACAAACAGAAAGCCCTAAACCCGTCCCATTATCTTTAGTCGTAAAAAACGGGGTACCTATCTTATCAAGCACTTCAGGTTTTATTCCTGAGCCCTGATCCTGAACTGCTAAAACAACCTGATTACTATCTAAAAATGTTTTAATGGTTAACTTTTTACCGGATGTCATGGCTTCAAATCCATTTCGAACGAGGTTTAATATTAGTTGTATAATATCGTTTTCGTCCAGGAATAAGTCATTAATCTCCGTTAATTCTACTTCAATATACTTGTCATCATTAAAAGCATTAGCTTGCATCATTGGTAAAAGTTTTTCCAATAATAGATTAATATTAAGCCACTTCAAGTCTACAGGCTTATTTCTGGCCAAAGATAGGAACTCTGTAATTATTGAATTCGCCCTGTCCAGTTCATCAATCATTAGGTCAAAGTTATCCTTATATTGAACAAATGAATCTTTCTTTCTATACATTTGCAGAAACCCACGCACGGTAGTCATGGGATTTCTAATTTCGTGTCCAATTCCTGCGGCCATTTGTCCGATAAGATTCAATCGTTCTAAACGGACCATTTTATTCTCCATCTTTTTAAAATCAGTAATATCATTTAACGCGACAAGTCTGCATTTCTCTTTGTTTAGTTCAATTATCTCACATGATTCCAAAATATTACGAATATCACCTTTTTTTGTTTTAAATAGAACGTCTAGATTATGGACATACCCTTTCTCTTGTAAAATTTTTTTAAAAAGTTTAAATTCTTTAAAGTCCTTATAAAGATTTATATCAAAAACAGTACGACCGATTATTTCTTCACGACTAAAACCGAAGAAACGTTCAAAGCTCTTATTTACATCAATGTGTTGATCATCCCTGTGCCTTACAATAACCATTGGATTAGGATTGTTATAAAAGGCCTTTTGAAATCTTTCTTCTGATAAACGTAAGGCTTTTTCAACCTGTTTAAGCTCGGTAATATCACTGATTACACTCAACAGATACTGTTTACCACCAATTGCAACAGTGTCTGCAGAAAAGAGACAATTTCTAATTTCCCCTGATTTATTTCGGAAGTTGATTTCCAGGTTTTTAACAAACCCCTGATTCGCTATATAATGTACAACCTTAGCACAGTTCTCTGTATTCTCGTACATATAAAAATCTGAAACTATATGATTTAAAACTTCTTGACGAGTATATCCGAAAAAGCTGAGGAAATGGTCATTTACGTCTATAATTTGTCCATCCTCAATTGAAGAGATTACCATTGGGTTAGGAACAGCATTAAAGGCTTTGGAGAACTTTTCTTCGGACAGTCGCAGCATTTTTTCCGCTCGCTTACGTTCAGTTATGTCGCGAACAACTGCCTGCATTTTCGGTTCACCCTGAATGGTACAGGGAGCTGTCACTACTTCTATATCTAAAACTTTTCCATCAAGTCTAACAATCTTTTCTTCCGTCAACGGGGCAATTTTTCTTTCATCCTGCACCAGCCGCCACTTTTTCGCAACAACTTCCTGATACTCAGGGTGAATTAAGTTGATCATAGTTGTTCCAACAGCTTCCCGGGGGTTGTCCATCCCGAAAAGCTTTGCTCCAGCCTTGTTTATAAAGTCAAGTCTTTCCTTGCTGTGGAGAAGAATGACATCTGGTGAATTTTCAACTAGTTGACAGTAAAGCTCCTCGATCTCTCTCAAGGTATATTCAACCTGTTTCCGCCTGATAATTTCTTGCTGAAGTTGTTCATTTGCTGTTTTTAGCTCCATAGTGCGTTTATCGACCAGTTCTTCAAGATGGTCACGGTATCTTTTTATTTCCTCTTCTTCCCGCTTATGTTTAGTAATATCACGGGCGGATGCGATAGCCCCAACTAAATTTCCATCGCTGTCAGAAAGCGGCGATGCCTTAATCCAAATAAACACCTCTTTTTTGTTAAATGGTAATTTAACATACACTTCGCCACAGATTGTTTTTCCTTCCCGCATAACGTTGATATATTTCAATTCAGTTGACAGGTCATTTGAAAAAATAAGATCCACTAAAATTGGTCTGGCCTCTCCATAAAAAGGTATGGCGTAAGAATAGTCTCCCTTACCAATTATATCTGCTTTGCTAACACCAGTCATTTCTTCAAGGGCTCTATTCCAAGCAATTACCTTCTTATTTCGATCAATAACCAGAGTGGGATCAGGTAGAAAATCAATTATATCCAAAAGTTGCTTATTGGTTTTGTATAGTAGTTCTCCATTCAAATATAATTAGCGCCTCCATTAGAATTATTGAAATAAGGCTTTTACCTCCTGCATTACCTCAAAAGATTTCTTCGACATTATAATGCTTTTCCCTTTCTAATTAAGCATTTATTGACTCAATTATTGAGAATTTTTCATTTAATAAATAGAGGGTAACCTTTGAAGGCTACCCTCTGTTTCAGCCGATACCAGCTACAAATTCATGTTTTTTCAATCCGGTAACTTAATTTTTGCCACCGGCAATGGCGCCGATCTTCTCAATATACATATCGGTCAGGGATTCAGCTATTTCCATGGTGCTTCCCTCGCTGAACACCCGGCACACCGGTTGTTCGGGGTCGGGCAGTACGAGAGCCCAGCCGTCCGGGTGAAAGACCTTGATGCCGTCAAGCAATTCCAGGCGCTCGTTGGACGAGTTTTGGATTAAAGTCCGGATAACCCGGCCTTTGGTCTCCCAAGGCACAGGCACCTCCCGCTTGTTGGTGAAAAAGTTCGGCACTTCAGCAATCAGTTCGGAAAGCGTTACCTGCTGCCGGGCCAGGTAGCTTAAAATTTTCATCAGCGCAGACAAAGCGTCAAAATGCATCAGCAATTGATAAACGCTGCCGTTAGCCTCTTCCTGGGCTAATATTTTATCAAATAAATCCGGGATGGCAGTTTTAGTCCGCACCACTTTCCCCTGATAACGCTCTGCCAGCGCCTCTATTGTTTGCGGGGCTGTTACCGGCACCACTACCGGCCCCCTCTGCTCTTTGAGAATTATCAGGGAGATTAAGGCAACCATTAAATCGTCCTTGATTACCTGCCCCCGGTCGTCAATTAAAATCAACCGGTCGGCATTGGGATCTAGCACCGCCCCAACGCCCACTCCCTGTGTCACCACTGCACGGGCCATGTCCGAAATCATTTCCTGGTGCGCATGCCAGCCGCCCTCGGCCTGCTCAGGTCTGTAGACTTCATGTAAAAAGCCCAATTCTCCGGCCAACCCGCTAATAAAGCTTTCCAGGTTAACCGGGTCGTAGGAAAGCAGCAGTTTAAAGCGCATCTTCCGTACAATATCCATTTCCAGGTCCGCGCATATTGCCGACAAGTAGTCAAGCTGCAGGTCTGTTACCTGCTCTGGCGGTATAATCTGGCCGGCTTCTACCCGCGCGAAATCTTCCCTGGCCAGCGCATTTTCCACCTTGCGCTCCATGCCGCGGGACAAATTGGCGCCACGGCTGTCGGTAAACACCAGGGTTACCCGGCCGGGCTCCTGAGGAGAAATCTTGATGTGCACCCCGCCCTGACAATCCAGAGAGCGGACGGCATAGCGCAGCATCGGGGTGATCCCTACCCCCAGATCCAGGATCGCTGCACCACTGGACTGCAACCCGCTGACCACTGCATCTTTGAGCATCAGAGAGGTGGTGTGGCGATCACAGCTTACGGCAAGTCGCGCCCCGCGCCCGGAAACCGAGCCGAAGGCTGCCCCCAGCATGGCGGCAAACTCGGGGGTAATATCCACATTGACCAGGCCGCTGACCCCCTCGATGCCGAAGTATTTTTTCGGGGTGCAGGTGCCCCAGATTAAACTTTTCTGTACGGTGGCCCCGGTTTCCACCAACTTGTGGGGCCACAGCTTTACGTCGGGCTTGAGCAGGCCGTTTTCTTTGATAATCGAATCATCGCCAACCACCGCGCCCTCATAAACCCCTGCGTTGGAGTGCAGCTTGACCCTGCTGCCGATCACGGCCCCCCGGAGCGCTACATTTTCACCGATATAAACATTGCTCCACACGACACTTCTTTTGATGGTACCCCGCTCCTGTAAAACACAGTTATCCCCCAGCACGGACAGTGGCTCCACCCGGACTCCGGCGCCTATCTGGCAGCCTGCCCCGATCAAGGCGGGACCTTCAATCACAGCGCCGGGATCAATCAGCGTACCGTCCCCGACCCAAACCCGGGGCTGGATTTCAGTTCCCGGCATTTTTATTTGGACCTTGCCGGATAGGGCATCGTGGTGTGCCTCCAGGTACTGCTGGAGATTACCGATATCACACCAGTAACCCGGCAGCACTAAGCCGAATAAAGGCTTTTGGCGCTTCAGCAGCAAGGGAAATAAGTCCTGGCTAAAGTCGAATTTTTTGCCAGGGTCAAAATATTCTAATACCTCCGGCTCCAACACATAAATCCCAGTGTTGACCGTATCGCTAAACACTTCGCTCCAGCCTGGCTTCTCCAGAAACTGTGTTATATTGCCATCCCGATCAGTAATAACTACCCCGTATTCCAGCGGGCAGTCGACTCTGGTCAGCACCAGGGTTGCTATTGCCCCTTGCTTCTTGTGGTACTCCACCGCCCGGGACAATTCCAGGTCGGTTAGCGCATCACCGCTAATCACCAGAAAGGTCTCGTCCAAAAAGCCGGCCGCATTTTTTACACTACCGGCGGTGCCCAGCGGTGTCTCCTCCACAAAGTATCTTAGGTTCACGCCGTAATCCGCCCCGTTGGCGTAATAATCCCGGATCGCTTCCGGCATGTATTGCAGAGTTACGCCGATATCGGTGATCCCATGCTCTTTTAACAGCTCCACAATGTGAGACATCACC
Organism: Desulfotomaculaceae bacterium; assembly: GCA_028696455.1. GTDB lineage: Bacteria > Bacillota > Desulfotomaculia > Desulfotomaculales > Pelotomaculaceae > MVQL01. The sequence goes on along the minus strand of JAQVGZ010000060.1, from coordinate 8,073 downwards.
GGCCGATTTAATACCGGCACCATCGGCTTAGGCCTGCCGCAGGTAAGCGGCCGGAGACGTGAGCCCTCACCACCTGCCATAATAATCGCCTTCATTAGGAATCCCCCGTTTTATTATTAGGAGTATTTGGTAAACCGACGGCTTACCCGGTTAAACAACCCGTCCTGCCGGCCGGGCGCCGACCAGGCCGTGTTGCGGTGCGCTTCCCAAACCTCCTGATAGACTGACGCTGTTTGCCAGGCAATCTGCTTCCAGCTAAACTCATTGAGCACCCGCCTGTAGGCATTTTCTTTCAGTCCGTGACCAAAATCAGGCTGTTTTATGATTGCCAGTATGTTTTGCGCCAGGGAGTGGCTGTCGCCCGTGTAGGCCTTGAGGCCATCCAAGCCATGGTTGACAATCTCCCCCAGGCCGCCGGTGTCGGCCACTACCACCGGTGTTCGGGCCGCCATCGCCTCTAAGGCCACGATCCCGAAAGGCTCATACAGACTAGGAAAAACCGCCACGTCGGCCCAGCTGTACAGGTTGTTTCGCACCGCATCACTTATGTATCCGGTAAAGTAAACCCTGTTGTCAATGCCCAGCATCATTGACTGTCTTTTTAGGTTCTCCAGGAAGGGACCTTTACCGGCAATAATAAATTTTGTCTGAGGGTGATGGGCTAGGATTTCCGGCGCTGCATCCAGTAAGACCTGCACACCTTTTTCCCGGACCAGCCGGCCCACATAAAAAACGATTTTTTCATCCGGGGCGGCATAATTACTGCGCTGCACATTAGTTTCCCGGACCTTAAAACCGGTTGGGTCTACGCCATTGGGAATAATCGTAATTTTATCCTTCGGTATCTGGAAAACATGCCTCAGCTCGCCCTCCATGTAGTGGCTGCAGCAGATTACCCGCCAGGCTTCATAGGTCAGCCACCACTCGACGTCGCTGATATGTCTCTGGGTATCATTATGCAGGCCATGGTTCCGGCCGTATTCCGTGGCATGGATCGTGACGATCAGGGGCTTTTTCCAGGCGTGCTTGAGCGCCCGCGCCGCATACGCTACCAGCCAGTCGTGAGCATGCAGCACATGGACTTCACCCAGATCTTCAAAAAGAGACATGGCCTTTTCCAATAAGGCTACATTAAACTGGGCCACCCAGGTGACAAAATCCGGCGAAGAAACTTGATAAGGGTCAACCCGGTAGACTTTCACCCCGTTTACCTTTTCATAGGCGGGGGCCCCCTGTCCACCTGAGGTGATCAGGTGGACGTCTATGCCGCTGTCTACCAGGGCGTTTGTCAGATCATACACGTGCTGCGCCAAACCCCCAACACTTTTGGGAGGGTATTCCCAAGACAGCATCAAGACTCTCAAATCTATCACTCCTCCCCCAAAAACCCCTACCCGGGCTTCCGGCAGGTATTTTTCTTTTTAATAACGAGCGCTTCCGTCGTGGACCTGAAAACTCCAGTTGTTCCCGTTATTGTTATCCCAGTTATTTGCACTATCTTTAAAGCAAAAATGAAAACTTTCTTCAAAATTTGGCACAGTTACATCACTAACCCAGCCCCAGCCGGTTTGTTCCATTCGTACGTCGTTTACATTATGCCAGTCTTTACCGTCACCATAACCATAATGCAGGTACACCTGACCGTTACCTTCTTTACCAAGCAGGCCGTTATAAAACACCGTTACTTCCTGGCCTGCAGTTATGGGCGTTGGATCTACCACCACACCACCTGGATAATTGGCATCGCGCATCGCCTTTAACCGTGTTTGACCTTCTCCAAACCTACTCGGATTGGCCACCGCAATCACTCCCTCGGAAAAATTTTCATTGTTAGTATGGTTTAACAGTATTTTTTTATACAGTAAAAAACTGCCGAAGTGAAAAGACTTAACAATTAACAAAAATTCTCCTCAATTATCACTTTCGTCCAAGTATATATTACCGAATAAAAAAAGCAGACGCGCACTGTGGGTGCAGCCCTTTTCCCAATTTCGAGAAATGATTAGCTAAGTAAATCAGCTGATCACTGATGGGCAAAAGAAAAAACAGGCGGGTCCCTTAATCCACCTGTTTAAAACTCATATTAATATCAGACTCCACCACTATGTCTAGTCGCTAATCGAAATTAAAGCCTCTATATTTTCTAAAGTGCGCAGCCAGGCCACCGTCATTGAGAATCTTAATCATTACCCCTGGCAGGGGCTTAATCGGAATGTTTGTGCCTTTGGTTTTGTTTTCAATTACCCCGGCCGACAAATCAACCTTCAGCTCATCTCCCTGGTCAATCAGGTCGGTGTCACACTCCACTACCGGCAGTCCGGTATTGATTGCATTGCGGTAGAATATCCGGGCAAAAGATTTGGCCAGCACTGCGCCCACATCGGCATATTTAATCGCTAAAGGCGCTTGCTCGCGGGAAGAGCCGCAGCCAAAATTGGCGCCGCCGACAATAAAGTCACCGGCTGTTACTTTTTCATAAAAATCCGGATCCAGGTCCTCCATCACGTGCCGGGCCAGTTCTTTCATGTCCAGGGTCTTGAACTTATATTTACCCGAAATAATATAATCTGTGTTTACATCATTGCCAAACTTATGCGCTTTGCCGCTAAACTCCACAAAACCACCTACTTATCTTAATTATTTAAAATACTATTTTATAAATTCCCGCGGGTCGGTAAACTCCCCGGTAAGGGCACTGGCCGCCACCGTGGCCGGGGAGGCCAAATAGATTTCTGCCTTGGAGTTGCCCATCCTCCCCTTGAAGTTGCGGTTGGCAGTAGAGATGACCGTTTCACCATCAGAAGGGATGCCGTTATGGGTGCCCACGCAAGGTCCGCATCCTGCCGTAACCAGGGCTGCCCCGGCTTCGACCAGGGTCTGGATGATTCCTTCCGCCATGGCATCCAATAATACCTGCCGGGAGGCCGGCGCCACAATGAAACGGACACCCGGGTGGATTTTGCGGCCGTTCAAAATACCGGCGGCAATGCGCAAATCCTCCAGCCGGCCGTTGGTGCAGGTGCCCAACACTGCTTGCTGGACCGGTTTCCCGGCTATCTCGCTGAGCGGCGCTACATTGTCTACCTGGTGGGGCTTGGCCACCTGAGGTTCAAGCTTTGATACATCATACTCCCGCACCTGTGCGTACACTGCATCCGCGTCGGCGGTAACAGGGGTAAATTTTCGGTCGGTAAACCGGCACAGCCAGTCAAAGGTTTTTTCATCGGCATCCATCAGGCCAGCTTTGGCGCCCATTTCTACGGCCATATTCGCAATGGTAAAACGTGCTTCCTGAGACATGGCGGTAATCGCTTCCCCGGTATACTCTGCTGCCATATAAGTAGCCCCGTCGGCAGTTACGTCACCGATTAAATATAAAATCAGGTCTTTAGAAAAAACTCCCGGGGGTAGTGTGCCATCGCATACAAATTTAATCGTCTCGGGCACCTTAAACCACATCTTTCCGGAGATCAGCCCGCCGGCCAGGTCTGTAGAGCCGACTCCAGTAGAAAAAGCGTTCAGGGCGCCATAAGTACAGGTGTGCGAATCGGCGCCGATGACCAGACTGCCCGGGCCTACCTCACCACTTTCGGGGATCAGCTGGTGACACACACCTTCACCAATATCATAAAGATGGAACCCTTTTTCCTGTGAAAACTCTCTCATTAACTTGTGCAGCGCAGAAACACCCTCGTTCGGACTGGGTGCGCTATGATCAATGACAAAAGCCACTTTTGAAGAATCAAAAATACTCTGGCCATCCATTTCATGAAAAGCATTTATAGCCAGGGGGGAGGTTCCGTCCTGCCCCATTACGTAGTCCACCTGCGCCACTACAATTTCGTTAGCACGGGCTTCATGTCCACAATGTTTGGTAAGGATCTTCTCAATAATCGTTTGGCCCAAAATTATCCCTCTTTCCGCTTGAACTATTTGATTTGCACTCCCTTTATAAATAACTAACTCATAACAAAAATTTTAAAAAGCACTTGATAGAAACGAGGTAAATACGAAGCCGGCGTTAACCCCAAAAAATTATCTAATAAATAGTACCACAAAATTAAATAACTTAAAAGTGATCCTACCCATCATATTGTGTACAATCACTTACAATACGACCTTACCTTGCAGGAACTGCTAATACGCAGGAACAAAAACTCTGGGTGGATGTATAATGCTCAATAATGAATAACCTATTTACCTTGCCATTGTCAAAAAAGAGATGTATACTAACTGGTAAGTATATCATTGCTATGGTAGTACTGCCAAAGTAAATTTCATCACCATCCATGGCAAGGAGTAAATGATTATTGAGATATAAAATATCATTTGAACAAAACCTGAACAAACCAATACTTCAATAGAAACAATATATTAATTATAAAACCAGGGTAAACATCATCCTCTATAGAGGTATTAGCCTGTTTTTCCAGCTATTAAGGAGATCAGTGTGCTGCAAGCACAGTTACTCCTCGCATATCAAACTAACACAGGCAGCCTTCTTCTATAAAGGGTTTAGTTTAAGTTTGTTTAAAACCAGATTACCATTAACTGTGTTATTCACTTCTAGACTTTGGTATAATTACCTGTCAAAAACTTATATTACATTTGGCATGATTCTTAATCCCAAAAAAAGTCTATCAAAGACGCAACAAGAATATATCAAAAGGGGGATAAACATGACTCAGAATTCAAGCATCAATCGAACAATCACGGCAGTTGACAGCACTGCTAATCCTGCCCCTCTCGGCCTACTGGGGTTTGGTCTAACCACAGTGCTGCTAAATATGCATAATGCTGGCTTTTTTGCCCTGGACAGCATGATCATGGGTATGGGAATATTCTACGGGGGTATAGCCCAAATTATAGCCGGCATAATGGAATGGAAAAAGGGCAACACTTTCGGCACCACGGCTTTCACATCTTATGGCTTATTTTGGCTTTCTTTAATTGGTTTACTGGTTATGCCGAAATTGGGATGGGTTGAAGCTTCCGGCGAAACTGCTATGGGTGCATACTTTTTTATGTGGGGCTTGTTTACAGCCGTGATGTTTATTGGAACACTTAAAATCAACCGGCGCCTGCAAATTGTTTTTGCTACGCTAGCCATACTATTTTTCCTGCTTGCGATAAGGGACTGGACAGGCAATACAACTATTGCACTAATCACCGGGTGGGAAGGAATTGTTTGTGGTTTTACAGCCATCTACGCCGCTTTAGCCCAGGTGCTGGAAGAGTTATATAGTAAGTCTTAATTAAAAGTTACATCCTTTTCTATGTTAGTTCTGATCAGCAGGCTTGTCTGCTGATCATTTTTCAAATTACCTAAATATTGTACAGCAACGTAAACAGTTCGTGTACTAAAAGGCTCTCTGGTTAGTAACCTTGCTAGACATGTGGGTACATTATGGTTACCATCAGGTTAGGTAACGTTCCAGGCTGAACAAAAGGACGGGGCCAAAGGTCCCGCCCTTTTCCTCCTGTGGTCAGGAATCGTACCGCCACATACTCTGGTAAGCATAGCAAGGAAAATCAATAAATAGGGAGGTGGTCATTTTCAAATAGCCAGATTTAGAAGATATTACCAGAAAGGAGAGACTAAAAATGGCCCATGGAGTTTTTGGAACCGCTATCAATTGCATGGATGGCAGAACACAATTACCCGTAAATGAATACCTAAAAAAACATTACCAGCTTGATTATATTGATACTATTACAGAGCCAGGACCAATAAAGATATTGGCTGAAAACACGGCCGGGGTAGATTCAATCAAACGCAGGGTTAGCATTTCCGTGGAAGCCCACGGCTCAAAATTAATTGCCATTGTAGGGCATTATGATTGCGCTGGTAACCCGGTCCCCGATGAGACGCAGCTTAAACAGTTTGCGGCGGCTCTTAAAACAATTCGTTCCTGGGGTTTTGAAGCACAGTGTTTTGGGTTATGGGTAGATGAGCGCTGGCAAGTTGTGCCCGTGGAGTAATTATAGTTCATTATAGATACCAAGAGCTATTACTGATAAACATCCATGACGCTAATGCTGCGCCCAGTTGAGAATGAAAATTTTATTTACAGAGTGGAAAGGAAGGAGAAGGAATTTGTCAGAGAAATTGATAAACCGGTGGCTCATTGTAGCCGGAGCCTTGCTGATTCAAGTCTGCCTTGGCGCAGTATATATATGGAGCGTATTCAAAGCTCCGTTAATGGAACAATTTGGCTGGGAGGCGGCTCCTACCAGTTTTACGTTTTCGATTACTATTTTAGTTTTCGCTGTAACAACGATTTTTGCCGGTAAGCTTCAGGATAAAATAGGCCCCAGGTGGGTAGCCACAGCAGGAGGCTTGTTATACGCGCTAGGACTTATATTAGCTAGTAAGACAACTTCTATTGCCTATTTGTATGTGACCTTTGGTGTCATCGGCGGCATGGGTATCGGCGCTGGCTACGTTTGCCCGCTGGCAACCTGCGTTAAGTGGTTTCCTGATAAGAAAGGCCTGATTACCGGATTGGCCGTGGCAGGCTTTGGGCTGGGCGGCATGGTCTTCACACCTGTTGCCAACGCTTTGAAAGATTCGGTAGGCTTGATGAATTCATTTGCTTATTTAGGCATTATTTATGGAATATTCGTAATTCTTGGCGCCCAAGTTCTGCAGAACCCCCCGGCTGGATATAAGCCGGCCGGCTGGAACCCACCTGCTCCGGCTTCCGGAAAAGCAGCTGCAGCCGTAGACTTTTCAACAGGTGAAATGGTGAAATCAACTCAGTTTTATGTCATTTGGCTATCTTATTTCTTTGGCTCTGCCGCGGGCTTGATGATTATTGCTAATGCCCTCCCCATTGCCCAGGCTCAGGGGTTAAGCGCAGCTCTAGCCGCCTCTGCTGTTATGACGGTAGCTTTGTTTAACGCTGCCGGACGGATTCTGTGGGGCGTCGTTTCCGATAAAATGGGGCGAACCAAAACCTTGATGCTAATTTTCTTGATTTGCGGCATCACCATGCTTGCCTTAAAAGTTCTCACCGGAGTGATGATCCTGGTCGGCGTATCACTGGTTGGATTCTGCTTCGGTGGCTTCCTGGCAGTTTATCCTTCGTTAACTGCCGACTACTACGGTACAAAAAGCTATGGCATGAACTACGGCACCATCTTCTTGTCTTACGGAGTCGGCGCTGTTGCCGGTCCAATGTTATATGATGTTATGAAAAGCCCGGTTCCAGGAGAATTAAGCGCGACACCACTGATGATTTCAGGAATCCTGTGCCTGGTAGGACTGGCTCTGGCCTTTACTCTAAAATCTCCATCTTTGGCCCGGAAATAGAGTATTAACAAAAAAGGGCTCATAAAGAAGCGTTCTCTTAGGGATTGAAGAAAAACTTGAATGAACAGCTTCAAGCGGGGCAAAAAGAGACCAGTCACAATCAGGCATGAATGCTTGAAGTGACTGGTTTTTTATTAAAGATATTTTTTTGAATTAGTGATTGATATTAATCTATATCAAACCTAAATACTTTTCAAAGAATATCATCAGTTTTTCGATAATTCCTTGTTTTTTCGCAGCTCTGCCTCCGCCAAAGCGAGATACAGGTGGCATGATTTTATCAATGGCTGTACCGGTTGTTTTAAGCATTCCATCTTGGAAAGCATTGTCGATGAAACGACGGGTTTCTTCAGGCTTTAATTTTTCTTCTTCTATAATTGCTGAAATATCCGCTTCCTTACGCTCATGGAGGAATTTTCGCCAATCCTCATCCACTTTGGTCGATACATTGACTTGCTCTATAAAACGCTCGATAAGCTCTTTCTTGCTTCGAAGTTCAATACTTGAATTGATAGCCTTATCAATGGTCGTAAGAATGGTTTTATCTTTACAGTTGGACTTTTGATATTTGGCTACAAGCATAAGGATGTAGTCAATATTTACCTCTATCTGCTTGACCAGTTCAATCTCAAAAACTATGTCATCATTGATAGTTTCTTTGTCACCATCAGCACCTTTTCTATATTCCTGATACAGGTCAATATAAATGCTCTGATAGTCCTGAAAATCCCTTTCAGATAAAATCTCATTTCCTTCAA
>JAQVGZ010000149.1 GCA_028696455.1 Desulfotomaculaceae bacterium | reverse complement strand
CGGGGTATCATGCCAACCTGGGAGACACCTCTAAAGTTGTGGTCATGGGGTTGGATTCCGCCACTCCCGGCCGGCTGGCTATTTCCTTTTACAGGGAACTGACCGGTTCGGACTTTTTAGATCGCGTTAATAATTGGCATGAAACATGCTCCTGGATCCATGACTATCGTTTTGTGGAACTGCCAGCTAAAAAAAGAGGCGCAAAAAATAGGAAACATGTGCGTTTCGTGGGAGCGCCTGCTCCCAGCGATATAGCTGAGGCGGCATACGGCAGCAGGGTTGATGACAAACTGCGCAAAACAACAGTGGAACGCATACTTCCCTGTATTATTGATGGACAAAAATTCCCCAGAGACCTGGTTGAATCAGCTGTACAGCGGGCATCGAACCGTATCGGTATGGAGAATTGGGAATGGAATAAAACACTTAGCATTGCTTGCGCGCTTTATAGAAAATACCATGACAGGGAGGATTATAACATGGCTCTGGACAAGAACCGGAAAACAAGGGATTACTTGTATGGCAGGCTGCTGGCTTTAGCGGATAGTTTGGAACAGTGGGCTTTGCAAAAAGCTGGAGAATCACGTCAAACAACTGCTGCCAGAATGATGCAAAGATTTGCGGATCATCCTTACAGCACCTGGAGAACAATCGAGTTGGCATTGGGACCTTACAAAGCCAGGCTTGGCGGCAAGTCGGCGAAAAGACAAAACATGATATCTGAGGTAACTTCGATGTTTGCACTCGAAGATTACATCAACGATAAAAAACTAAGTGGGGAATTTTTGCTTGGTTATCACTGCCAGCGAGAGGCTCTTTGGCGCAAAGAAATGGAAGAGCAAACTGATGAAGATTAATGTGGTTTTAATTTATAAAATTAATTTCGAAATCCTAAGTTAAATAAAAATTGGGGGGATAATTATGGAAACTTTGAAAAATAAAATTGATTTCGCGGTGATTGTTAATGTAAATAATGCCAATCCAAACGGCGACCCTTTAAACGGAAACAGACCCCGTGTTAATTATGACGGGCTGGGGGAGCTTTCTGATGTTTGTATTAAACGTAAAATAAGAAATCGGCTGATGGAGGCAGGCAATGCGATATTTGTCCAGTCAGACGATAATAGAATCGATGATTACAGGAGCCTTCGTTCCCGGGCAGAAGGTCAATTAAAAAACATTGACATGAAGGATGATGTGAAATACCGTGAAGAAGCATGTAAAAAATGGATAGATGTCCGGGCTTTTGGACAAGTTTTTGCTTATAAAGGCGGTGAAGATAAAGGAGTTGGAGTTTCAATTGGAATCCGGGGGCCGGTTTCAATTCATTCGGCCTTCAGCGTCAGCCCTATAAGTATATCCAGTATTCAGATCACTAAAAGTGTGAGCGGTGAAGGGGATGGAATAAAAAGGGCTTCTGATACTATGGGTATGAAACATCGGGTTGACCATGGGGTATATGTTTTTTATGGCTCTATGAATCCTCAACTAGCCAGCAAACCCGGTTTCAGCGATAATGACGCGTTGGAAATCAAGCAGGCTTTAAAAAATCTTTTTCAAAATGACGCCTCATCCGCAAGGCCTGAGGGCAGCATGGAAGTTTATAAAGTTTATTGGTGGGAGCATAATTGCAAAAATGGTCAATATTCATCCGCTAAAGTTCACCGTTCGTTAAATGTTTCCCTGAAACCCGGTGTGACAGAGCCGAAAAATATTGTAGAGGATTATGATATATGCCTTCAAGAGTTGCCTTCTTTGACACCGGAAATCATTGACGGAATATAAACAGTGATAAATCAATATTCGGAGGATGACTATCTCCTTCTTTCTGGAATCCAGCACATGGCCTTTTGCGAGCGCCAATGGGCGCTGATCCATATTGAGCAGGCTTGGGCGGAAAATGTGCGCACGATTGAAGGAAGTTACCTTCACGAGCGCACGGATAATCCCTTTGAGGATGAGACGCGCAAGGACATCAGGTCTCTCAGGGCGATGCCGGTTGTAAGCAAAAAGCTTGGCCTTAGCGGCATCGCTGATGTGGTGGAATTTATCAGAACAGGTGAAGAGTTGGCGGGAATTACAGTGCGTCTGAAAGGCCGCAAAGGCTGGTGGCGGCCTTATCCTGTGGAATACAAGCGAGGCCGTCCGAAACCAGATGACCGTGATGTGGTTCAGCTTTGTGCCCAGGCGATAGCTCTGGAAGAAATGATGGGAGTATCAATTAACTCCGGATTTCTCTATTATGGTCAAACCAGACACCGGGTTGAGGTTCATTTAGATCAAGAACTGCGGGCTCATGTCGAACAACTTGCCGGGCGAATGCACAAAATGATGGCTGAAGGAAAAACCCCTAAAGCAAAGAAAGGGAAACATTGTTCCCTTTGCTCTATGAAAGAAATATGCCAGCCGGATCTTACTATAAGGCATCGCCCGGTTAATGGATATTTGGAGCGAATGGTTGATTTGGAGGCGGAGGATTATTGAGAAAACTTCTGAACACCCTTTATGTAACCCTGCCGGACGCGTACTTGGCCCGTGATGGAGAGAATGTTCTAGTCAAAGCTGAGAATGAGATAAAATTCCGTATTCCAGTCCATAACTTGGAGGGAATTGTATGCTTCGGTTTTGCCGGGGCAAGCCCGGGGCTGATGCAATTATGCTGTGATAGAGGCGTTGCACTATCCTTTTTGACTGAGTACGGAAAATTTATGGGGCGGGTAACAGGCGGTGTGTCCGGTAATATCCTATTAAGGAGAAATCAGTATCGCTGGACAGAAAATGAAAATACCTCAGCAAGGCTGGCGAATCGCTTTATTTTAGCCAAAATTATCAACAGCAGGGCCGTGTTACACCGGGCTGTAAGGGATCACCCGAATGTTGTAGACGTGGAGGCCCTGACCGGTGTGATGAAAAATCTAGCAAACATAGCAAGGCAATTAGAGCGCATAAAGGATTTGGATACTCTAAGGGGTATGGAGGGACAGGCAGCCTATCTTTACTTTAATGCTTTTGATCAGCTTATACTTAGCCAAAAAGAAGATTTCAATATGATGGAAAGAAACCGCCGCCCGCCGTTAGATCGCATCAATGCTTTATTATCGTTTTTGTACGTTCTGCTTACTCATGAAGTTGTGGCTGCCCTGGAAAGTATCGGGCTTGATCCACAGGCCGGCTTCTTGCACCGTGACAGGCCAGGGCGGCCTAGTCTCGCACTGGATGTCATGGAAGAGCTGAGACCGCATTTTGCCGACAGGCTTGCGGTGAC
>JAQVGZ010000059.1 GCA_028696455.1 Desulfotomaculaceae bacterium | reverse complement strand
CGCTACGAGCCGGTGCCGTTATTTGTAACCACCGATTCCGTACTCCATAACTACCACTTGTTTTTTGACCACCTGCTGCGGGTTGTGGAAACCGAAAAACTCGCCCCGGAGCTCCAAGAACTCAATAAAGCAATGCTGTCCCAGGCCCAAAAACAGTATGAAGCTCTTAAGGGCACTGACTGGGAGAACGCCGCAAAAAGAAATATGGGCTTTTTTGCCGTGGCCGGCAAGCTCATGGATCCCAGTGTATCCGTTCCGTCAATAGTAAAAGATGTGGTGGAAAAAGAGTTGGACCTGATAGAAAACCACCGGGGTATCGCTGTTTCGCCCCTGATGAACGCCGGCGGGGGCGATGGTCCGGTCAATGTTCTCCAAGAGGATTACTCCCAGTACATACCCCGGGGGCATTACGAAAGGACAGAGCTGCTGCAAAACTATTTCAAATCCATGATGTGGTACGGCCGGCTGACCTTTCGCTTAAAGAGTGAAGACGAGACCAGGTCCGCCGTGTTAATCACCCTGGCCTTGAATCAGGGCAATAACAGGGCGAGCTGGGATAAGATCTATGCCCCCACCAACTTTTTTGTCGGTAAGAGTGATGACCTCTCTTATATTCAGTACAAGGAACTGATGAACGAAATTTACGGCCCGGACGCCGCTTTGGAGACGGTAGTTACCAGCCCCGGGCAATGGCAGGCCTTTATCGAGGCGGCCGGAAAGTTAGCGCCTCCGGCAATAAACTCCATGCCGATATTCGATGAAACTATACAGCCGGATCGGGAAGAAGAAATAAAAGGTTTTCGTTTTATGGGGCAGCGGTTTACCATGGATGCTTCTGTTTTCCAGCGCCTGATTTACCGGGAGGTCAAGGAAAACACCCGGGGCCAAAGGAGAATGCTGCCCAAGGGCCTGGACATTCCCGCCGCCATGGGCTCGGCGGAAGCTTATTCCATTCTGGATGCGATGGGGGAGACGGCTTATCGGGGCTATCCGGAAAACATGGATAAAATGAAAACACATATCGCCGGCTTGAGCCAGGAGACCTGGACCCAGAACCTTTATTGGAGCTGGTTGTATACGCTGAAGACCCTTACCCAGGAAAAACCGGAAGGGTACCCTTCCTTTATGCGCAACCCGGCCTGGGCCAGAAAAGAACTCAATACCTATCTGGGCAGCTGGGCGGAATTAAAGCACGACACCATTCTTTACGCCAAGCCGGTCTACGCTGAGGCGGGCGGCGGCGGGGGTAATATTGACGACCGCGGCTATGTCGAGCCCAACCCGGAGCTTTATGGCCGCCTGGCCTCGCTGGTGAAAATGACCAGGGACGGCCTTCTGGCGCGGGAGCTGCTAAATGAGCGGGACCGGGTGAGCCTTGATCGCATGGAGCAGCTGATCCTGGCTTTGAAAGCTATTTCCGAGAAGGAATTGGCTAATACCCCCTTGACCGATGAGGAATATGATTTAATCCGCTCCTATGGCGCCCAACTGGAACACTTCTGGCTGGAGGCCCTGCGGGATGAGGGCATTGACCACCGCTCCGCCATTTATGACCGGCCGGCCGCCCTGGTGGCTGATGTGGCTACCAATCCCAACGGCCAGGTGCTGGAGGAAGCCACCGGCAACATTTTTGAGATTTACGCTGTTGTGCCGGTAGACGGCAAACTAAGGATTGCCCTGGGCGGCGTCTATTCCTATTACGAGTTTCCCTGGCCGCTCGAGGACCGGCTGACCGATTCCAAATGGCATAAAATGCTCAATGATGGGCAGGTTCCGCCTCTGCCGGCCTGGACCGGTGCTTTTATTGCCCAATGAAGATCAATAAGTATTTGTTGTTTACCTTAATAGCTATAATTATTATGGGCAGCCTGGGCTGCCTTTTCTTTAAGATTACGCATCCGGGCGCCTTTGGCAGCTATGCGCCGGAAGATTTCGCCGCTTTTAGGGCGGAAAAGCTGCGGCTGCCGGCCAGGCAGGAGCCTGTCTGCCTGGTGGCTGTCGGGGATATTATGCTCTCCCGGGGTGTAGCCGGGGAAATAAAAAAACAAGGGGATCCCCGCCATCCCTTTATAAAGATTGAAAAACATCTCAAAGATGGCGATGTCGTTTTCGGCAACCTGGAAAACCCGATCACCCCGGGCAGGGAGATCAATATCAGGGAGATGACTTTGCGCGCCGACCCCGGCGTGGAAACAGCCATGCAAAAAGCCGGTTTCACGATCCTTTCCCTGGCCAACAACCACTTGCCTGATTTCGAGCGCCGGGGGATACTCGACACCTTTCATTATTTAAACCAAGCAGGTATTGAGTATGCCGGGGCCGGGAAAACAGAAAACGAGGCCTTTGCCGCCAGGTATATCGAAGTGAAGGGCCTGAAGCTGGCCTTTCTTGCTTTTACCGACCCTGTCCTGGCGCCCGGGTCTTACCTGGCGGGAGCCGGGCACCCCGGCGTAGCTTACCCGGATCAGGAAAAAGTGGAGGCAGCCGTGCGGGATGCCGGTGAAAAGGCCGATTTTGTGGTGGTGTCCATGCACGCCGGTACGGAATATGAGTCTGCGTCGGATCTGGCCCAAATCCGGTTTGCCCGCCTGGCGATCGATGCGGGAGCGGACCTCGTTTTGGGGAGCCACCCCCACGTGGTGCAAAAAGTTGAGGAGTATAAAGGGAAATATATCTTTTACAGCCTGGGCAATTTTGTCTTTGACCAGAAGTGGTCCCGGGATACGCGGGAAGGCCTGCTGGCCAAAATATACATTACCTCCAAAAGGGTGGAGAAGATTGAATGCCTGCCCGTTTTCATCAACGACCGGGACCAGCCGCAAGTTTTAGAAGGTGAAGGGGCCGCACGGGTTTTGAACACGCTGGATTTAAAACTGGAGGAAGCGGCCATCCCCGTATGGGATCAAGAAAGCCGGGCTTTCAGGGAAGGCAAAAGCTATACCTTTTATGCCCAAAGCCCCTTTTGGGCAGCCAAGCTAATCAAACAGCGGCAATTTGACCTGGATCAGGACGGCAAATGCGAAGATTATTGCTTGCAGGACGGCGTCTTAAAAGCCGCTGACGGCGCCCAATTAATCTGGCAGTCTCCGGTTGACTGGTGGGTGGACGATTTCTTTTTGGGCGATTCCAACAACGACAGTATTCCCGAGCTAAACCTGCTGGTCTGGAAATCGGGCAGTTTTGGACCCCACAAGCCATTTTGGCTCACCCGGGATGACCTGAGCATCAAAAATCATCTTTTTATCTTTAAGCTGGTTGCAGGCGCCATTAAACCGGTATGGCAGTCATCCAACCTGGATGCGCCCAATTATGAGGCTCGCCTTGCAGATCCGGACGGGGACGGCGCAAATGAGCTGGTTGTTGTGGAAGGCAATTATGAAGACCCCGGGGTGCGGGAAGCCGGTATTTGGAGGTGGAACGGCTGGGGGTTCAGTAAGATTACTTCCGGTGAACCTCAATAATGTAAACTATTAAAGTTGTTGAACTTCAAAAAAGCAAAAGCCGGGTTGATTAAAAGGGCATCCTGGAGTAGTTATGACAATGAACCCAAATATCCATTCCGGGGTTGGGGTGGCCAATGGTGTGGTATTATTAATAATAGTTAACATTTTTGTAACAGATTTTAAAAATTATGAAACGATACCCCGCTATAATTGAGAAAAAGGGGGGGTTTTAATGTTTACTAAAAAGAGGGCTGCCAGAGTGACAGGGTGGTCAGTAACGGGTTGTGGCAGCAGGCGCCTTTTGCTGACCTTGGCCGTCATTGGGTTTGCCGTGCTGCTTTTAGCGACGGGGTGCGTTAACATGGGCACGCAACCTGAGCCGCAGGAAGCGGAAACACCACCGGTAAGCCCGCACCCGGATGAGACAAAGACCGCATTAACGCTTTATTTTTCTGATCGAGAGGCCCAGTTCCTGACGCCGGAAGAAAGAGAAGTGGTAAGAAAGGGAATCAGTGTGGAGGAAGCGCTGGTCAAGGAATTAATAGCGGGGCCTGCGGACAACGCCCACGGCCGGACTATACCACAGGAGACCAGGCTCATTTCCATATCGGTAGCCAGCGGCGTAGCGTATGTGAATTTCTCCAAAGAGTTACAAACCAAACACTGGGGCGGCAGCGCCGGTGAGACCATGACGGTGTACTCCGTAGTGAATTCACTTGCCGGTCTGCCGGGAATTAATGAAGTGCAGTTCCTGATCGACGGCTCCAAGGTGGAAACCCTGGCTGGGCATATCGAGCTGACCAGCCCGCTCCGGCCCAACTGGCTCCTGGTTCCGGATCGGCCGGTAAAGCTTGGTACCGTGCCCATGGATATAAACAAGCTGAAAGAAGTCCAGGCCGAAGTAGACAATGGTCATCAGGCCTGGCGCCTTGACCCGCTGCAGGTGGTCATGAGCGAAGGGCCGGCCCTGGGCTTGAACCCGGCCGTGGACAATGCCAGGCTGATTTCCCGCGCAGAACAAGCTGACGGGGCACAGGGCGAGGCTAAGGTTGAAGTTAAGAGCGGGGGAAAAACATATCTTGTCAAGCTAGCGCAACCGGTCAAGCAGGGGCAGTCCGGGATCTGGACTATTCAATCGGTTGAAGAGGAAAAGAATTAAACCTCATATTCGAAATGTTTTTAAGGTGCAAAGCATTTTCCCAGGATAATGAAGTACCGCCTGGTGTAAAGGGGAAAAATGCGCTAAATAGAGTATGAAAACCACTCTCATGGCTTCCCCCTCATCAAACCGCACGTGCTCTATTAAGGCATACTGCTTACCAACGCGATTAGATTGGTTAATAGATCGCTAGTCTCTGGGCATATTGCATTTTGCGAGCAAGGTCAGGAGTGTAATACTCCTGGCCTTTCTCTTTTTCACGCACGACCTTGTGACACAGACAGGTTCCGCTTTTTCGATATTATGACCGGTGTAGAGAGCGTCCCAGGCAAAAAGGATGCTGCGTTCGAGAAAAATTTCATAGTGTTTATGAAGAGGTGAAATAATAAAAGAAAAACATGGGTGAACAAAGTGGCCTTTATTCCTAAAAGAGTCATATTCGAAAAAGATGCCCTACAGTATCCGCTAGGGGAAAAGCTATGGATCTATTTCCGGGATCTAGGTGTAGAGACCAGCTTTGCGACTTCCCACAATCGGATCACTTCTATCCCCGGCAAAACTCCGGCCGAAGGTTACTTTGAAGGCAAGCGGACAATGGTGGTGGGGGTGCGCCGGACCTTGAGGTTTGAGACTTGCAAGCCTTCGGCCCACTTTCAGCTGCCACTCACCACTTCGTGTCCCGGTAAGTGTGAATACTGTTACCTCTTGACCAACCTAGGAAAAAAAACCTACCTGCGCGTTTATGTAAACGTAGAAGAAATCCTGGCTGTTGCCAGAGACTATATTGAGAAAAGAAAACCCGAGGTTACTGTGTTTGAGGGTGCCGCCACCTCCGACCCGCTTGCAGTAGAACCTTACACCGGACAACTGGGGAGGACAATTGAATTTTTTGGAAGTCAGGAGTACGCCCGCTTCCGGTTTGTCACAAAATTTACCAACGTAGACTCCCTCTTGGATGTTCCCCATCACGGGCACACCAGGTTCCGTTTTAGCGTCAATACCAGGCAGATAATCGATCAATTCGAGCACGCCACCCCCTCGCTGACTGAAAGGCTGGTCGCTGCCCAAAAAGTTGCAACTGCCGGTTTCCCCCTCGGCTTTATAATAGCGCCGATTATTGCTGAAAAGGGGTGGCAGGACAGCTACCGGGAACTATTTCAGACACTCTCGGCTGGGTTTGGACATGTTCCTGGGCTTACCTTCGAATTCATTACCCACCGATTTACCAAGCGGGCAAAGGCAAACATTTTGGAGGTTTTCCCAGGCACACGCCTGAACCTGGACGAAGAGGCCAGGACCTTTAAGTTTGGGCAGTTTGGCTACGGTAAATATGTTTACCCGGATGAGTTATTAAAAGAAATCCGCGCGGAATTTAAGACAATGTCAAAGGAATATTTTCCGGGCGCCGAGGTTAAATACTTTGTTTAAAAAAATAGCCTCAGCAGGAGTTTTTAAACCAGACTGAGAATGAAATGAGAAGTTGTCCGTAGCCTTTGCGCTTGCTTAAAACAATGTCAACCAGCACCAGGGAAATTCTGATTGACTACCTTAATCCCTATCCAGCTGTCGTGCATCGTTCAAATCGTGAGCCGACAAAATCGCCGATTATTGCTTCAAGCATTATCTTGGATATCTCCTACAAAAAACTGACCGGTAAATTCACCGGTCAGTTAAACGATATGTGATATTGCTTCAAAAACCCGATTAGTTAACTATATCTTGTTTCACATTGTTTGTAATAAATACAACGTTATTCATCAGCTTAATATCAGTGTTGAATTCCTCGAACAGGAAGCTTGCCGGAATCATAGTGCGGTCTGCCTCCAGGTAGGCCGGTGCGCTTAAAGCCTTTTCCAGCCCGTTGACCTCATAGTTTTTGCTGTTGATAATGATTAGAATTGTTTTGTCCCCGGCATTGATGTGCACTTCGTTGGGCTCGACCCACTCCACGCTGCAGCCCAGGGCTTCTAAAACAGCCCTGGCCGGCACCACGAACTCGCTGCCGACAATCGCCGGATTTACATCAGTCTCAATGGCGTTGCCGTTTACGACCAGCTGCAGATCAGTCGCTCCCGCCACAGGCGGCGCTAATGTCTGCTGCAGCTCCGGGAAAAGGGCTTTCAAATCGGCACTGTTGGAGGCATCCAATTGGGGTACGCTGACCACCAGGCTGTGGTCCACTTTGGCGGTGGATTTAGCTGTGGCGCCGAGGTTTAACAATAATTCCCCGGTGGTATTGTTTTTGGCCACCGCTTTAATATTAATATCGGAATCAGCGACCTCAGATTTGTAATTGTATGAGGCGATCATGGAAAAGTCAACCTGGGGTCCGTTTAAGTTGTTAAAGCTGCCCGAAATGTCGTACGAGCCTTTCATGTTCTCTTGATTCCCAGCCGTGTCTACCACAGCAGCGAATTGTCCGGTTACTGAGCCATCGGGCGTATTAAAGCCCAGATCCAGTTTAAAGCTCTTCGGCCCGCCGGGTAGGATAGAGGCTTCATAAGTAAAATCCTTGACTTCAACGTAGCTGCTTACCAGCTTGATTTGCTCACGGGACATAACTGGCATTTTGTCAATGCCGGCGATGATTTCCTGTCTCATTTGCTCCGGGTTTATGCCCATCTGCTCGTAACTGTATTTGTTTAAGTTAATGACCAAATCAGCGGCTCTTTCTTTCTCATCTTTTATCTTAGTCAGCAGGTTATAGATTACTTCTTCCAGACCGTCCTGGTCTAGCGTCATAGTAACCTTACTGGTGGAAAGGCTAAAGTATTCGTCCGGTATGGTTTCCACCAGGAAAAGCAGGAAATCCTTGTACTCCTGGGGCAGTTCCTGGTTCTGATAGCTGAGCATCTGCTCCCAGAGACTCTTAAGCTGTTCATTGGACAAATATAGATATTCTGGGCTTTGCTCCAGCAGGTCAGGATTGTTTTCAAAGGCGTCAAGCCCAAACTCTTTCAGTAACAAAAAGAAATCTTTAGTAAAGATAATTTTGTCATCGGTCAGATAAAAATCTCCGCTGTGCTGGCTGCCTGTTGCATTCGTGGTGTAGCTAACTTTAATGGCATTTTTAGATGCATCCAGCTGTGAGATAAATTCCGTCGAAGATCCCTTAACCTGTCCCAGCTCTTTGGTCAGGCTCCCGTCAAACTCCGTAATAGTAAGGTTAGTTACATCCTGACACTTTTCATAAAAGCCTTTGTCAAAACCGAGGTTGAAGTTGTTAATACTGGCCATCACCAGGTCTTTTGCCGTGGGCTGAGCCGCTTTGGCGCCAAAA
Source organism: Desulfotomaculaceae bacterium (assembly GCA_028696455.1). Classification (GTDB taxonomy): domain Bacteria; phylum Bacillota; class Desulfotomaculia; order Desulfotomaculales; family Pelotomaculaceae; genus MVQL01. The sequence goes on along the minus strand of JAQVGZ010000059.1, from coordinate 6,363 downwards.
ACTACACTAAAACATAAAACTAAGGCCAGCGCTACATTAAATAATGTCTTTTTACTCAATTAAACACCCCCATAAAAGTTTTTATCTGTCAAATATTATTATACCATAACTAATTATTAATATAGTTAAATATCTAATAAAAATAAAGGCGATTCTTGGAAGCATGGATGCTGCCTGGTAAGGTAAATTAAAAGACGGGCCACGATTATGGGATGAAAATCTTCAGACCTGGAAAGAATACTTTTGTTCTTGATTAGTGCAGGACCCTCCAGTATTATTAAAAAAAGGGGGATTATGATGAAATATCAATTTGAACTCAACGTGCAAGAGGCGCAGCCCGTTTTGTCCATCAGAACCAGAACGGCGGTGGAAAAACTGCCGCAGGTAATTGGAGAAGCTTACGGGAAAATTATGCGGTACATGGGTGAACTTGGTGAGCAGCCGGCCGGTGTGCCCTATACAGCCTATTACAACCTGGATATGCAGGACCTGGACGTGGAAATGGGCTTTCCCGTGGTCAGCGCCCTGCCCGGACAGGGGGAGGTAAAGGCTGGCGCTATTCCTGCGGGCAGGTATGTCACCTGTATGTATAAAGGGCCTTACAGCCAAATGGAAGAGCCCTATAACGAGATTACTAAATGGATAACGGAAAACGGCTATGAGCCATCGGGGGTGAGCTACGAGTACTACTATAATGCACCGGACGAGGTGCCGGAAAGCGAGTTGCTGACCAAGATCGCCATTCCCTTAAAATAAAGTCGCAGGCGTGACAAAGGGAAGTTAGTTTATTCGGCATTAAACAGTAGCACTTCACTTTTACTTATGAAGCAGTTGACTTGGAATGAGTTGTTGTAAATCATAGCATATGCTTTATTGTGATGCTGAGTTATCGGGGTGATGAGTAGGTGGACAAAGCCAGGGATGCCGCCGGCGGGCAGCGCCGGGAGCTGGCGACCTTCGCCGGGGGGTGCTTCTGGTGCATGGTAGCGCCCTTTGAGGCGTTGTATGGAGTAAAGAGCGTGGTGTCTGGCTATATGGGGGGACATGTGGAGCGCCCCACCTATCAGCAGGTTTGCTCGGGTGATACAGGCCATTGTGAAGTGGTACAGGTCAGCTTTGACCCGGCTGTGCTGCCGTATGCCAGGCTCCTGGACGTCTACTGGCGTCAGATTGACCCCACCGATGCGGGGGGCCAGTTTTTTGACCGGGGGACTTCCTATCAAACCGCTATTTTCTACCACAATGAAGAGCAGAGGCGGGAGGCGGAGAAGTCTAAAAGGGAGCTAGCTGCCAGCGGCCGGTTTGACCGCCCCGTGGCCACGAAAATTCTGCCGGCGGCCGAGTTTTATCCCGCCGAGGAATACCACCAGAACTACCATAAAAAAGCCACGGCCCACTATGCCCGTTACCGCGCGGGCTCGGGGCGTGATGCTTTTATCGAAAAGCACTGGGGGAAGGAAAAAGAAATCAATAAAGAGGGGCTCAGAAAGAGATTAACCAGGCTGCAATATGAAGTGACGCAAAACAGCGCCACCGAGCCGCCCTTTCGCAACGAGTACTGGGACAACGAGCGAGAGGGCCTGTACGTCGACATTATTTCCGGCGAGCCGCTATTCAGCTCTAGAGAGAAGTTTGATGCGGGGTGCGGCTGGCCAAGCTTTACCCGGCCGCTTCAGCCGGATCAAATCCTGAAAAAGGAAGACTTGAGCCACGGCATGATCCGCACGGAGGTGCGCAGCAAAAAGACGGACTCGCACCTGGGCCATGTCTTTAACGACGGCCCGGGCACGGCCGGCCTGCGCTACTGTATTAACTCCGCTTCGCTGCGGTTTATTCCTAAAGAGGATTTAGAAAAAGAAGGTTATGGACAGTATCGCAGCCTGTTTGATTAGATGCTCACGCCCAGGGTGGTTCCCTTATTATGGCAGATTTTTGATTTCTATCTCGGGATCCGGGGAAGGTTAAGTACGGCTTGCTGCTTTTTACCTCCCTAAAGGAAATCTCCTGGACACAAAAATCGGACAATTGAATTGCTTAGATAGTTCTGCTAGTATATATATATATATATATATATATATGCTGATGAAGGGAACGGCTAATAAATCCTATTGCGGATTAAATTATTTATCCTCGCCTTGTGCCAGTTTCCGTTTAAACTGTACTTAAAGCGCTTAGTGGATTAAGGTTTCATTTTTTGACGGGGATAATCCTCCTGAAATTTTTCAGGGGGATTTTGTGCTTCTTATATAATGCCCAAAAATTAACCGGGGCTGATTGGTTGAGGACGAAACATTCAAGACAGGAAAGCAAAGGTGATACTATAGTGGAGCGGATACTTGTAGTCGACGATGAAAGTCTTTTGGTCAAAGGTTTGCGGCGCAGCCTGGAGCAGGAGGGCTATGCTGTGCTGACGGCCGGCGACGGCAGGGAAGCGCTGGCCATTTTGCGCAGGGAAGAAGTGGACCTGGTTTTGCTTGACTTGATGCTGCCCGGGATTAATGGTCTGGATGTCTGCCGTGAAATCCGCAAGAAAAGCGACTTGCCTGTAATCATGCTTACAGCGAAGGGTGAAGATATCGATAAGATCGTCGGCCTGGAACTGGGTGCAGACGACTACCTGACCAAACCGTTTAATACCAGAGAGCTATTGGCCCGGATCAGGGCGGTCCTGCGCAGGGCGGGAAGGGCCGGGGCGGCTGAGCGCAAAGTAATAAATGCCGGCAGTTTGTCCATAGACAATGCCAAAAGAAAAGTAGTGGCCGGCGGCCGGAAGGTAGACCTTACCGTAAAAGAGTACGAACTGCTCTATCTTTTGGCAAGTAACCCGGGACGGGTTTACACGCGTGATAACTTGCTCGACCTGGTATGGGGCGCGCAGTATTTCGGCGACAGCCGCACTGTGGACGTCCACATCAGGAGGCTCAGGGAAAAAATTGAGGTAAACTCAAAAGAACCCGAGTTCATTTTAACCAGCTGGGGAGTGGGCTATTATTTTCAGGATCAGACCTGATTTTACCAGTATCAGGTTTAAACTCACGGCAACTTATTTTTTCTTGATTATCGGGCTGCTGCTGTTCAGCAACTGGTATGTTTTTCGCGTCTTTGAGGCCGAATATCTAAAAACCCGCCAGGTGACCTACCTCACCCACGCCAACATCATCGCCGGCGCCGGCGGGGATTACCTGGCGCGCCGGGACCCGCAGGCTCATTATCTGGCGCGAAATTTTGGCGCCCAGATGCAGGCCAGGGTCCTGATGCTGGACAAAGGCGGGGCTGTTTTTGCTGATTCATTTGACGACAATCAAATCAAAGGCCAGGTCTTAAAGCATAGTGAAGTATTAAAGGCACTTTCCGGCAGTGGTTCGGCAGGGAGCCACTTTCTTGCGGGAGACGGCTGGGTTTTGTATGTGGCCGTGCCGGTTCTGGTGGGACAGGAAATTGTCGGGGCTGTTTTCCTGTCCACAGATATCAATGACATTCACCAGGCCCTGGGCGAAATCCGCCGGCGCATGCTTTTATTGTTTTTTGCCGGCGGCACGGGTGCCGGTTTGTTAAGCCTAGCCTTTGCTGGAGCACTGACCGGCAGGCTGAAGCGGCTGACTGCGGCTGTGGAAAAAATCTCCGGAGGACATTTGCACCAGCGGGTGGAAGCGGGCGGTCATGATGAGGTATCAGCGCTGGCCGGAGCTTTTAACTTGATGAGTGAGCGGCTGGAAAAGATAGACCGGGGGCGGCGCTTTTTTATCGCCAGCGCTTCCCATGAATTAAGATCGCCGCTGGGCTCAATAAAGGCCCTGGCGGAATCCCTCCTTCTGGGCAACGAGCAGAATGTAGAGGTATACAGGGAATATTTACAGGACATTAATTCCGAGGTTGACCGTATGAACAGGCTGACTGCTGACCTGTTGCACCTGGTGCGACTGGAGGAAGAGGGGGTACGGGCGCCTTCTGCAGTAGTGGCTGTGGGTGAGCTAGTTTGCGAAGTTCTCGGCCGGTTGCAGGCCCAGTCCCACTGCGCGGGGGTGAACCTGGAAATGAAAGTGGAGCAAAATTCGCGCTGCCGGGTGAACCGGGATTTGTTAGAGAGGGCCCTGTTTAACCTGGTGGAAAACGGAATCAAGTACACACCGGCAGGGGGGTTTGTGCAGGTCAGTGGCCAGACCAAAGGCGGTAGCCTGACCTTAACCGTGCGGGACAATGGTGAAGGTATCCCCAACGAAGATCTACCGCATATTTTTGATAAATTTTATCGTGTGGATAAAGCACGCTCCCGCCGGACCGGCGGGACCGGCCTTGGCCTGGCGATCGTAAACCAGGCTGTTATATTAATGGGCGGCCGGATCAGGGTAACCAGCACCCTGGGAGAAGGCAGTTGCTTTATTATCGAGTTACCATAAAAACCAGGGGGACGGTTCCTGTGGTTTTCATGATAATTCAGTATCGCAGCGTAAAACCAGGTGAACCGCCTCTCTGGTTATGTGTATCAGCCCTTAGAAGAGGAACAATCCTCTTATCCCATCTTGACATTGATAAGGTTCCCCACAGGGACCGTTATACCAATATTTCTACCGGCATAATGGTAACTTTACTTATATTACCGGTAACACCAAGGACAGATATCCAACAATTTAATGACAGAGAAATTACCACCGCCTATTTATTGACCCTTAAGCGGGCCGGACGTGAAAATGCCTGGTCGGCAATGGAAAGTTCAAATCCTGATGTAAACACATTTGACCTTATGTTTGCGGAACACGGTTAATCCTAAGGGAAGCCATGCGCTCAAGCGGGTTAACACCGAATGATGTATACTTGACCTTTCTTCTAAAGTGCAGGCCAACCCGCGCTTACAACCGGGATGAATCACGGGCGGCCTGCCTGCCCTACTTAAGCCGGCAGTTGGCTGAGCGAAATCCCCGCTTCCTTTTTCCTTTGAATCTTTTGTCAAGCTCCTACGATATCAAGGAAAGCCCTGATGTCGGCAACAAGATCCGTAAAATACTGTTGTTTACCGGGTAATAACACTAATCTCCTTCCCATCGGTGGTAAACACAATTGTGCCGTCCATATCGGTTCGATAGACTTTGAGCCCACGTAGTCTTTGCAGTACTTCCCGGTGTGGGTGGCCGTAGTCGTTGCCCGCGCCCACACAGATCACAGCATACTGGGGGTAAACTGCCCTCAAAAAAGCAGGCGTTGTAGATGAATTGCTGCCGTGATGGCCCACCTTGAGCACATCCGCACCGAGACCTGGCGCGCTTTTGGCCATCATCTCAAATTCCGACTGCTTCTCGGCATCCCCGGTAAATAAAAAACTCACCTTGTCAAAGTTCACCTTGATCACGGTGGAATAATTATTCAGGTCTTCATAAGAATCAGCGTTTGGGGCCAGCATCACTGCGCTTAATCCACCGCTGTTAATGATTTGGACTCCCGCCTTTGCCGGAGTTATGTTTAGGCGCTTGGCTTTTACTGCCAGCAGGACATCTTCATAAGTTTTCGTGTTATGAGTAGCTTTGGGCAGGTAAACCTGGCCGATGTTAAAACTTTTTATTACTGTATCCATACCACCAATATGGTCTTCGTGGGGATGCGTGCCCACTAAATAATCAATCTGCCTTACTCCTTCCTTTCGCAGATAACTCACTACGGCGTCCCCGTCGTCGTTGTTGCCGGCATCAATAAGCATGTTTTGCTCATTGGGCATCTGCACCAGAATACAATCGGCCTGGCCCACATCAATAAAATGTACTTTTAGCTGCTCTGAGCGCGGGGCGGGTGTTGTTGGTTCTATAGGCTGATTGACTGGCTGCTCCAGGTTAAAGCAGCCGGCAAGGGTGAAAACAGTGATGAGCAGGCTGAGAACAAAAATTACTTTGCGTAGCATATATTTACCTAATCCTTAAACAGAGATCTGGCCAATTGATCAACCTGTTGTTTTCTCTTTGCCGTTGCCTCTATGTCCACAGTGACAGCTATGTCGATGACATCTCCTTCTTTGGCGCCCTTGGGCACTAGCTTCTTAGGAATGTGGAATATTTTGCGATTCATTTCGATTAGGGCATATTCCCCTTCAAAGCGATCAATTACTAGCATCGATCAATCCCCTATCATGCAGATTATTATTAAGATATTTCTACTATAAATAGAAAAAACCTTCTAAAACCAGGGGTAAAACCAAGGGGACGGTTCCTGTGGTTTTCATGATGCTTCTGCATCGTGACGGCAAACCAGGTGAACCGTCCGAGACCACTGAAAAAGTCTAGTTAAAAGCACAAAAAGCACCCCCATCTATAGTATAATTAAGTCACCACAACAAAATATACCGGGGGATGCTTTTTATGCTAGTTGAAAACACCTTTA
>JAQVGZ010000058.1 GCA_028696455.1 Desulfotomaculaceae bacterium | reverse complement strand
AACCTGCCGAAGGTATAACCCAGGTTCGAAAGACCAATATCGGCAATTCCCTGAACTACCCCATCGTACATTTTGTCCGCTGTGAGCAACATACCGCCGGGATAATATTCCACAATGACTCTGCCGTTAGTGATTTCCTTTACATCATCAGCAAATACTTGACCTATTGTTCCTGGTCCGCTCTCTGCAGCATAGTAATTGGCAAACCTTAATTTAATAGGCTCTGTTGATTGCCCTGACGGACTAGTTTTTTCTCCTCCGCAACCAGTTGCCAGTAGCACGAGCGCCAATATCAATAGAACCGGCAATAATTTTACTTTTGTTTTCATAAAACATACCTCCAAAAAAAATCTTTACTCCCCGAAACATGACCTAAGCAAAAAGCACGCTCTTTAACAACACCCCCCTGCACTTTAATTTTTTAATGAACCTCACCGGTAAAGACATCTTACAGGTGTTGCATGCAACCTCTAAAAATTAAATTAATATTTAATTTTTTCAATAAGTAAAACTTTTCAGAAATGTTACATTAGAATATCTCAGACCATAAATACTGAGTGAATCAAAAAAGCTATAGCTGCCTGGTTATTCTTAAGCTGTATGATAAATATTAAAGAAAGAACTTTCAAAATATAGATGAACCCAGAGCATTATATTAGCTTTTTGATAATATTCGTTTGGTTAACTACTTGTCTACCAACTTTTTACTTCTTTTCTTTAAAACAATGGGCCTTAACTTTAATACTGGGCAGGGACTCATAAGGATTACTTACAGTAACCTCATTAAACAGAGATCCATTTAGAAGTTGCCTAATGCATGTCTATAAATTTATCATGTGTTCAGAATAGATTCAACAGTCCAAAGAGACAAAATTTTAACAACAAACTATCCAGTTTAACAGTTTACAAATAATTAACGCATGTTATAACAGCACAGCATGCCAAATTTTTATCACTTGGCATGCTGCTTTGTAGCCATGTATCTGGTTTAGTGATGGATCCCTTGAGAAATACTGCTTAAAGCGTCTCCTGCTTCATCAATATGGATACTTTCAATGGCTAAATCACCTAAAGACAGGATTCCCACCAGGTTGCCGTTCTCGATAACAGGTAGGCGCTTAATTTGATATTGTGCCATTTTGTCAGCCGCCTCATGGGCATCTGTGTCTTGAGACACGCTGATAACGTCCTTACTCATAACCTCATCAGCTTTTACCGTGGTCGGGTTTTTCCCTTTAGCTACGGCTCTGATGACAATATCCCTATCGGTAATTATGCCTAATACGCTTTTTCCCAGACAAACAGGAACCGACCCGATATTTTTGTCGGCCATCAGTTTAGCAACTGCGTTTAAATTGGTGTCGGATGAAACATATTCCACGTTCTCAGTCATAATGTCTCTAACCTTCATAGTGATACCCCCTATTCATAAATTATCTATAGTGTTTCCGCCAACATAGCAATTTATTTTTACGAGCTACCGAATGATTGTTTTGACCAAAGAATTGTTGGAGCAATTGCAAAATTGGGAACAGGAGGCCGGGCTCTTAGATGATGAGGTTATGGGCAAGCTCACGGTCCTGGCGGCCCCGGCCGGAAATTGGCCCCGGACGCTGCGGGAGGCTGCATCCCTCATGTCCGGCAGCAGGGCGGACTGCGCTTACTGCGGCAGTGGCCGGCAATCTCGCCTATCCATATCAAAAAAGGACAATGAGTCGTTTTATACCTGTGCTCCGGATAACCTGCGGGCGGCGGTTCCCCTGCTAACACGGTCACTGCCGCTTTTGTACGGGGAGATAATATTTTTGCATGAGCTGGATCTGATTTTATCCGCGCGCAATTTAGCCGTTTCCAGGGGAAAAAAAAGAGCTGTTGAAAGATATAACCCTAGAAATATTAGAGAACCCTACCTAATAAAAATAGGTAAAGTAACTCTAATTTCTAAGGTTTTAGGCTAATGCAATATTTCTATAACTTCTTTAAGGATTTTGTACCTATCAGAAATTCGTTTAATGGATAACACCGATAATTACAAAAATTACATTTAAAACAATCATAAAAATTGGTATCAGTAAAAGAGTGTTAAATAGTTTTTTCCGTTTAGTTTCGTCTGCCACAGCTGCAACAGCTAAAGCTCCTGCCGTGGAAAAAGGCGAATATGCAACCATCACGGAGGAAACTGCGATAATTGAAAATAAAACTCCGGGACTATTACCCGTAGCTTCAACTATACCCGGTACCATGGGATACAGGGTGGGAATTACTACTCCTAAAGTACTGGAAAAAATACTCATAATGCCCGAGACAATAGACAGGAACACGGGAGCGGTAGTGGCTGTGACATGAGCGCCCATCCAAGCAGACAATGAGGCAATAGTACCTGCCTTCACTGCCACACTAATAAGCATTCCTGTTCCACAGATAAGGAGTATTATGCTCCAGGGGACTTTGGTAATGACATCTTTTTCATTTCCAATTTTAAAGAGTATGGCAATTACTGCTCCTACAATGGCAATAAAGCTTAAATCAATTTTACTATTTAAAAAGGCTAATGTTTTAGATGTTGGGAGGATAACCCCTAACAGCTGGGGAACAATAACGACCAATAAAACGGCAGCTATTAAATAAAGGTTTATTTTTTGCTCCCTGTTAAAACCAGGTGGGGTTTCCATAGCCACAGATTTTGCTTTGTACCCCCCGAAAATGATATATGCCAAGATAAAAATAATTGTGCAGACAGTAAACATATTGTAAAAAACGGACATACTTAAAGCGCTTAAATCTGCAGTATATCCTGCTGTTTCGATTACTCCCCGCGTAACCACTCCATTTACGGCTATCGGTGACCAGCCTCCTGCCGATCCCCCGCAGATAATAATAGTCGCGCCCAATATGGGACTGATGTTCGATTCCAGCACAATGGCCATGATTAGGGGTGACATCAACGCAAATACGGCTATTGCACCGGGACCGATTCCCGAAATTACCAGTGTTAGAATATATAGTGTGACCGGCAAGAGGTAAGCATATTTCTTTGTCGCAAAGACGGTCTTACGGGCCACTAGGCTTAGGGTGCCGTTTGACATGGCGAAACCATAGAAAAAGGTAATGGTCAAAATCATCCAAAAAAGGCTAAGCGGCCACATGGAGATAATATCCTTGACTTTAAGATCCAATAAGAAAGCGCCAATGAGATAACTAAACACGATGGCAAGCAGCCCAATATTCATTTTAAAGATAAAGCCTAGTGCTATTGCCACTATAATCGCTGCAGTAATTAAAAATACAAAGTCCATATATTAATACCCCTCTTTCATAACAACAAAAGATGGTTTTTCTGTCCGGGCAGACATGTAAGCGCCTGCCCGGTAAGACCATGCATGTTAGATAACCGTCGGCAAAAATTAACCCTAACCCTGCAGTGAACGAATGTCAGGCATAGCCTTTTTAGCGCGATCAACATAATAGTTCCAGCAGCGGAGTAAAGCATTGTCAGCGTGCATAATAGTCCGGTAGGCTCTGCCTTCTTCGGTGGTGGTAAGCTTGGGCTCTTTGCCTGTAGCTTCGATAGCTAACTGTACTTCAGCGTTTTTAGTCAAAAGAATTGTATCGAGAACCAGTTGAGGAATGTTTTCTGCGCCGGTTACCACACCGTGGCCGCGTAGCAGACAAGCATATTTGTCACCCATGGCCCGGGCAACGCGAGTACCTTCTTCGGGAGTGATGATAATCATGCCGCTGCTAACATCGGAGTCGTCATAGTAACTATAACCGTTATAAAAGAGGGCGCCGTAGTTCATTACAGGTTTTAAGGGCATATCTTTGCATACGGTGAAAGGAATAAGTGCCAGGGGATGGCCATGAAATACACAGCCCAGGTCGGGGCGGGCTTCTAAAATAGCTCCATGCAAAATGCGCTCACCAAAAGGTTTCTTGCCTTCAATACCGGCCACAACGGTGCCGTCCATAGCAATTTCCATGATGTCATCCATGGTAATAAACTCGGGCGATAAAGATCTGCTCTGAAGGAAAGTTTTAGGATTTTCGGGGTTTCTGATACTTACATGTCCGAGTCCATCCAGAATACCCTCGTTGGCCAGGATGCGGCTGGCTAAAACGAGCTGTTCTTTGGCCTGTTTGACATCGCGGGCATCGCAGTTCAAGCGATTGAAACTAATCATTTTGCTCATAAAAAAACCTCCATCTTGCCGCAAGGGCAGCGATACAAATAGTAATGAGAACGAGACCAAGCCACCTTATTACAATGATGCCTGTCAATTAGAAATGAGTGGTTCTTCGAGACTACGTCAATCACGTTTTCACGCTCATTACTCCTTTCTAATTAAATCTATCTGATCCGGATTTTCCTGGAAACAACAGCTGTTGTTCTAGCGAGTGGCAGTAAAAATCCTCCGACTCTGCCAGCTAAAGATAATCCGGCAAAAGCTTATGTTGTAATACAATAATAATGAGGATTTATTTTGTATTCAATATGGCATACATAGGTCTAACGCGCTAATCAGGATAATCATAGGCGTATTATTTTCGGGCTATTTTCTTGACACCATCGCTAATAAATCGCTACACTAGTTGTATAGATAAATATTTAATGGTTTTTGCAGCCGGAAAGGGGCACGGCCATGTTGAAATCGGGTATCGTCCACAAAAACCTAACCAATAATCTATTGGAAAATTACCGTGGGGTATTGACTAGTTTTCATCATGTTTTATCTGTTTATAATTTTGATGCAGGCGCGGTCTATTTACCCAGCCCCAATAATACGAACATTTTTGAGTTGGTTTATTCCGTTGGTTTTCCGCCGGAATACTTTGAAAATGTTCGGACAGTTGTTCAAGGTATTGGTTTTGGTGGCACGACCGTTACCCTGCATTCTGTTAGGATTAGCGAGGATACGGATAACGACCCGCGTTTTGTCCGGCCGGTGGTATTCAAATCCGGCTTTAGAAGTTTTATTTCCGTACCGCTTCTGGCAGAAGAAGACGTCATAGGGCTTTTGAATTTCGGTTATCGCGAGAGTATGAAATTCACGTTGCAGCAAAGAGAGACACTTTCGCTGTTAGGCAACCTTATCGGGCTGTATTTTAAAGATCACTTGAACTTGCGTGTCAGTATCGAGCAGGAACGGCAAATCAAAAAGATGTATGTTTTAGGTTCTGAACTCTTTAGAATCCATGATCTGAACCGTTTGTGCAACATTGCTCTGGAAGAAAGCATGGTTTTGCTGAATGCCAACTGCACCTTTCTTATTTTAAAACCCTCTAACGAGGTTTTTGCAAAAGGTATTAACAAACAGGACAGCCTGTTTACGCCGGAACTAATCGGGGAACTGGAAAAGGAGATCAGTAACAAGCCTTTGATTATTGAAAGATCATCGTTGAAGGAATCTGCCCTAATTAACTTTTTCAATTCCTGCAATCTTGAGAAGCTTTATTTGCTGCGTCTGGATTTGGAAGATACTGCGATGGCAATTTTAGCCTTTGGCCAGGAGTGCAACCAGTATAAAGATTTTGATACTGTCTCTTTGACCCAGATCGGCAACAATCTCTCGGTTGCTATGAGAAAATATTTTTACAATAAGGATTTACAGGATTATGCGGTAGCTAAGGAATACAGCCGTATTTCCTGCGAGCTGCATGATTCTTTAGCGCAACAGCTGTCTGCAATTGCCAATAAACTGGAGTTTATTGAACGGCAGAATAACAACGGGCGGGTACCCAGTCCTGTTGTGGAGGAAATCCAGGAGTGTAAGGATTTGGTTTATCTGACTATCCATGATGTGCGTGATGCAATTTTGGGCTTAAGATTGTTAAAACCGGAGGAAGACGACTCGTTTACCGATATGGTAAGCAAATATCTGCATTCATTTGCCCACAGATGCCCGGATATTGAACTGATTACTGAAATTGATCAGCTTGGTTGTCAAATTCCGGCGAATATACAGATTCAGTTGTTTCGTATCATTCAGGAAAGCCTAACCAATATTCGCAAGCACAGTAAAGCCAGAAGCGCTTCTGTTTCGATTAAGCAGTACAGTAACCAGGTACTGATCGAAATCGATGATAACGGCCAGGGCTTTGACGAAAACAAACAATACACAGGTTACGGTTTGTCTGTTATGCGGGAGCGTGCCGAGGAAATCGGCGCCAACTTTAAAATTACATCCCGCCAAAACCAGGGGACGCATATTATGATTTCTGTTGAAGTATAACGGGCGCTTAGCATGCTAATCAGGAGGATATACAATGACATTAGGGATAGTAGTAATTGATGACCATGAAATATTCCGACGGGGTTTGATTCAGTTACTTAACCAGACCGAGTGGGCCGAGGTGCTTGCCGATGCTGACAATTTAGTTGACGGCATCGAATTAATAAAAAAACTCCGGCCGGATATATTACTGTTGGATTTGTATATTAATCATGATAAAAAAAGCTTTGAAGCCATTCCGAAAATCAAAGCCATAAGCCCAGATACCAACGTAATTTTGCTGACTGTATCGGATAATGAAAAAGATGTTTTTGAGGCTTCTCAGTATAAAGTTGACGGTTATCTCCTGAAAAGTACACCTTTCTCTAAATTGGAGGATAGTATCCAGAATATTTGGAAGGGCGATGTCCTGATTTCCGATTCTTTGGGTTCAACTTTGTTTAAGGGATTGCAGAACAAATATAACTCGCAAAGTCTTTCTTTGCGAGAACGGGAGATTCTTGCATTAATTAAAAAGGGTATGACAAACAAAGATATTGCCTCTGCCCTGTTTATTTCAGAGAACACAGTCAAGATCCACGTTAGCAATATTCTGAAAAAAATGGGGGTTCATAAAAGGACCGAAATGCTATAAAAAAGAAAGGGCTGGCTACTCCACCTCCCGGCCAAAACATTGCAGCCGAATAATAAATATCATGGGGCGCCTCCGTTTTTATTATATTACTTATTTGCTGTCTCAATTTTGCCCTCAGCTTTTCCCTCGGCTCTGCCTCTCAATTCACCTTCTATCAAAGCTTCTTCATCTTGACTAGTGCCCGGTCAATGTTAGTGATTATTTTCTCATCTCCCGGGTGTTGCTTTCCTACAGTATGCGGTCCATCTCTTCTTGCAGAGGTCCCGGCAGCTTGTGCTTGATGACGCTGTTATTAACCGGGACAGCCGATTGCGGAGTATTTTTACCTTACTTTTTCGGGTTGTTTCAGGTCATGTTTATTATGCAATAGATATATCACCAGCGCTAATGCGGCAGGTATAGCTGCTAACAGGTACATTTGGGAATAACCCACAGCTTTAGATACATAACCCCACAAGATTGCCCCAGTGCCTATACCCAGATCGAAAGCCGAGAAAAATGTAGCATTGGCTGCTCCACGACGGTTTGGCGCCACATATTTAACCGCCAACGCCTGCATGCTTGGATGTACAGATCCAAAACCAATACCGTATATTATACCTGATAGTAAAAAAATCCATAGGTTATAAGCCTGCGATAGTGCTGCCATTGACAAAACAATAAAAATAATACCCGGTAAGACTACCACATTAAAACCTCTCCGATCTACAAGCATACCGGCAATGGGTCTAATAAGGGTAAGGGTAATGGCATAAACAGTAAAAAAGATACCAATATTAGCAATGCCCTTTTGATCTGCATAAAGGGCAATAAATGATACGATAGAACCGTAGGTTGTAGTTGCTAAGAACATTACAGCAGAAGGCTTGAAGACAGATTTCTCAAACAAAGTGCCACGCTGTCCGGTTCCATCCACCCTATGGTATTTTATTGCCATGCCAACAAGAACTGTGATAAAACCAAGAGAAGCTGAAACAATAAATAACCATGTAAAGTTATATTGGTTGATTATATATAAGCCCGCGGCGGGCGCTACCGCCATAGATAAGGTAGCTGCAAGACCGTAATAACCCATTCCTTCACCAAGACGTTTTTTAGGAATTATATCAGACGCAATGGTTCCCCCGGCTGTACTTGCCGCGCCCCAACCAAAACCGTGTATAAATCTTATTGCTAATAATACCAGTACAGTTGGCGCCCAGTTATAGGCAAGGGATGAAAGAAGAAAGATTAGTAAACCTGACAAGTAAATAATTTTTCTTCCGTATACGTCTAGCGCCATACCTACAAACGGCCTGACTAACACTGCAGAGATTGTGAAAACGCCGATGACTAACCCCGTCATCGCTTCATCCCCGCCCAAAAACTTTACATAGACCGGGAGGGTGGGCAGCAGCATTTGAAAACCCAAAAAAATAGTGAGATTAGCCAGACAAATAAGTATAAAGTCCCGTGTCCAAAGAGAAGTTTGTTTTTCCGCTATAGATCCTGGATTTTTTAACAAGAGCAGCACTCCTAAATAAATAAGTTGTACTGTTAGGACTTTTGTGTATCAGCTAATTACTTATCTATATTAAAAATATTTTATAGAATGTTTCCAGATTTTAAAAGAGCCAAGAAAAAGATTTATGCAGGAATAACACAGCAGGGGTCTGGTGGCTTGATTTTTCTTTGCCTCATTAGATTCATCGTTATAATAACTACTATCTCATTGATATTTCATGTGGAAGTAATGTGGAAAATTAGCGGTCAAACTGTTCAATTATACCTGTAATACTCAAAAGCATTTTTTATGTTGATTTTGAACGGCACGCGGGGGCGGTGATATCTATTTAATCGGTTAGCCCGGCGTACTCAGTTAACCAGGTGTAATTCAAGAGAACGTCCCCCTGGTTTCGAAGTAAAAATTTTACCGGAGATAGTTGACAAACAAATTTTCTTAAATTATAATAATAACAATTAGATAGTAATTATAATGTGAAAGTTACTTGTAAGGATGATGAAAGACTGAGCTTAAACTTGCCTCACAAAGGCGCACAGTTTAAGATGCTCGAAGGAATAAAAAACAGTTTGGGCCTGGTTGGTTTAAATGATATTAATTGTCGGAAAACCGAATAATTAAATTAACACTTCGAGGGAGGTTAAAGCTAATGAAAAAATGGCGTTGTGAAGTATGCGGGTACGTTGTTGAAGGGGAAACAGTGCCGCAAAAGTGTCCTAACTGCGGAGCTCCGGGGGAGAGAATTGAACTGATGACCGCATCCGGGCCGGACCTTGTGGACTGGAACAAAATAGGGGTAGCTAAAGGATCCGGTTTTGAGGAGGACCTGGGTTTGCAGTTCCATGGGGAGTGCTCGGAGGTGGGATTGTATATTGCTATGGCCCGCCAGGCTGAGCGTGAGGGCTATCCGGAGATAGCCGAAACAATGAAGCGGATTGCGTGGGAAGAAGCTCACCACGCGGCCCGGTTTGCCGAACTATTAGGAGATATGTTGAGTGAGAGCACTGAAGAAAACCTGAAAAAGCTGGTAGACGGCGAAGCAGGAGCTAACCGCGGTAAAAAAGAAATTGCCACCCGATCCAAAAAGGAAGGGCAGGATGCTATCCATGACGCCATTCATGAAGCCTGCAAAGACGAAGCCAGACACTGCATGGCGTTTTACGGTCTATTAAAAAGGTACTTTCCGAAAGATTAATAGGGGTAAAAAAGGACTCGAATAAGTTTCATAAATCTTAATTAAATAGTAAATTCATTTAAAGGGCTTGAAGGAACCATAAAAACATTCCTACAAGCCCCTTTTTTAAGCGTTAAGTATGAATGATTTGTTGTTAACTCAGCTGCCTAACTTAGATTAATAACTTATTTTACATCTACTAATATACAATAATAATTTGTGCTTTATACATTGTATGGTAATATTAAGTGATACTAGGTGCTGCGGGTGCTAGGTTTAATGTAACGGTAGGGGGACCAATGCTATATACTTACATCTTGCAGTGTAATGACGGAAGTTATTATACTGGTTGGACAACAAACCTACCGGCTAGGTTAAAAGTACATAATGAGGGGAAGGGTGCGCGATATACCCGTAGTCGCCTGCCCGTGCGATTAGTTTATTGGGAAGCCCATCCAGACCGCAGCACTGCTATGCGTAGAGAAGCGATAATTCGAAAACTAAAAAGAAATGATAAGATCAAGTTAATTGGGAGCTTAGATAAATGTAATCATTCCAAACAGGAGGAAGCCATGATTCAGGAAATAATGATACAGACCAAAAGACGGGACGAAATGCTTGATATAACGGCCCAAGTGGAGGAAATTCTGTTGCGGGAAAATGTTCAAAACGGGCTTGTCGTAGTTCATTCCGCCCATACTACAGCAGGGATAACGGTCAACGAAAATGCAGACCCGGATGTACAAAAGGATATCCTGCGCAGGCTCGATGAGATCTACCCCCGGGATGATGCCAAGGACAGGCACCTGGAAGGTAATTCTGCCGCTCACTTAAAAACGAGCACGGTAGGAGCCTCCCAAACGATCATTGTACGTAACGGAAAATTGCTTCTTGGTCGCTGGCAGGGTATTTATTTTTGTGAATTTGACGGTCCTCGCAGGCGCACCTGCTATGTGAAAATTCTGAGTCCATAATTATAACTTCCGATCCGGGACGTTCTGTCTGCTGCGGTTTTGGTAGCGATGGCACACATCAGGGATACTATTAATACCAAGATAAAACAGTAGAGATTTTTTGAATGTATAGAAGTATAAAATGGAAAGCTGATTATTATTCGGTCAGCCTCCTACCCGATTAAATCTATTTTAGAGCTGATTGAGGCTAGGCGTTTCAGCGCTTTGATGTTTTCCATGTCACCCGTTTTAGCCCGGCGCAGGGCGTTTTCCAGTAACGCTATTGAACGGTCGTAGTCCCGCCTGTTTACTGGAAAGGGATGGCCGTCCTTGCCCCCATGCGCAAAACTGTATCGCGCCGGATCTTTGCTGCTGGCTCTGGCATTGTATACCACTTCAGACACCAGGGCAAAAGCCCTAATGGTAGCCGGCCCTACTCCTTCCACCGCCAGCATTCCCTCATAAGAAGACGGTTGGATGTCGTAAAGCCTGGCCAAAGTTCTTTCAATCCGTCCGGCCTTTGGAACTGGGTGGGTAGATGGCAAGCTTAAAATCTTGGCCTTGTTGGCAGGTAGGCCGGCGATTTTTTCAAGGGTACGGACAACCTCATCCGGCCTCTGGGTCAGGAAAAGCGAGGTCTCCCGGGCCGCGGCGCTTTCTCCGGCGACCATATTCAGTACCTGCGCCACCGGTTCGCCGCATATGGCGGCATGGGGTTCCTGGATAAAGGTTTCCAGTCTGTCCCCTAGCCAGTGATAGCGCCTAGCCCAGCCGCTGGTTTGATTCATCCCCTGCTGGACTACCGCCCACCTGCCGCCGTTGGTAAAGGCAAAAACATGGTGGTAGATTTGAAAACCGTCTTGCACCGCTGCATTGTCCACCTTGGCGGACATCCGGCTGGCGAACTGCAGTGAGTTGACGTTGACAGACAGGCCGTAACGGTCGGCGTATTCTTCTATTTCTCGGGGGGTTTTGCGGGAAGCAAGGGCCTTTCCACCCGCCAGGTAAAGTCCTAAATCGCGTTGTTTGGGGCGTAGTCCCTTTTTTAAGGCGCCGCATAAAACAGTGGTGAGGCCGGAGGAATGCCAGTCAAAGCCGACCACACAGCCCAGCGCCTGAAACCAGAACGGGTCAGAAAGGCGCTCCAGCACCTCGGCCGGGCCGTATTCTTCCACAATGGCCTCAACAATGGCTGAGCTGAGCTTGACCATCCGGTCAAACAGCCAGCGGGGGCAGTGATGGCCGTGTAGGGGCAGGTTAGCTATACCGGTTCGCAAGATATCACCTTCTTTATCGAATTCATTATACAGGGTACATAAGTCCTGGGACAAGTGGCAGATGTTAGGGGGGTCTAACCTAATAAGAGGAAGCAAATTAATGCAATTAGTGAAGCTATTGATGGTTTTTTGAATTCTTACAAGGCCTTGGCAGTTGGAGTTGGCGATAAGGTATGACCTAATTCTGTTAGCTCCCGAAAAAAGCCCTTTCAGAGCATGTTTTTCTGCTGTGCTTTTTAAATGGTATGGCCCGCCTCCACCATGTTTTTGATGGTATAATACAACAAATTGGGTGTGAAAAGAGGAACGCGAATGGATGTACAGTGCTTAAAAGTTAAACTTAAAGAAGGACAAACCGGTATTAGGGCGGATTCTGCTGAAAGCCTAGTGACTGTAACCTTTCGTGGATTGCTGCGGCACATATTTTTCCTAAAAACCCTAATCTGGCATGTCTTCTCTGGCTTCTGTTACATCAGTTGCCACAATAGGTTGGTTAATAATCATTCCGTAAACTGCATCTTCTTGTTCACTCACCCTGAGGCGTTTGTCCAAATTAAAATTGCTTGACGTGATCGAATCCCCCAACTTCATATCTGAGACGTCTACCTGGATTTCTTCAGGCATCAAATTAATCATTCCCATAACAGTAAATTCGGATTTGTACATTTGTACTCGCAAATTTTTAGCAGCTAATACATCTTCGCCTTTAATGGTAACAGGGATCTGTAGTTTTACCTCATGATCTTTTGGCACGATATGAACATCCAAATGTGCAATACGCCCCGAGATAGCATCTCTTTGTACTTCCTTAATAAAGCCAAATTTCTTATTGCCGTTATAGTTAATCCATACTTTTGCATTGGAGCCATGGCTGGCTATAATTTTGTTTATGGCTGATGTCTCAAATTTTACTGATTTTGCCCCAAAAATATTATTACCATAGAGCACTCCAGACACAAAACCTTTTTCTCTGAATTTTCCTGATTGTTTGGATCTGTCAATTGCGTTTAAAATAGTTACTTCCATAATAATACTCCTTCTAGGCTGCAAGCCCTTATAATTATTTGGATTTATTCCTGGCAATACTCAGCGAATAGGTGGTCCCCGTCTGACAGATATTTTTTTAGCAAAGAGGTTTTGAATACCTTTTTAGATATATCCTTTCCTTTCGACCACAAAATGATACTGTGCTTCCTACCGGTCCTGTCCGCGAAATTCCTCTAAGAAAAAGTGATTTCGACTGAAAACCCCACATATAAAAAAATTGTGCAGGGTTTTTATAGTACATAATTCTGGGCGGTGCGCTTTTTTTCAAGTTATATTACGCAGGACAACTGAATAAAATGTGGAATTGGTATTGTTAAGGCCTCTCTAAATATAGATGGGATTGATAAAATAAGTGACTTTATGATGGTCCTTGCTCTTGTGGACAGAATATTATGATTACTATAAAGGAATTTGTAATTATTAATAATTTCTGTAGTTTTTCCTAAAATAGCGACCGTATTTATATGCACTTTGTCAAAAACTAAAACCCTGCGGATAAATTGAATGACCATTTATAAAGGAGTTGACTTTTATATGGAAAGCCTTCTAGCCAAGAAATTACGTCTGACCAGTAAGCCGGTGGCCATCATCTTGACCAATGAAAAACCAGAAGGAGCCTCACAATTTAAGCCGGGAATTTGGGGTTGCGTGGTGGCAATGTTAAAAGCCGCTTCTCGCGGTAAGATTGCCGCCTTCGACCGGGAGACCGTTGGTTGCGGCGGTGGCGGGGTAGGATTAGGGTTCGGCAATACTTTCCATACAAGTGGGGCAGGCAACACAGGTGGTATAGAGTATTTTCTTTCAACAGGCCGGGGGGAGGGCTACCCTGAGGGAGAAGGTTACCGTAGAACGCCTGAACTGGCCGCTTGTTTTGTCAGCAATCTTCCGATCATCGATCTGCCATATACCTACCGGGTTTTCAAACCGCTGGATCTGGTTGACCCGGCTGTGGAGGAGCCTTGTCTGGTTACCTTCTTCGTCAATGCAGACCAGTTAACCGCCCTGGTAATAATGGCAAACTATGACCGCCCGGATCTCAATAACGTGATCATTCCTCACTGTTCGGGCTGCCAGGGGGTCTTCCTTATTCCCTACAACGAGGTGAAAAGTGAAAACCCACGGGCTGTGGTGGGTATGATGGATGCTTCCGCCCGCCCCTTTATTGAACCTAACCAGGTCACCTTCACCGTGCCCTATAAGCGGTTCCTGGAGATGGAGGCCAACATCCCGGGCAGCTTTTTAACTAAGAGTACATGGAACAAAATAGCAGAACGTTTGTAAAGATTGCTTTTCAGGCATCGGCAGGAACGGATTCTGACCAAGTCCGTCTCCCATACCGGAAAAGCCAGCAATGACAAGGTTTGAGCCGAACGTGGATTTATAAAACGTTCGGCTTTTCCGTGTTGAGAGCAGCGAAGAGCAGTCTTTTGCGTGCTGCTGTCCCATTCCACAATGCCACCCATAG
>JAQVGZ010000148.1 GCA_028696455.1 Desulfotomaculaceae bacterium | reverse complement strand
TCTTTGGGTCAGGAAAGCGGGTGAATCTCGCTTTTAATAACAGTAGTTATATGACCAGTTATCAATTTGGTTTTAATAATCCGTATTTCACTGTGGATGGTGTGAGTCAGGGTTATAACTTGGGCTATACCAAACGGGATGCCGGACAAATAAACATTGCCAACTATACAACCGATGTAGCAAATGCGGGAGTGAATTTTGGCATCCCATTGAATGAATTCGATAATTTGCGTTTTGACTTTGATTTGAAAAATACCAATTTAAGCACCACTGATATTTCATCTACACAAATTCGAGATTTTATTAATAAGGAAGGCGATTCGTTTCTGACATTTGCGCCGGCAATAGGCTGGACTCACGATACACTTAATCGAGCCATATTCCCTAATAGGGGCGGGCAACAGCGTTTGTCTGCTCTGGCGACAGTTCCCGGCAGTGACCTGGAATATTTTAAAGTTGGCTATAAACATCAGATTTATTTGCCCCTGGCCAAAGACTTTACCTTTAGACTGCATGGCGAAGTGGCTTACGGGGATGGCTATGGGCAGACAGATAGCTTGCCTTTCTTTGAAAATTATTTTGCTGGCGGAACCGGTTCTGTACGCGGCTTTAAGAATAATACCCTTGGGCCGAAAGATTCCAATGGTTTTTCGTTTGGTGGCTCAACTAAAATTATTGGTAATGCAGAGTTGTTTTTTCCTGTACCCTTTATGCCAGAGACGAAATCAGTCAGGCTGGGGACTTTCTTTGATGCGGGAAGAATTGATGATTCCTTTGGCGTAAATGAAATGAGATATTCTGCCGGGCTTTCAGGGGAATGGATGTCACCCTTTGGAGCCTTATCTGTTAGTGCTGCAGTACCTTTAAATGCTAAATCTACAGCTCCTGATGGCACTCTAGGAGATACTAAACAGATGTTCCAGTTCAATTTTGGCCAAAATTTCTAAGAAGTTCTTTTTGTTTAATGGGCTTATCCTCTATAATTTAATATAAATGTCGTATTTTTATCCACTAATTAATTTCACTATATCCCAAGGATTTGATTAACAATGAAAACAAAAATTGCTTTATTTTTAGGACTGTTGCTGACTACTAATGTCAGCTTTGCTGATTTAAAGATTGGCTTTGTAAACATACCTGCAGTCCTTGAAAAAGCGCCCCAAGCAGAAAAAGCTAAAAAGCGATTGGAACAGGAATTTTCACCGCGAGATAAGCAATTGGTTGCTCAACAAAAAGAAATCCAAAGTATAGAAGAAAAAATGACCAGAGACGCTTCTGTGATGGGTGAGAAAGAGCGTAATAATTTGGAAAAAGATGTTTTAAATAAAAAAAGGGATGCAAAAAGAGCACAACAGGAGTTTAGCGAAGATTTTAACGTTCGCCGTAATGAAGAATTGGGTAAATTGCAACGTCGTATCGTTGAAGCCATTCGGGCGATAGCTAAAGATCAAAATTATGATTTATTACTAACTGACGGCGTTATTTATGCCAATGAACAGATTGATATAACTAAACAAGTGCAAGAAAAGTTGTCAACCATGCCTGAATAATGAACTAATTTTTTTAGTTAATCGCATATACACCAACTTTTTTAGTAAAGCACTCTATAAATAAGCCATGTCTGTCAAGTTAGATATTTTACAAATACAAGAATTTTTACCTCATCGTTACCCTTTTTTATTGGTTGATAAGGTCATTGAGTGCGAACCTGGAGTTAGATTACTGGGAGTAAAAAACGTTACTTATAACGAGCCGTTTTTTCAAGGTCATTTTCCACAAAAACCCATTATGCCGGGTGTGCTGATTTTGGAGGCTCTAGCTCAATCTACGGGATTGCTGGCATCAGAAACAGCCGGAGATGAATTAGCAGGGATGATTTATTACTTGACCGGTATTGATAAGGCAAAATTTAAAAGGCCAGTTGTGCCCGGGGATCAATTGATGCTGGAAGCACGATTCCTTAAAAGTAAGCGCAATATCTGGGCATTTGAATGCCGTGCAGAAGTTGATGGTGAGTTTGTCGCGAGTGCCGAAATCAGATGTGCGGCAGTGGTAAATTAATTTGATCGATCCAACAGCGATAGTTGATAGTAAGGCGGAGCTGGCTGATGACGTAACAGTTGGCCCTTTTTCTGTCATAGGGGCCGATGTAAAAATCGGCGCCGGTACCGTGGTAGGTTCTCATGTTGTTATTAAGGGACCTACTTCCATAGGCAAGCACAATCGCATCTATCAATTCACTTCCATTGGCGAAGATCCTCAAGACAAAAAGTATGCAGCCGAGATAACCCGGCTGGAAATTGGCGATAGAAACACGATACGCGAGTATACCTCTATGCACAGAGGAACGAAGCAGGATCGTAGTCTTACCAAGATAGGCAGTGATAACCTGTTTATGGCTTACACCCATGTCGCCCATGATTGTGTCATTGGCGATCATGTCATCATGGCAAATGGTGCGTCATTAGCAGGTCATGTACATTTACATAGCCATGCTATTTTGGGCGGATTCACCTTGGTGCATCAGTTTACCCAAATAGGGCAGTACAGTTTTGCTGCCATGGGTAGCGCTATTACTCAGGATATTCCTCCTTTTGTTATGGTCGGTGGCAAGCCTACCAGGCCGCATGGCATAAATTCAGTCGGCATGGAGCGTAATGGCATCTCTCCTGAAGACATTAGATTAATTAGAAAGGCGTATAAGATCATCTATAAGATGAATTTACGTCTGGAAGACGCCATTGATCAAATGGAAGACCTGGCTGGTGAAAGCAAAGAGTTGTCTGATATGGTTAGCTTTTTACGCAATGTAAGTCGAGGGATATTGAGATAAACGCTCGCAGCTGCCCCATGCAGTCGTGTTTTGACGCGATCAAACTTGCGCTTAAGCTGGTTCAGGAGTGAAAGTTGCTATGGATGATTTATTTTCAACAAAAATCTCTCAAGGTATTATGGTTGCCGGAGTTGACGAAGCAGGCCGCGGCCCGCTTGCAGGCCCGGTTTTCGCGGCAGCAGTTATCCTGGATCCTCTGCGACCAATAGCCGGATTGGCCGACTCCAAAATCCTTAGCGAAAGCAAACGGGATAGTCTTTATCTCATCATCAAGGAATCAGTCTTAAGCTGGTCAATCGCTCAAGCCAGTGTTGAGGAGATCGATGAGCTCAATATTCTTCAGGCAACACTACTGGCAATGCAAAGAGCGGTAAAGGGCTTGCATCTCCAACCAGGTGAAGTTTTAGTGGATGGTAATCGTCTCCCCGATTTGTCCATGCCTGCTCAGGCTATCGT
>JAQVGZ010000057.1 GCA_028696455.1 Desulfotomaculaceae bacterium | reverse complement strand
GTTTTGAAAAGCCCTGTGCGGGACAGGTTTTCTACAACGGCCAGGCTTTGGCCAAGCTGGATATTCGCTCCGTGCGCAGGCAGTTGGGAGTGGTGCTGCAAAACGGCCGGTTGATGTCCGGGGACATCTTTAGCAACATTGTGGGCGCCAATTACCATCTGACCATCGATGATGCCTGGGAGGCCGCCAGAATGGCGGGTATTGACCGGGATATCCGGGATATGCCCATGGGTATGTATACGGTGGTCAGTGAAGGGGGTACAACCCTGTCCGGAGGGCAAAGGCAGAGGCTTCTGATCGCCAGGGCCATTGTCAACAGGCCCAGAATAATTTATTTTGATGAGGCCACCAGCGCCCTGGACAACCGGACCCAGGCCGTTGTCAGCGAAAGTCTTGAACAATTAAGGGCAACCCGGTTGGTCATAGCCCACCGTCTCAGCACGGTTATTAACTGTGACAGAATACTGGTGATGGATAAGGGCAGGATTGTGGAGAGCGGAACCTACGATCAATTGATGGAGCAGGACGGTGTCTTTGCAGAGTTAGCCAGGCGGCAGCTTGCCTAGGGCTAATTAAGTTACCGAACGGCGGCCTGGGAAGGACAGCAGGAAAAAACACCAGGGTTAACCTGGTGTTTTTTGCGTTGGGGAAGAGTTATTTATTAAATAGACCCGCAAGCAACCCCGTAGGACAAGCATAACACCACCACCCGGAAGTGCAATCAGGACCACATGAACTACCGCTACCTCCGGAAACCTGAGATAACGTTTCCTCATCTAATTCCGACGATCGAGGTACGGTTTCCCGGTGCGCTTTTTCAGCAATCGTTTTTATTTCCTCGATGGTAATATTAAAACCTTCCCTGGCAGCAATTCTTACCAGAGCAGCTTCCCTTTCGCCACTGGCGAGAAGATTCTTAATTTCTTCTCCCAGCAGTTTATCGTCCCGGCAACGTTTCATAAAATCATATGCTTCTTTTTCTGACATAGTAAAAAACCTCCTCTCTAAAAATAACTTTCACTACCCGGTATGCTCCGTTGACCGATTCCGACACCATTGCATTCATTAGAGGCTCGTGTTTCATTTCCACACCTGCTCTGATTTAGCTCTTCTTCTACTGGTAAATACGGTCTTGATTAAAAAGTATTACACGTTAATTTGAGAAAGAATCAGCAAGACCTGCTTGCCGGCCGGCATTACATAGTATTTTTTATTTTTAAAATTATCGTTAGTTGTGTAATGAAAACGCGGCTCGCCCGTATTAACTAATTGGATATCAAAACTAAGAGGGTGAACCCGGTTAAGGAGGATTTTAGAAGGTATGAAGAATCGGTTTTTGCTAATATTTATGATCTTTTTGTTATGTCTGACACTTTCTGGTTGTGCCGCACAGCCGGGGACCCCGACCGGTGAGGATGTTAGATACACATTGTATATCGGGCTAAACGACAAAAATACCTATACACAACTGCTGTCCACCGAAGATGCGGCAAATAAAGTGACTGATATTGCCTTGAAATATGCAGACGGCTTTACCCAGCTCTCCGGCAAGGGTGCATATAAGGATGAAAAAGGGGTCATAACCCATGAAAACTGTTTGATTTTTGAGTTCTATGGTACAAATGAAGAACAAGTAAAAGCGATCATGGACGAGGTGTTGCAAGAACTCAACCAAAATTCCATACTCATCGAAAAACAAACGGTAAATTATGAATTTTATGCGGGAGCAAAACCATGACGCGCACTGAGGCAAACATTGTCTTGTTCTCGATTACGTTGTGCTGGGCTTCATCCTACATCTTTATAAAAAACTTGCCGCCCACTCTCTCGTCTTTTGCCTATATGACTTTGACTGCAGGGGTTGCCGGCATTATCTTTATTTTCGTCTTTTTTAACAAGCTACGTGAGTTAAAGGGAAAGCTACTCATTCACAGCGGGATTATGGCGGCGATTATCTGTGTTAGTTTATTTTTTGAGCGTCTGGGTATTGCAAATATTCCGGCCTCAACGGCAAGCTTCGTAGCCTCGTTAAACATTGTATTTGTACCGCTTTTGTTGTTGCTGCTCAAGAGGAAACCGACAAAAAACAACCTTTTTGGCATCGTGCTTATCCTCCTGGGACTTATACCGACAAGCGGAGTGCATCTGGGGCATTCTTTAGATCCTGGCGTTTTATATATGGTGGCCAGTTGCATTTTTATGTCAGCCTATATTATTATTGCCGATAATTTCACGAAAAAATATGACCCTCTGCTTTTAGGCATAGGGCAAATGTTTTTCATAGCTATTATTGCCTATGTAATTTGGTATCTGGAAGATCCAAAAACTTTTTTAACCGTCACCTATACTAACGAAATGCTAGCCAATATATTTCTGCTGGCTTTTTTTGCCAGAGCATATGCCTACATTATGCTTATGTATTCACAAAAATATGCCAATCCGATAAGCGTTACTGTTATAGCCTCAACCGAACCGGTGGTAACTATGGTACTTGCTCTTTTAATACCAAATACCTATGGTGTTACCGAGAGCTTTACCCTTATGAAGCTAATCGGTGCGGGGATTATTGTAGCGGGCGCTATTTGTGCAGGCATCAGCTTTTTGGATAAACCGGGATTTCTCCAAAAACCTAAATTTTTGGAGAATAAGTAGGATGTTTCACATGAAAGAGATTCTATCTCCCTTTAAGCAAAAACAAACACTCATGCAGATGGGCTTGTGTGCCCTGGTATTTATCGGCATGGCCGTCCCCTTCAAGGTAATGGTGCTTGTGGAGGGGTTTACAGAGGTGCGACCCGTTAATGCGGTGCCGGTTGTGGTGGGGTTGCTATTTGGGCCTGCCGGTGCCTGGGGTTGTGCTGCTGGAAATCTGATTGCCGATTGTTTCGGCACTTTTTCAGAGGCCTCAATTTTAGGGTTCTTTGGCAATTTCATTGCCGCCTATTTGCCTTTTGAGCTCTGGCATATCTGGAAAATGGAAGAAAAACCTAATGTAAAGAGCTTTCAGAATATCGGATTATTCATATTGCTGTCGGCAATTTCAGCCCTGGCAGTTGCCATTTTCATTGCTTGTGGTCTAGATGTCTTCCTGCAGTTCTGGTTACTGAAGATATTTTATATTATTTTATTTAATAATTTGGGTTTTTCTTTATTTTTAGCACTCCCGGTATTTATTGTATTGACCAGTGACGACCAAAAAATCGAGCCATACATGCCTCGGGTCAATGCAAAATACAGGAAAGAGAGAAAGGCACTCTTGTGGCTGCTTGTCGCTTCACAAATTGCCATCCTTGTTATGCTTATAATGGGGTTTTCCATGTCAGAATTTTGGCCAATGGGCATAGCGGGTAGTTTTTTCTTGTTGTCGCTGCTTGGATTTATTGTATTGTAATCAATTAGCGTGTGGTAAACGAGTAAAATAAAGCCGGGTATAAACAAGGGATTCTAGCTGCCAATAGTTAGAATCCCTTGTTTATTCTTTTTTTCTTGAATTGTCACTTCATTATAGCTCCGCACGGTACCCCTGTTCATTATGCTGAAATATTGTCTTTATTTGTCAGTTTTATGATGATAAAATTAAAATCGTGAACGTTTAGCAATTTAAGGTGGTGGAATTGCCAAATGAAGCATCACAATTTAAAGCGTGGCGTATTAGTAATACCAGCAAGGTTCCAGGCGCGGTAAAAAAAGCAATCTATGGCTGGTTCCGAAGGATGCTTCGAAGCCTGCCGAAGAAAAGGCGCAGGGAAAATAAATTTGCAAAGGCTTATGGTTATGACTGGTTAAATTTCGGCGATAAACATGATTATCGCAGTGATTATAATGGTTTATTCCGGCAGCGCAACTCGATAACAATAACCGTGGTGATGGATATGCGTCCCGAAATGATTAATTTTACAAATGAAATACCGGTCAAGGCATATGTCAGGGCTGGATGTCAATATCCCTACCACTGGCATAATACCCTGGAGGTCTTGCAGGTATTAAAAGGTTCAGTGTATATCGGTATTGGCGATGAAAACCTTCTGCTATGCGAAAATGATATTGCCGTCATAAACATAGACGAGTTTCACCGTATTGCCAAAACCCAGGAGGATAATAAAATCCTGTTTATACAGATAGATGGACGTTTCTGCCGGAGCGTCCTGCCGGATAATGAGTATCTATTCTTTTACTGCTGCTCCACCTACCATGAAGCTCAGGTGCCGGAAAAGTATAGAACGGTAAAGGAGTATATTATCCGGTTGCTGCGGGTAATGATTGAAAAACCTGACAGAGAGCTTAAAAAAAATATTGAGAGACTGCTCGCAGCCATGCTTTCCTATATCTCATACAACTTTGATTTTCTGCGCTGGGGTTATGGAACCACGCCCTTTAATGAAAAACTCGTAAAAAGGTTCAAGCAAATAGCTATACATGCCAGCAGCGATCTTGATGTCCGGTTGAGGCTGAAAGAACTGGCCGCTGAGGCCGGTGTCAGCTTGAAGCATTTAAGCTCCGATATAAAAGATAGATTCGGGTTAACATTCCAGGAATTATTATATTACGGTAAATGTGTTAATGCTTCAAAGCTGCTTTTAAACACTAACAAACGGATTATTGACATTGCCCTTGAGTGTGGATTTTCCGATGCAAAATATTTCGTAAAGTACTTCAGGCATTTCTTTCACTGCATTCCTTCGGAATTTCGCGAAAAACATCAGGTAGATCTGCAAACCCTTACAGCCCAGGTGGAATACCGTGATTGCCCACTTTCCGATGCTTTGATTCAGAAATAAAATTCTGAAAGAAAAAAGAAAAATCCTCTGAATTCCAAAATAAGTAATATAAGTAAATAAGTTTTCCTCTTTTTATACCTGCTTTTTTACAGCAGGTTTTTTTGTTTATAATTCTTTGGATACTTTTTTAAAATTTTTTTCAAAACAAGGAAATCGTCATGTTGCGATTTTTTTAAATGAATTAAAATAAGCGCGAATCAGAGAAAAAGGTGAGTTGCGATGCGCCCGGAAATTATCGAATTTGCAGGGGATATGCCGGTGAAAGCGCATATACGGGATGTTGAGCACTGCCCCTACCACTGGCACGGTGCGCTTGAAATTATTATGGTATTAGAGGGTCAGGCGATTATCGGTATAGGCGGCGAAACCCACCTGCTGAAAGAGAATGATATTGCGGTGGTCAATAAAAATGAAATCCACCGGATCCAAAAAAGTGGCGGAGACAATAAGCTGCTGATGGTTCAGGTGGATTCGGGCTTTTGTGGCACCATCCCGGATCTCCAATATACCTTTATTCACTGTTGTTCGCCATACCACGAAAATCAGGTGCCGGAAAAATACAATTTATTAAAAGAAGACGTTCTTCGCCTGGTCTACTGGATCACTGAAAAATTCCGCAAGATTGACATCATTGGCTGTCTTGACGAAACCTTGGTAGAGATGGCAGACTACTTTGATTATCTGCGGTACGGCCCGGGCATTGATGCTTTTGATGAAAAACGGGTGCAAAGGTACAAGAGTATTTACGAGTATGTCGTGAATACACCATGGAAAAACCAAAGCCTTACAGAGCTAGCGAAAACAATGGGAATTTCTATGCAGTATTTATCTCAGGACATCAAGGTTAAATTCGGACTTACCTACCAGGAGCTTTTATTTTACGGTAAATGTTTGGAAGCGGCAAGGCTGCTTCTCGGCACCGATAAATTTGTTAATGAGATTGCTGCCGAGTGCGGTTTTTCCGATGTAAAGTATCTTGTCAAGCATTTTAGACGCAATTTTAATTACAGCCCGTCAGACTTTCGCAAAAAGCACCGGTTATGTGGGGAGCCCTTGGTTTCCCAATTCAAGTATAAGGAATTACCCTTATCCTCCTTCCGCGAAAAAATATTAAATAACTTATCCCGGCTTAAAACCCTCAATGCACAAGTGGAAATACCCTTGTCTAGGACAATTTGTGCGAGATTACCATAGACGAGATCATCAATATGATAGAAAGATGATTAAGAAGGAAAGGAAAATTCTAATGCAAAGCAAAAACATAGGCATACTTGAGAACGAAAAAGAACTAGTTATGCAAGCCTTATCGGATACACAGTGTTTTGCTGCAATTTATGATCACTACTACCCAAGGATTTATAATTATATACGCCTTCGTGTGAATTGCAATACTGTGGAAGACCTGGTTAGCCAGGTATTTGAAAAGGCACTCTCAAAATTGGAACAATATTCCCCGCAAAAAGGAGAGTTTTCCATCTGGCTGTTTACTATTGCTGTTAATACGGTAAGAGATCACTTACGGGCTCAAAAACGTTGTGTTTTCGAGCTTACAGCAACCATAGAAGAAATGGCGGAAGCGCATGAACCGGATATAGAGGAAAGAGTCCTCCGGAATGAAACCGACATGAAGTTGCTGGATGCACTAAAACGTTTAAGCATCCGGGAACAGAACATAATTGCCCTAAAATTTTGGTGGAACCTGACCAACCGCCGGATTGCTCAGATGATGGCATTAGATGACAATAATGTTGCGGTTATTCTGTTCCGGGCGCTAAAACGTCTTAGAAAGATACTGACTGATAAGCACCGGGCTTAATCTTGGGTCCTGGTTATGGGGGGCGGAAAACT
Organism: Desulfotomaculaceae bacterium; assembly: GCA_028696455.1. Taxonomy (GTDB): domain Bacteria; phylum Bacillota; class Desulfotomaculia; order Desulfotomaculales; family Pelotomaculaceae; genus MVQL01. The sequence goes on along the minus strand of JAQVGZ010000057.1, from coordinate 7,714 downwards.
GGGACTTCTCATTGCTTTAGCCTTGCGTCACTTTAATCCGGGACTTTTGTTAATCGGCAAGCACCCGGAAAAATTGGCTGTGGCCGAGGAACAGTGTGTTGAGACAAAAATTATTAATTCCCGGGATGATTTAACAACCATGGCCGGGCATTTTGATATTGTCATCGAAGCAACCGGCCGTGCCGACGGAATTAACGATGCCATATTGTTAACACGGCCGGAAGGCATCGTTGTGGTAAAGACAACCTCGCATCTGCCCTCGATAGTTAATCTGGCTCAACTGGTGGTCAACGAAAAAAGCTCTCTAACCGTTGGTATTCAACGGTTAGAGAGCTTCATGTATTTATGGCAGCATAAATGTTATGAATGGCGAAAGCTACAACTAATTATCCAAAGGGCAGCCGGAATAAGTGTTTCTGTGTGCGGCTGAAGCCGCGCATCCAAATCCCACTGTAGCTACCGACATGCTAATCCAATCAAATAACCCGCCGCCGGCTACGGCGTCAAGATCTGCTTCGTTTAACTCCTCCGCTGAGTTCAAGTTTTTTGCCGCCCCGGAGAAATAGGCCTCCAGATCGTTCTTTTCGAATGAAAACCCCTGGGCATGGGCAATCTCGACCAATGCCTGCATGTAGTTCTCTGCAGATGTGCTTGCCAGCTCTTTGAACTGTTGCTGCAGGTTTTCATTCTCCCTTACCCTGGCAAAAAAATTTTTAATGTTTTCCATTGACATGCTTGCCTCGCCCCTTAAATCAATTTTAATTCAGTTTCTACCTGTAAATACGATATTGGCCATAAAGTATTACACGGGTCCACAAAAAAATTTGACCTCGGAGCTATCACCTGGTGAAACTAACTGACAACTTTCATTGCTAATAGATCTTATTTTATTGGTTCTTACTATTCGCAGTTAGAGTCCCTTTTTTAAATGAGCAAAAAATCAAAAATACCTTGTAATACTCTGAGAAATAAATCGTACTTACTAATATGGAAGGAAAAAACCTAAAGATAAACACATCAAAAAAGGAGAAATAGGATGACCAGCAAACTGGAAATGCCAAGAAGTGGGGCCGGATAGTGGCCAAATGCTAAAGTGACGAAGCCTTTAAAGAAAGGTTTAAGACTATCCGGTAACTGTGATAAAGGAATACGGAATGGCTGTGCCCGCTGGAGTAACGAACGGGAGTTGAAACCGGTGAAAAGGAAACATATATTATTTCTAATATTTATTATGCTGGCCGTATTGATCCTGCCGGGTTGCAAAACCGGTGCAAGTGATGGGGAAATAAATAAACAACCCGATATTGGCGGAGAAAATATCATCAATATTGGTTATTTGGGGGATAAGAGCGGTTACGGAGGCAGCGAGTGCCTGAAGGGAATTCGCATTGCCGTTGATGACATCAACCGGGCCGGGGGTCTATTGGGTAAGAAAGTGGAACTGATTGAAGGGGACCATGGCGGCAAATCCTCTGAAACCGTCAGGGTGACCCAGGACCTGGTGGCCCGGAAGGTGGCAGCGGTGATCGGTGACAACACCACCGGCATTACCAAACTTGCGGCCACCGTCTGCCAGGACAATAATGTGGTGTTGATCTCCCCCACTGCTTCCGGCAGCGGGGTGGTGGAGATGGGCGACTATATATTTCGGATTGCCCTGTTGGATACGGTAGCGGTTCCCGCCGTTGTCAAGTACCTTGCCGATGACCTCAAATGGAAAAAGGTCGCCCTGGTAAAAAATGTCGGGCGGAGTTATACTGAAGGATTGACTGCCATTTTCAAGCCGGCCCTTTTTAGGAACGGGATTGAAATTATTAACGAGCAAAAGATAAGAAAAAATGACACCGATTTCAGCGCCCAGGTTAATTCTCTTAAACAAAACCAGTTCGACGGCCTGATCTTTCCCGGTAATTCCCAGGAGGCCTATCTTTTTATGCAGGAAATGCGCAAACAGGGGCTGCAGCAGGTAGCTGCGGGTGGAGACGGGATGTACACCAGGGAGTTAATCGAATGCGGAGGAACCGCAGTGGAAGGTACCATGGTCTATGCTGGATTTGGGGTGGACCCCAAATCCATTGAACCAAAGACGATGGAATTCGTTGAAAAATACAAAGCCGTCAGCAATAACCAAACGCCGGATGTTTTTGCAGCCCAGGCATATGACGCAGTAAACCTGGTGGCAGACGCTATCCGGGATGCCGGAAGCGCCGAACCGGTTGATATTAAGGAAAAGCTGGCAGGTACAAAGAACTGGCAGGGCGTTTCCGGAACCATCACCTTTGATCAGGACCGTGAGCCAGTCAAAAGCCCGGTCTATTTGTTGGAAGTAAAAGAAGGGCGTTATGTGGTAAAAGCAGCCATTCCGGTCAGTTAAATAACTGACCTTCCTTGGAGGTAGTAAATAGTTTCATGAATAAGATCAATTGGCAACGGATAATAGTTATTATTTTTTTTATAACCCTTTGTATCTTCCTGGTGAGTTTTAATTTATCAAAGCCGCGGGTATTGATACTCCACAGCTATGCAACTGATTACTCCTGGGTAAATGATGTGAATAAAGGTATTAACGAGGTTATTGGAAAAAAACCCTTCTCGGTAAAATATTTTTACCTTGATATAAAAAGGCGCCCGGATACAGGCTATATGACTAATGCGGGAATTGCAGCAAGAAATCTCGTTAATAAGTGGAAGCCCGATGTAATCATCGCTGTTGACGACGAAGCCCAGATGCTGGTAGGCAAATATTATGTTAATAATCCTTCCATTAATATCGTTTTTACCGGTGTCGAGGGAATTCTTGAGGAGTACGGCTATGACACAGCCTTCAATGTAACAGGGATGTTCGAAAAGATACAGATGGATGCATTGCGGGAGACAATCGCTCAGATTATGCCGGAGGGCCACAGGCGTATTGCCCATATCTCTGATGCTTCACAAACGGCACTTTTTTCCGCCGGGGAGATCAACTCCTTCACCTGGAAACCTCTAGAACTGGTGGATTCCACCCGCTGCAGGACTTTTGAGGACTGGCAAATGGCTGTCCGTAAAGCACAGGACAAAGCAGACATACTATTACTTACCGACTATTATTCCATCCGTCGTTCCACCACGGATAAATCTATTGTACCGCCCCGGGAGATTATTCAGTGGACAGAACAGAATTCCAAATTACCCGGAATTAGCCACAGGGAAGTATATGTGGAGGATGGGGGAATGATGGCGGTGGGCGCCTCCCCCCTGGAGCAAGGCCAGGTGGCAGCAGAAATAGCCCTGGCAATTATTGAAAAGGGACAAAAGCCGGAGGATATTTTCTTCCGGGAAAACCGGTTGTATATCATGCACATCCGGGAGGCCGCCGTTAAAGCGCACCACATAGCCATGCCGAAAATGTTTGAAGCCTTTGCCAGGGCCACTGGCCATTATTACTAATTTTCCGGAGGATGCATAAAATGGGATCAGGAATTATGGAAATCACGACAAGTTTACAAAATACCTCTCTTTTTTCCTCCTGCCAGCCAAAGGAACTGGCCCGGTTGATTCCATATATAACTTTAAAAGAAGTAAAAGAAAACGAATACCTCTTCCGCTCGGGAATGACTGCCGATGAGCTGTACTTTGTCAAGGAAGGCGTCATCAGATTGGTATCCGGCAATCATACAGTTGGCGAGGTTTCTAATGGTTTTTTGGGTGAGGAATTAACAGCCGGTGCTGAATATTATATATCTGACGCCATCGCCGTCTCTCCGGCGGTGGTCCTGTGCCTTCCCCGGAGGGCCCTGGACAGCTTGTTGGATGCACCCGGAGTAAAATCCAACTTTTTGTTGGCCCTTCTCAATCGTTATTTCAGGACAAATCTAGTGCAGTCTCAGATCGGCCCAATGCACTATCCGGTGGGCTCTTCGGGCAGCGGGAGCATTCCAGGGTGGATTTGCGCTTTTCTGGCGCCTTTTTTGATCATGTTTTTCGGTTCCGATCTGGGGCTTGACCTGAACAGCCGGCTTTTTCTCAGCGTTTTTTCTGTAACCATTGTGATGTGGGTTTTCAGGCTTTCAGCCGCTGAGTTTATTCCCTGTATCCTGGCCCTTTTGTCATTGCTCTTTTTGGGGTTGGCGCCTCCACAGGTGGCACTCTCCGGTTTTGCTTCCGGCAGCTTTTTCATGGCCCTGAGCGTGTTCGGTCTGGGTACTGTTCTGACCTCATCGGGTATCTCCTACCGGGTTATTTTGATAATCTTAAAATATCTACCCAAGTCTCGCTTTTGGAGCGCTTTTTCCATCTTTTTTACAGGACTTTTATTGACCCCACTGGTTCCCACCCCTGGCGGCCGGGTTTCCATCATGTCCCCGCTGTTGTTGGACATGTCCGAGGCCTTGGACTACAAGCCGGTGGGCAAGGAGGCGACACAACTGTCCGCCGCCGCCCACACAGGCGTAACTTTCTTTTCCACCTCGTTTTTAAGCGGCAGCGCCTACAACTTTCTTATTTTAGGACTACTGCCGCTACAGGTGAGAGAGCAGTTCAGCTGGGAGTACTGGGCCATGGCGGCTGCGGTTACGGCAGTAGTAATGTTCGTCTTTTATATGATTATGATCGCCTTGATGTATCGTCACGGTGCCCCCCCCCGCTGGTCAAGGGAGCAGGTAAAAGCCCAGCTTGCAGTTCTCGGCCCGCTAAACATGAAAGAGTGGGTGGCCCTGGCCGGCGTGGCCCTTTTTGTGCTGGGGTTAGCTACATCTTCCATCCATAAGGTGGACACACCCTGGATTGGACTGGCGGTTTTGTACCTGTTCCTGTCTCTGGGGTTCTTTACCGGGGGAAATTTTCAACAAGATATAAACTGGCCCTTTCTGATCTATCTCGGGGGCCTTATCGGCATTGTGAATACCATGTCCTATGTGGGTCTGGACCAGTGGATCGGCGCCCACCTGCTCTGGATGACTAACTATATGAGCGAAAATTTTCCGTTCTTTGTACTGCTGCTTTGCCTCGGCGTCCTGATAATCCAGCTGCTGATCCCGTATGGTACCACTGTGGCAATTTTTGCCACCGTTTTTATTCCCATGGCCCAGGCAGCGGGAATAAACCCCTGGCTGATTGGTTTTATAATTCTTTTTATTGCTGATGGCTGGTTTTTTCCTTATCAATCCGGCACTTACCTCTTGTTCAGGGAACTAACAAATAAAAGGCAACTCTTTAATGAACGATCCCTGTTAACGTTTAACGCCCTAACTATTGGTGTAAGGCTGGTGGCAATTTTCGCCACGCTGCCTTACTGGAAACTGCTGGGATTGGCTTGAAAATATAACAAGGGACTCCTAACCAAGCTGGTTTAAAGTTCTTTGCCGCCTCGGAGCCAGTAAAGTTTGATATCGAGATAGTTTTGACATCGAGGCTAATTACCTGGAGACACTTCTGTCTTTGGTTGGTATCTCTTTTTTTAATAGCTCAGGGTGGATATGTAATACTTTTGTTGTTTAAACGTACTAAAGAGTGACAGCAACAAATAGTAAGGAAACTGCTGGATTGGCTTGAAACTTTATGGGGAGGATTTCCAGTGAGTCAAACAAATATTGCTACCCTCAAATCAATGGTCCAGGGTGGTGAGATTGATACGGTTATTATTGCCGCGGCCGATATGCAGTCAAGATTTTTCGGGAAGAGGTGCTGCGCTGATTTTTTTCTGGCCGAGGCCATCCATGGAATAAACATTTGCTCAAACAATCTGGTCTGCGATATAGAGCTGAATGTAGGTGAGCAGTACAGTTTGGCTGGCTGGCAAACGGGCTTGCAAGATCTCAGGGCAGTCCCCGATCTGACCACCCTTAGGCTTTACCCCTGGTTTGAGAAGACGGCTTTAGTTATGGCTGATCTTTTTCATCAGGACGGTTCCCCTGTAAGCGTATCTCCAAGAAACATTCTCAAACGCCAGGTAGAGAAGGTCAGGAGTATGGGGTTGCAAGTGAACATGGCGTCAGAGATTGAATTTTATATTTTCAATGAAACCGCCGAAGCTGCCCGTGATAAAAAATATCAGGACCTGCTTCCCCTTTCCCGTATGCCGGCGGAGTCAATCCACCAGTCTTCCCGCTACGAGCATTTTCTGGGCAAGGTCAGACGCAATTTAAACAACGCTGGGGTAGAGGTGGAAATGACCAGGCCCGAGCGGGGACAAGGCCAGGTAGAAGTAAATCTGAGGTATGCCGATGTGCTGGAAATGGCGGACAGAACAGCCATTTATAAAAATGGAATTAAAGAAATGGCCGATTTGGACAACCTGACAGTATCCTTCATGTCCAGGTATAGGACCGAAGAACCTGCCAGCGGGTTTCACGTGCATATTAGTCTGCTGGATCGGAACGGATGTAACATTTTCTACGATGACCATAATGACTATAAAATGTCTGCAACCTGCCAGCATTTCCTCGCCGGCATGCTGCTGCTGGCCACGGAACTGATGTGCTTCTACGCACCTTACATCAATTCCTATAAGCGGTACGGCTCCTCCTTAGTCACCCCCCGCAACCTGTCCTGGGGTTTAGATAACCGCACCGTGGCTTTCCGGTTGATTGGCCAGGAAAAATCTTTCCGTATTGAAAACCGCATCCCCGGGGCCGATGCCAACCCTTATCTGGTGCTTGCCGCGTGCCTGGCCTCGGGCCTGTACGGTATCGAAAATAAGTTAAACCTGTCTTCCCCGCCGGTATGCGGCAGCGCTAATGAAATGCCGGAATACAAGAAACTGCCCGCAAGTTTAATGGCTGCCCTGACGAATTTTGAAAAAAGTAAGATTGCCCGGGATTTATTTGGTGAGGACGTGATAGAACATTATGCCAAGACGGCCCAAAAAGAAATCGAATATTTTCTGACCTCCGTCACGGATTGGGAGAGAAGAAGGTATTTCGAGCAAGTATAGGGGCAAAAATCATTCCTCTTGTGTCATACGTTTGATCATGGCAAAAATATAATTAAGGATAAGAGAGAAAAGACATACCGCCTAAAGCATCTGTAATATTTGAAGAACGTCCACAACGTTGGGGATTAAGAGGAGATCCGCAGGCTGAAAAGTAACACTATATAAATTTCGGGTGGTTTATCATGTGGTTGTATATAATAATTGGTGTATTCCTTATCAGCATAGGGTTGGCGGTTCATGTATTTAAATGGTATTTCCTAATCGCAGGCTATAACACTGTGTCAAAAGAAAAAAAAGCAAAAGTCAACACAAAAGGCCTTGGTCGTCTGATGGGGATATATGCCTATGTCAATGGCAGTGTTTTCATCTTGGTGGGTGTACTGCATGCCTTGGGTCTAAAATCAGTTCTTATTGAGTGATGCCGCCCCGTATTTTTTGGTATGGTGGCAGTCTTGGCCGGGGCGGTGGTGTGGTACCGTTTATTTTACAAGGACCTCATCCGGACCGGTCGAGGATTTAACCCCTGCTTTTATTTGCTCATTGGTCCAGTACTTGATCCGTTCCTGTATGAAACTAATCCAACTATTCACTTCGTCTTTGGAATAGCCCTTGGCTACCATGGCGTTGACATAGTCTTCCACGACCTTGTTAGACATCTGCTTCCATTCAACCATTTCCTCCGGGCTCAAATCAGTAATTTTGTACCCGTTGTCCCTGGCGTATTGAATTCCCTCGATATCGATCCGATTCCACATACCGATAAGCTTTTCCCTAAAGTCTCCCTGCACATAATCGGTAATT